>JAHEJO010000036.1:0-1564 GCA_024638805.1 Acidimicrobiales bacterium
GAGGTCCGCAGGTTCGAGGTGAGTTTGCACAGGAGGTCGTTGGCGGCGCTGTAGTCGGACTGCCCGGTGTTACCGAAGCGTCCCGCCACCGAGCTGAAGGCGACCGTTCCCCCGATCGGGACTTCACTCAATCCTCTCATCAGATGGAACCACCCGTCGGCCTTGATGTCGAACACGAGGTCGAACTCTTTGGGTTCCTTCTCGGGCAGCAGTTTGGATATTTCGATCCCACCGGCGTGCAACAGCACGTCGACCTTGCCGCTCATTTCGGCGATTCGGGCGGTGGCCTCGGCCATGCGCTCGGCATCGAGAAGATTGACCGAGTGGTAGTGAACGGTCCCTCCGGCGGCTTCGACCGAGCGGATGGCCGACAGCGCGGCGTAGGACCGCTCGATCGCCGACAGTTCCTTGTCGACGGTGACGGGGGTCGCCTTCTTCCCATCGGACTTGAGGCGCTCGAAGATCGAACGCTTCAACGCTTCCTTGTCGGCGCCGAACATCGCCAGTTCCGGATCGTCACGATCCGGTTCGGCGACGAGGTCGAGGAGGTGGAAGGTGCCGTGGCTGGCCCGGGCGAGGTCGGCGACGATGGCCGACACGATGCTGCCGGCGGCGCCGGTTACGACGAAGACGGAGTCCTTGTCCAGCGTGAGGCCGGTAGCGGTATCGGGCAGAGCACGTTCGGTTGTGCCGACGGAGAATCGGCGGTCGTCGATGCGACCGATTTCGACCGCTCCTGGATCACGCTCTGTCTCGGCGATGATCATGTCGGCCAGCGCCGCCGTCTTACGGCTGGCCGGGAAGTCGATCGCTTTGACCACGGTCTCCGGTCGTTCACGCTTGAACGATTTGGCGACACCGACGACTCCGCCGCCAAGAGGATCGAGAGCTCCTTCGTCGCCGTAGCCGTGCAGGCCTCCCAGACGGGTACCGGCCACGACGAAGCGCCCGGCCTGACCGAGTTGGTCGTAGAGGTGACGCAGGACCCGGTACAGGAGTTTCACCCTTAGACGCAGGGCATCGTGCCATCCGTCCAGGTCCATTTCTGCCACCGGGGGCGCCTGATCGAGCGCAGGGAACCAGTACAGGCCGTGGATCGGACCGTCCGCTCTCCACGCGTCGATCATTTCGAGGAGCTGGTCGGCATCAGGGCTGCCGTCGAGCGCCAGGACGTCGACCCCGGCCTTCTCGAGCCGGCCGACAACCGACGCACCAACGCCTCCGATGTCCTGCATCACGACGACGCGGGCACCCTCGCCCAGCTGGATCCCGGTGGGAGCGAACATCGAGAGCTCCGGTCGGGGCACCGCCATCACGACGCGCCGGGGAACGGCGGCGGAACGCTCATCATCTCCCATCATGAGGTCCGATGGAGCCGCTTCGGGCTGGGCGTGTTGTTCACCGGTCGAGTCGTCGGTTGACGCCGGGCCACTCGCGGCGTCGGGCACCCGCTCCCTCACAAACCCGACCACCGAACCCAACGTCGGATAATCACGCAACGACAACGCCTCATCACGCTCAATCCCATACAAATCACGAATCGCAGCAAACGTCTCCGCCTGCT
>JAHEJO010000036.1:1664-20900 GCA_024638805.1 Acidimicrobiales bacterium
CAATCCCCAGATCCGCCTCCAGATCCAACTCCAAATCCAACATCTCCGGCGGATACCCCGTCTGCTCAGCCACCACACCCAACACAGCCTCAACCACCTCATCCACAGCAGGAGCAGCAGCCGCAACCACAGGAGCAGCAGCAGGCGCAACCACAGGAGGCGCAGCCACAGGCGCAGCCAGACCCGGCACCCGCTCCCTCACAAACCCGACCACCGAACCCAACGTCGGATAATCACGCAACGACAACGCCTCATCACGCTCAATCCCATACAAATCACGAATCGCAGCAAACGTCTCCGCCTGCTTCACCGTGTCAATCCCCAGATCCGCCTCCAGATCCAACTCCAAATCCAACATCTCCGGCGGATACCCCGTCTGCTCAGCCACCACACCCAACACAGCCTCAACCACCTCATCCACAGCAGGAGCAGCAGCAGCAACCACAGGAGCAGCAGCCACAGGAGCAGCAGCAGGCGCAACCACAGGAGGCGCAGCCACAGGCGCAGCCAGACCCGGGACGGGCGGCGGCACAACGGGTATGGCAGGAGTGACCGGCGCAACGGCGGGTGTCGGAGCGGCGATGCGAGCCTTGACCCGTGGTCGGGGGGCCCGCTGGGCGGGTTCGGTCTTGGGCGGTCCCGAATCCACGATCCTCAGGGTCCTGGCGACCACCTCGACGTCGGCCGCCTCATGTCCGCTCACCTCTTTGAGCCACGTACGCCAGGCTTGATCGTCGGCGACCCGGTAGCCGTAACCCAGTTCGTCCGGCTCGCGGTGGGCGCCGTCGGGACTGGGTACCCAGCGCATCAGCGACATGCTGATCTGCGAACCGAACCCGGCGCCGAGGCGCAGGGCATACCGAACCGGATAGGCCCCGCCCTTCGATAGGTTCAGGTGACCGAGATCGGGGTCGACCTCTTTCACGTTGGCGATGGGGGGAACGACGCCGGTTTCCAGCGACTTGACCGCCAGGACATCCTCGATGCCGGCGCCCATGGCGTGGCCGGTGAAACCTTTGGTGTTGGCCACCACGATCGAATCGGCGTCACCGTCGAACACGTAGCGCAATGCGTCGACCTCGGCCTGGGCGCTTCCACCCCGTGCGGGGGTGTAGGTCTCGTGTGAGACGAAGACCAGCTCCTGGGCCATCGCGTGCCGGTCGATGCCCCAGCGATCCTCGGCCCGGCTCACGAGGTCTTCCATCACAGAACGGATGTGGGTGACGTCGAGCCGGGTGCCGTGGAAGGCACTGTTGGCCGTTGCGGTCGACAAGACCTCACAGATCGGGCGCAGTCCTCGCTCGCGGGCAGCGTCGGCGCTTTCGATGACCGCGGCAGCTGCCCCCATGCCGACGATCATGCCGTGGCGGCGGCGGTCGAACGGGAGCGCCGCTTCCTCCACGACGTCGTCGATCGCAGCGGCGCCGGTGGCCAGGAATCCGGCACCGACCCAGGACAGCAGGGTGTCGCTGGTGACGTCGTCGGCGGCCACGACGATCACGCGGTCGCAGCGGCCCAGTCGAATCCAGTCCTCGGCGATCGCAAACGCTTGGGTCGTGCTGGCGCACGCCGAGTTGACCTGCGTGTTCGGCCCGCGGGCACCGATGTACTCGGCGAATTGCGAGTGACCCATCGACAACGCCTTGAAGAGGAACCGCCGGTCGTATTCGTACTTCTCCTCTTCGATCTCGGCTCGCAATTCGTGCAACATGTGCTCGAGTTCGGTGACCATCGGATTGCTCTCGTCCATCCGGTCCCGCAGGTGTTCGAGCGTTGCCAGCCGCTCCCGGCGGCCGTGATCGAGTTCGAATCGGGCAACCTCGTCGACGAGCCGATCCGCACCGGGAAAGGCGGAGCCGAAGATGACGCCGGTTCCGTCCCGAAGGGCCGGCGGCAGTCCCCAACGTTCGGGCAGCTTGGAGCCGGTCGTGGTGGTCTTGTAGTTCATGGTCAAGGGGATCCCGGCGTCCCGCATCGCATCGAGTCCCGCTCCGATCGCAAGCGCGCTGGTGACGTCCAGAGCCCCGAGCCGATCGGCGGGGTAGCCGAACTCGGCACTCAGGTCGAACTCACCTTTGCGTCCGGCCAGTTTGAGCACCTCGTCGGGCGAACTGATCGTCTCGAAGGTTCCAGCACCGTCGGGACCTTTCACCAAACGGGTGATGTGGCGATCGACGATCTTGCGACGGTGGGTGACAGGGATGGTATCGATGAACGACTCGCCGTCGAGGAGACGGATGATGTTGTGATCATCGAAAACACGGGGCGTCCCGGGCAGTCCCAGTGCAGCACCGGTGACGACCACAGGCTCGCCTGTGCCGAGTTCTCCGCCGCCTCCCATCGCCGCTCCGTTGGCCTGATAAAGCTCCCGTCCGTGCTGGATGAACTCGCTGAACATCCGGCCGAGGTCGGTGTAGAGATCGGTACTCGGGCCGGCCGGTGCGGTCGCGGCAACCGGCGCCAGCGCCGGGGTGGGCATGCTCGGTTGGAACGCCGGCGTGGGCTCCGGCACAGGTTTCTCCGGACGCGTGCCCACACCGAGGCCGGCGGCGTAGAGGGCGCACAACGCCTGATTGAACGAGGCGACATCGCCCGTCTTGGGATGATTGGTGTTGATCGCCATGACCTCGTCGTCGTCACCGAAGACGTCTTCGACGAAACGTTGGAGGGCGCGTTTGGGTCCGACTTCGACGAAGTTGCGGGCGCCGGCGTCGTGCAGGGTGTGGAGCCCTTTGACGAACTGGACTGGCGATGCGACCTGTTGGCCGAGGATGTCGATCATCTCGGGGACGACAGCCGGACCGGACGGATAGAAGCGGCCACTCACGTTGGCAACGATGGGGATGTGCGGTGTTTCGAGGTCGAGCCTCCTGAGCACCTCCTTGAGCGGCTCGGAAGCGGGGGCGACGATGGCGGTGTGGAAGGCATGGCTTACCGTCAGTTGAACGACCTGGGCGCCTTTGGCGGCCAATGCCGCCGAGGCGGCCTCGACCGCGGCCGAGGCGCCGCCGATCACCGCCTGGTTCTGGGAGTTGATGTTGGCGATCACGACGTACCCGTCGATGGTCTCCAGCGTGGCCTCGATCTCGTCCAGCGGAGCGAACACCGCAGCCATCAGCCCGTTGTCGTCCATGGAAACGTTGACCATCTCCTTGCCCCGGGCGGCCACCGCCTCGAGGGCATCGCCGAACGGCATGGCCCCGGCGGCGACCAGAGCGCCGTATTCACCCAATGAATGACCCATCACCATGTCCGGACCGATCCCGTAAGCGGCCAACATCTTCGTCAACGCCAGGTCGGTGGCCAGCACCGCAGGCTGGGTGATCTCGGTCTGTCGAAGTTCCTCGTCGGCCTGGGCGACCGCGGCCGGATCGTCGCCGTCGATGAAGATGTAGTCGGTGAGCGGCTTGCCCAGAATCGGTGCCATGATGCGATCGGCCTCTTCGAAGACCTCTGCGACGATCGGCTCGCTCTGTCGAAGTCCCGCCATCATGTTGACGTACTGCGAGCCCTGCCCCGTGTACAGGAAGGCCGTCTGGTGTGGTTCACCACGACCGATGAACACGCCCTGGTTGCGGAGAAGCTTCCAGGCCAGCTGGTTGCCCGACTCCAGGGCATCGACCGCTCGGCCTCCCTTGGCGGCAAGATCATCGGCGTCAGCGAAGTCGATCGCCACTCGCACCTCGGAGCGAAGATCAGCCTCGGCCGGCGGAGCGATGGGCGGGGTTGTGCCCTTCCCGGCGTCGGCCACGATCGACGCCAACCTGGCGGCGACGGTTGCATCGTCGGGTCCCCCGACGACCACCGCACCCCGCAACGGAGCTTTCGATTCCAGCGCCGACGGCTTGACGCGGCGGACCTGGGAGTCGGCAGCCTGTTTCGAACCGTTCCCGTTGCTCACGATCCTTCCCGGGATGTATTCCTCGAGCACGATGTGGAAGTTGGTGCCACCGAACCCGAAGGCGCTGACACCCGCGGCTCTGACCTGACCGTCGGCCGCTTTCCACTCCTGCAATTCGGTGTTGGTGTAGAGCGGTGAGTTCTCGAAATCGATGTTGGGGTTCGGTTTACCCGCCCCCAACGACGGCGGGATCTTCTTGTGGTGAAGGGCCAACGTCGCCTTCAACATGCCGGCGGCACCGGCCGCACCCTTGAGATGACCAATATTGGATTTCACCGAACCCAGCGGCACCGAGCGCGGCGGGAGACCGAGATCGGAGAAGACATGGGTGAGACTGTCGAACTCGACGACATCTCCAACCTTGGTGGACGTTCCGTGCCCTTCGACGTATGTGGCGGTGTCGGGCACCCGCCCGGAATTCTCCCATGCCCGCTCGACGGCGAGCATCTGGCCGACCGGGTTGGGGGCCGTGATCCCCTTGCCTCTGCCGTCGCTGGCGCCGCCGACACCACGGATGACGGCGTAGATCCGGTCCTTGTCCCGTTCGGCATCGGCCAGTCGCTTGAGCAGCAGCACCGCTGCGCCCTCCCCCATGACGAACCCGTCGGCACCGTCGCCGTAGGGACGGGTGCCCGAGGCCGAAAGTGCGCCGATCTTGCTGAACTTCACGAAGCTCGACGGGCTCATGTTGCCGTCGACACCACCGGTCAGGACCGCGTCGTAGTCACCTTGCTCCAAACCTTCGATCGCTGCATCCACCGCAGCCATGGCGGACGCGCAGGCGGCATCGACGACGAAATTCGGACCGTTGAAGTTGAAAAGGTTGGCGACACGACCGGCGATGATGTTGGCCAGCTCACCGGGCATCGAGTCCTCTGTGATCTCGGGAAGGCGGCGGTGGACACCGGCGGTCCACTCGGCTGAGATAGCCTCTTTCGTCGCTGGGTCCAGTGCCGAGTAGGACGGTGCGTGGGCGAGCTCATCGGCATACTCGGGGAAGAACACCCGCAATGCGGTCTTGTAGTGACGATCTCCTGCCATTGCGTTACCGAACACCACAGCGGTGCGCTCGGCGTCCAGTTCCCGATCGGGGTAGCCGAAGTCCATCAGCGCCTGCCGGGCCGCAGCGATCGCCCATTTCTGGGTGAGGTCCATCGCATCGCCGACCCTCGGCGGAACCGGGAGGCGCCATTCAAGCGGCGACCATTCCCAATCGCGTACCCATCCACCGATCTTCGAGTACGTCTTGTCCTCGGCCTGGCGGTCCTCGTCGAAGTAGAGGTTGGAATCCCACCGATCCGAATCGACCTCAGTGATGCTGTAGCGGCCATCGACCAGGTTCTGCCAGTAGGCGGTGACGTCAGGGGCGTCGGGCAGGATTGCACCGACGCCGACGATGGCGATTGCTCGCCCAGCTTGCTCAACCATTCTCATCCTCTTGTTGTCAGTTGGTAACGCCGCGTGGACTTGTTCCGTGGACTCGTTGAGGTGTTCAGGCGGCGACGCTGCCCACCTCGGAAGCTGGCGCCGTTCAGTTGGTACTGGCGTGCCCGTTGATCGCTGTTGACACCAGATCCATATCGGTCAGTAGACCCGCTTGAGCCTGAGCGATCGCCGACGTTCCGGCGAGCGCGGCGAGGGCGTCAGCGTCGACCGTCCCCGGTGCGGCGGCGCCCAGCACCCAGCGCACACCCTCGACCGCCACCTTGTTGGCAGCCTCTCGGGCGAACACCCGAGACATGACCGAAAGTTCGTCAGCACTGAACGTTGTCTCCGCCTTGTCGCTCAATCCACCAACGGCGGCATTGGCCGCCCGCCGGGCGAAGGACCCCGCACACTCGACGAACGATGCCAACTCGCCGATGCGGAAGAGGAGATGTTGGTTCCGGGTCAGCCGCTGAATCCGAGCCGTCTCCATGACCCCGGCGAGGGCACGGGCGGCGAGCGCAGCGACATCGGCACCAACGTTCGGATTGGTCCCGGCCAGCCGATCCAAACGATCAGCCGCATCGAGGTAGAAGCGGCCTCGACTCTTCAGGTGCTGTTGCCAGCGGTCCCGAGCGATGGTCATTTCCATGATCTCAGACGTGCCCTCGTAGATCGTGGTGATCCGGACATCGCGTTTGTACTTCTCGACCATGTATTCCTTGGTGTAGCCGTAACCGCCGTGTGCCTGAATGGCGGCGTCGGCCGCAGCATTCCCGGCTTCGCTGGCCATGTACTTGGCGATCGCTCCTTCGGTGTTGAGCAACTCTTCGCCGTCGTCGATCCTGATCGCTGTTTCTTCGATGAACGATCGCGACGCCTCGAGCCGCACAGCATGCGGCACGATCAGTTTGTGGGTGTACCCCTGCTTCTCCGACAGCGGGCCACCGGCCTGGATCCGTTCGGTCGAGTAGTCAATCGCACGTCGCAGAGCTGCCCACCCGGCCCCCAGTCCGAACGCAGCGACCATCAGTCGGGTGTATCCGAAGACCGCTTGTGCCTGGACGAGCCCGAGCCCTTCGGCCTCACCGACAAGACGGTCGACGCCGACCTCGACGTCCTGAAGACTCAGTGCGGAGGTGTTGCTGGCCCGGATCCCGTGCTTGTCCTCGGGCTTGCCCTTGGTGAACCCTTCGGCATCGGCGTCCACCACGAACCATGACGGGCCGCCGGGGGCCATGGCCAAGATCGTGTACAGATCGGCGTAGGCACCGTTGCTGATCCACTGCTTGTTGCCGCTGATCCGGTAGGCGACAACCTCGCCGTCGGACTCCACGGGCACAGCGATGGTCTTCAACGATCCGAGATCGCTGCCGGCCTCGGGCTCGGTGGCGCCGTAAGCCATCAGCGATCCCTCGTTGGCGAGTTGGGTCAACCACCGCTTGCGTTGTTCGGGCGTTCCTCCGAACACGATGGGGTCGCTTCCCAGGAAGGTCGCGAGAACACCGGTTGCGATTCCGACGTCGACCGCCGCCAACAGCTCGCACACCCGGTAGACGTCGAAGGCGCCGCCGCCCATCCCGCCGTACTCCTCGGGGATGAACAGCAGCGAGATCCCGAGTTGGTCACCGCACATCCCCCGCACGATCGCTTCGGGGAACTCGTCGGCTTCGTCAATCTCCAGAAGCTTCGTGTCGGGCAATTCACCTTCGGCGAACATGGTGACCGACTCCATCACCATTTCTAGGGTTTCCCGGTCAAGCCCGTCTGTCACTTCGATTTCCCCCTCGTGGGTTGCTGATTCTGGTTCACCATCGACAGCACCTAGTGTCGACGCCAGGGCCGAAGGGCCCAGCGAAAAGCCTAGCCCCGGCCGTCGAAACGTTCGCACTCGAACGGAGCGATTATCGGACCGCGAGAGAAGAATCGGCGACATCGCCGCTGGGGGACGATTTCTTGGCGACACCTCGCGCCCGGTTCCACGGTCCGGGACGTGTGGCTCTGGTCGGTCCTTGTCGCAGTATCAACACCGTCACCGAACCGACGTTGTGATGGCCGATCGACCCACCGACGTCGCTCCGCTGGGCGGATGGCACGACGGGATGCAATCATGGGCGTTCGACACCAAGAGGGAGCCCGATGACCACAACACCCGACGCGATGCCGAACGACACAGATGCCCGCGATCGTCTTCCCAAGTGGGCCGGCATGAACCACCTGGCGTTGATCACCAACGACCTGGACACGACCACGAGGTTCTGGCACGGGACCCTGGGGGCCCCGCTCGTCGCCACGATCGGAACACCCGAGTTCCGCCACTACTTCTTCGACACCGGCAGTTCGTGTGTGGCCTTTTTCGAGTACCGAAACGAACCGAGCCAGACGTTGGCCAAGCCGGCCGGGGTCCCGGACGCCCGAGCGATGGCATTCGACCACATGTCGCTCAACATGCCCGATGAGACGGCCGTACTCGAACTCAAGGCCCGGCTCGAAGCCTTCGGTACCGAGGTGACCACCGTCATCGATCACGGACTGATGCACTCGATCTACTTCATGGACCCCAACGGAATCGCCCTCGAGGCGTCGTGGTGGACCGACGATCCGACCAACGGTCAGTCCGACGCGCGGCATTTCGGCGATCCCGACCCGGTGCCGGCCGTCGAAGAGATCAGGTCCGGAACGCTTCGTTCGGTATCGACCCGGCTGATCGACGGACCGACAACCGACGTGGGTGATCTCTGGTACCTGCGACCGTCCGATCAGTAGTACGCGACCCATGGGACGGGTCGAGGTCAGCCGCTCCATCGAGGCCCCGGCTGCCCTGCTGTGGAAACTGATGGCCCGGACGCGCTACTGGACCGAGTGGGGGCCGACGGTCACTGCGGTCGAAGGACCGGAAACGATCGGGGCCGGAGCCGTCGGCCGCGTCAGAACGCCGATCGGCCTTTGGCTGGACTTCGAGATCACCGACTTCGAGGAGGGACATCACTGGGCTTGGCGGGTGGCGAGGCTCAGCGCCACAACCCATCGGATCCGACCAGACGGCAAGGGCGGATCGATCGTCACCTTTTCGGCGCCCTGGTGGGCGGCACCGTACGCCAGCGTGCTGTGGCTCGGCCTGCGCAGGTTGGACGAGCTCGCTCGGGCGGAGAGCCCATGACATCGGACCGAGCGCCCAAGACATCGGGCCAGAAGAGCACTTCGGCCGACCTGACCTGCCGGTCAGGGCGCCGAAGGGTTGTCGTCCCGATGCTCGAGCCGAGCGGCCATTTGGCGCATCACCCCCAGCGCAAAGAACGGGTTCCTTTTGACCAGCCGGACGAACGCCTGCTCGTCCAGCCGGGCGACGAAGGCTTCGGTCTTGGCGCGGGCGGTGGCGCTGCGGATCCGCTTGCCTAGCATTCCCACCTCGCCGAAGAAGCCACCTTCGCTCACGGTCTCGCGCACCTCCCCGTCGAATATCAGTTCCACCGAGCCCTCGACGACGCCGTGGAAGTGGCCAGCAGGATGACCGGCGGTGAACAGGGTGTCGCCGGCGGCAACCCGCTTCTTGTCAGGTGCGGTGCGAAAGAGATTGGCACTCACGGCAGTCCTCCATGAGATGGGCGACTGGTTTCAGCTCGGGATCGAAAGCCGTACAGCGGGAAGCTGACCAACTGGTGAACTCACGCACCGTTCCTGATGGGCCGGCCCCCTAGACTCCGATGATGGAAAGCGCCGAGACCCAGCCCGCTCGCTCCGACGAGCTCGAGGCACTCTTTCCCGACGTGGAAGGAGTTGCGGTCTACGAATCCAGTTCACTCTTGCAGGACGTGGCACCACACCCCGCCGAAGCCGCGTTCATCTCCAAGGCGGTTGACAAACGCAAGGAGGAGTTCATCACCGGGCGGGCGTGTGCCCGCGCAGCACTGGCTTCGTTGGGCATGGAACCCGTGCCGCTGCCCGTCGGCGAGGGGCGCCAACCCGAATGGCCCAATAACGTCACCGGATCGATCACCCACACCCGACGCGTAGGGCACGAGTTCATCGCAGCAGCGACAGCTTTCTCCGACCGCGCCCCCCGACGCATCGGCATCGGCCTTGATGCCGAGGTGATCCAGCCGCTCAAGGACGGTGTCCGGGACATGTTGCTGACCCCTGATGAAATCGCCGCCGTGGAGGATCTGCCTGTCGATCAGCGGGAGACAGCGGCGATTGCGGTGTTCAGCGCCAAAGAGGCCTTCTACAAAGCCCAGTACGCCATCACCGGGGCGTGGGTCGGCTTCGGTGACATGCACGTTCTCGGGCTCGCGCAATCGGGCACTCGCCAGCTCGCCCAGATCAGCGATCTCGAAGCACTCAGAGAGATCGAGTTCCCCGTCGACTGTCGTCAGATCGTCCGCAACGGCCTGGTGATCTCCGGCGTCACCGTGTGGACGCGGCTGTAAGCCAGCCGAAAAGAGGACATCTCTCCCGTCCGGGGCGGGCGTCATCATCTCACTCCGACGGATTCGGCGACGCGCTGCCCCGCACTTGTCGTCGAGCTCACCACCGCGGTCGAAGTGATCTCGTTCAGATTCCGGATCCGAATGTCTGAGGAGATCGTGCGCAAGGATGGCGGGTCATCACACCGAGATCTTTCTCTTTATCCAGACGATCAGGCCGGCGAGCAAAAAGATCTCGCTGGCATACGTTGCCAGGATCGCACCCGTGACTCCGTACGGACCGATCAGGGCCAGGTTGAGCGCAACGTTCAGCACGCCGGCCCCGATGATGAACCGGTTGCGTGTGCCCTGGTGGCCGGCTCCGGTCAGCGCTTCTCCAGCGAGCAATGCAGGTAGATGGATCACGGGTACGAGTGCCATCAGACGAATGACCCCGATCGAATCGGAGTACCCCGCTCCCAATACGTCGTCGATCAGGGGTGCGACCGCGAAGAGGGCTGCGCCTGCGGCGAGTGCGTAGGCGGTGACAGGCCGCATCAAACGTTTCGAGTAGGACCAGGTTCCGAAGAGGCCCTTTTCGCCACCCTTTGCGAAGAACCGAGGATAGGTGGCCGCCAAGAGGGCGTAGAGCGGTGCGGCTGCGAGTCCCAGAACCCGGTTGCCGGCGGAGTAGATGCCGGTGGAGAACTCCGGGGTCGCGTCGAGGCGGATCAGCATCTGCTTGTCGATATCGCCGAGGACGACCCCGCTGGCCTGGGTGAGCGAGAACGGAGACCCGTCCCGGCAGATCTGCACGCTCGCGGCAACGGAGAATCTGGGCAGACCGATGATCCTGGCTGCGGCGATCGAGCTGACCAGACCGGACCCGAGGCTGGCGGCCAGCGACGCGACGGCCACGGCCCGCAGCGTCGACAGGTCCAGGGCGAAGAACGCGATCCCGAGGAAGCCGACCCGAAGAAGGGTCGTCCAAATGGTCAGTGCCGCCGTCGTCGGGAAACGGTCCAGGGCCACGAGCGCCGATCCGGCCGGGCTCGTGGTGGCGACACGGATGAATTCGGCCAATGCGAGAATGAAGATGGTGCGGCCATCCATTCCCGGCACCGAGAGACCCGCCAGGACACCGAGAATCGCAGCGACCGCCACGGAGAGGACCAGGCCCGGCACCAGCGCGGCACCCCATGCGTGCCCGGCGAGGGATGGATCCCGGCTCACCCGTTGAACGACGATGTGGAACGTGCCCAGGGTCACGAAGGCACTGAGCAGCAGGAACAGCGCCATCGCAGCGGCGTAGAGCCCGTATTGTTCCTCGCCGAGGTACCGGGCCAGCATCCAGAACACGATGACGGCGCCGACCGTGTGCGTGCCCCTCGCCAAGACGCTCCAGAACGTGTCGTGGGTAAGCGAACGGCGTTGGAGGACCGGCTCTTCGTCGTTGTCGGGAGTTGTGCCGGATGGGAGTTCGGTTCGAGTTGTCAGCTCATCGTCACCTGGTCGTGGATCCATGCGTAGGTCTTCTCCATGCCTTCACGCAGCGGGATCGACGGTTCCCATCCGAGGTGCTGCTGAATCAGAGTGTTGTCGCTGTTGCGTCCGCGCACACCCTGGGGAGCGGAGAGATCGTGGACCAGATCGATCTTGACTCCGGCGATGTCGGCCACCATCTCGTAGAGACCGTTGATCGTGACCAGCTCGGACGAACCCACGTTGAGCGGAATGGTCACATCGGAGTCCATCAACATGCGAGTGCCGGTCAGGCAGTCGTCGATGTACATGAACGATCGTGTCTGCAAGCCGTCACCCCAGACCTCGATCGTGTGATCGCCGGTCAGTTTGGCGGCGGCCACCTTCCGGCACACGGCCGCAGGCGCCTTTTCGCGCCCCCCCGTCCACGAGCCGTTCGGTCCGTACACGTTGTGATACCGGGCGGTGCGGAACTGGAGACCGAAATCCTCCATGAAATGGCGACCCATCCGCTCCGAGAACAGCTTCTCCCAGCCGTATCCGTCCTCGGGGTCGGCAGGATAGGCGTCGCTCTCAGCCAGTGCGGTCACGTTCGGATCGGATTGTCTGGAGCCGTTGTACACACACGCCGAGGACGCGTAGAAGACCCGTTCGACGCCCTTCGCTTGCGCTGCCATCAGCAGGTGCGTGTTGATCAGCACGCTGATCATGCAGGCAGCCTTGTTGTTCTCGATGAACCCCATGCCGCCCATGTCGCACGCGAGGTTGTACACCCGTTCGACACCGTCGACAGCCTTGAAGCAGGCGTCCTTCTCGGTCAGGTCGAGCACGAGGTTCTCGGCCGTACCACTCTGCTGGAACCACTCAGCAGCCGGTTTGACGTCGACACATCGGACCTCGTGCCCCTCACGTTCCAAACGTTGAACCAGATGACCACCGATGAAGCCGCCACCGCCTGCTACCAGAACCTTCATTGCTTCTTCCTTCTCTTTTCCGTGAAAGATCTCAAACCTCGACCAATGCCCGATCGTCGGGTTCTTCCTCGGTCAGGTCGATCGTCGGGATGTCCACGCTGTCGACCAGCCGATTGCGGCGCCGCTCGTAGATCTGGTAGGCGCCTGCGAGCGCGGTCAGCACTGCGATGACGTACAACGAACGCGGAACCCGAATGAAGACCTCGACCAGGTCGTTGGTGCCGAAATCGGTCTCGAAGAGCCGCTCGATCATCCAGACGGTGGCGACCACGGCCATGACAAGGGAACCGATCGTCAGCACCCAACGGTACAGAACGGTGTTCCTCAGCAGATACAGCAGTCCGAACACGGCCAAGATCACACCGACCTGCCCGACCTCGATGCCCACGTTGCGACCGAGGAGGGAGACGAGCTGGGTCCGCCGATCCACCTCGAGACCCGACACCAACGAGGCGAAACCCATCCCGTGGAAGAGGCCGAAGCCGAAAGCGATGATCCACTCCTTGTTGGGGAAGATCGGCCGGAGGTTGTGCAACGCGGCGGCGGCGATCGACAGGGCGATGATCGTTTCGGTGATCTTGGCCGAGGGCAATGGGAGGACGCCGAGACCGGCGAGGGTGAACGTGATCGAGTGAGCGATCGTGAACATCGTGGCGATCTTCAGAATGCGCCACAGGGACCGACCGAAGTTGTCAGCGGGCCTCCAGCCGCCGAGGCTGAAGACCAGGACGCTGGGCAGGAGCAGAACGCAGATGAACAGGATGTGATCGGGCCCGGTTCGGATGTGGTCCAAACCCAACGAGAAACTGGCGGTGAAGTTCTTCCAACCGTTCGGTTCGCCCAGGTCGATGTCCTGGCGGGGCGTGTCGCCGTCGAAGGTGAAGAACCCGTCCTGACCCTCTCCGTTGTCGTAGATTCCGGCCTTCCAGTCGTTCTGGACGAGGAGCAGGGCGTTGTTGTCGTCGCTCAGATCGAAGAACGGGTCGAAGGTGACGTCCAGGACCCGGGGAACCGTCTCGGTGGTGACCTCGGCGGTGTAGGGGATGATCACGTAGTTGATCTCCTGATCGGGGTCGTCCTCGAACAGGAACTCGAGCTCGCCGAAGACCAGCTCGTAGCTCTGACCCTCACCCCGGATTTCCAGATGGTCGTCGGCAAAGGCGTGGAGTTCATCGATCCGGCCGGCCAGCTCGGCAGCGTTTTCCTCCTCGGAACCATCCAACCGGAAGCCGAGCGCCTCCCTGAGATCTCCGAACGGGTAGTCGACGCGTCCGTTCAGCGAAGTTTCGGTCACGTTGACGTAGACGTAGCTGTCCTCGGCGTTGTGGGCGCCTGCGGTGCCGGTAAACGCAAATCCGAGGGAGGCGACGACCACCAACACAGCACTCAGGATCAAAGATGCTTTTTTGGTCAAGATTGTCCTTTTCATATGCATAGGCCTCGCCGATCGTTCTTCATGCCTGCAGTTGAGGCCGTCTACGCTTCTATCGGTAGCGCGGATGCATCCAAAACGCTAAGGGTGAACGAAGTATTACCCAGATGGTGATGCCAATGGCCTACGGAGAACGCGCAGGGCAAGTGGTTGGATATCTCCAGACCGCGAAGTGGGCTGTTGAACGCAGACCCGATGGGAAGGATCCAGAGGCGTGACGAACACGGCGCACACAACTCGAGTTCGACTCCCGGGGCGTCTCGCGCCGAGCCCGATGCAACGGGTTCTGTGGGCTTCGCAGCTGCGCCATCCCGAATCACCGCATCAGAACATGGCATTGCTCTCGCGGATCCAAGGGCATGTCGAGAGTCGGCGTCTGGCCAGAGCCTTCGCTGATGTCGTCGCAGCATCAGACGTTCTCCGCACCACGATCATCGGAAGCGAAAGTGATCCGGCCTTCTCGTTGAGCACTGCACCGGCGGTAACCGAGATTCTCTCCATGACGGTGGCCGATGCGATCGAGTGGGCCCGGGAGCGGGTCCTGCGTCCCCTCGATCTGAAACGAAACGCCTATGACAGCGTGGTCCTGGAACATCCGGACGGAACGACATCGTGGTATCTGAACCTCCATCACGTGGTGACCGACGCCACCGCCTCGTCATCGGTATTCTCGGCCACCGCCGCCGCCTACCACGAGAAGCTCCCCGAAATCCCGTCGTATTACGAGTGGTCAGCGAATCTCGAGCGTGCGACGGATCGCCGAACCGATGCGGCGCGCACCAACTGGTCAAAGCGCCAACAGGCTCCGAGGGTCGGTCGGCTGTACAGATCGGTCGGCACGCCCGATCCGAGCAGCCGCCGCCTGCACCTGGACGTCGACGAAGAGCTGCGGTCCAAGATCACCCGACGGCTGGATTCGGACTACCGTGCCCTGACCGACGATCTGGCGTGGACGTCGCTGCTGATCACAACGACAGCGCTCTACCTGAACCGGGTCACCGGAGCTGAACAGGTTGCCATTGGCCTTCCCGTGCATAATCGCTCGGGCCTGGACGAATTCCTCTTCGGCCCGGTCATGGAGGTCTTCCCGGTCGATGTCACGATCGCCGCCGGGGACACGTTCCGCTCGCTGCACAAGCGGGTGTCGCGGGCGGTGGTTCACACGATCCGCCACGCACGACCGGGGACGGCGCCCGCCGCCATCGATGTCGAAACGGTCGTCAATGTCATTCCTCGAGGGGGAATCGGCGCCTTCGGCCCACACGAGGTGACGACCGACTGGGTTCACCCGGGCGCGACCGACTCCGCCCATCTTCTCCGCGTCCAACTCACCACCTACACAGACGACCGATCATCCCTGGCGCTCGACATCAACCACGCCGCCGCCACCGACGATCAAGCCACTCGTGCGGCCCATCACTACGTGTCAGCCCTGACGGCGCTGGTGACCGACCCCGACCGTCCGATAGGTGCGGACTCGCTCATCACCGCTGAAGAGGCCTCAGCGCTGATCGAGTGGGGGGACCGGACCTCCGAGGCGGTGGACGCTCCCCTCCTTCCCGATCAGCTCTTCGCCGCACTCGCCGGGCACAGCGCCGTGTCGGTTCAGGGCAACCGATCGCTCACCGGAGTTGAACTGATGGCCGAGGTTCGCCGGATCGGATCGTGGCTCCGTGGATTTCACGGCATCGGCCCCGGCCGGCGGGTCGCGGTCCAGATGCCGCGCGGCGTGGATGCGGTCGTCGCCATTCTCTCCACCTGGTGGGCGGGCGGATCCTACGTGCCGATCGACCCCGCCCAGCCGGCGGGCCGCCGTCAGCAACTCATCGAACGGGCGGCCTGTGCGCCGGTGCTGATCGATCTTCCGTCCGAACTGCTCGCACCTCCGGCCCCCGATGCGGTCTCGACTCCGGTCACCGAGGCCGACGAGGCCTACCTCCTCTACACGTCGGGCTCGACCGGCGAACCCAAGGGCGTCCCGATCACCCACCGAGGAGTTGCCGACTACCTCGAATTCGCCAGGACCCACTACCTGCGCTCGGGCGAAGAACCGATCGTCCCGCTGTTCAGCGCGCTCACGTTCGACCTGACCGTGACCAGCCTCTTCCTGCCATTTCTCACCGGCGGCAAGCTCATCATCGTCGAGGAGGAGGGCGTGCCGGGGTTACGCCAGATCGCCGAGACCCCCGAGATCACCTGGGTCAAGGCCACACCCTCCCACCTCGAACTGCTCGTGCGGATGCTCCCGCCCGACCATCAACTCAACACGCTCGTCGTCGGTGGCGAGGCGTTCGGTTCGCGGCTGGCTTCGCAGCTGTGGGAAACGCGACCGGACCTCCGCATCTTCAACGAATACGGCCCAACCGAGGCGGTTGTCGGCTGCATGATCCACCAAGCCTCTCCCACCGAACCATGGGCCGATGTCCCGATCGGGCGACCAGCTCCCGGGGTCGACCTCCGAGTTCTCGACGTTCACCACCAACCGGTGCCCCTCGGATCGCCGGGCGAGTTGTACATCTCCCACAGAGGGATCACGTCGGGGTACCTCGGAATCGGTCCCGGCGCGCCGATCCTGACCGACGATCCTGAAGCCCCGTTCGTTCACCTCGACGGCCGGCGGTTCTACCGATCAGGCGATCTCGTACGGTTCGTGTCGCCTGGGACCCTGACCTATCTGGGCCGAGCCGACGAACAGATCAAGGTCGGCGGTATCCGTCTCGATCCTACCGAGGTGGAGCGCCAGCTCGAAGCGCATCCGGCCGTGGCGAGAGCAGCGGTCCGATTGTGGAAACCACGCTGGACCCAGCCCGAGCAGCATTGCCTCAGGTGCGGACTGCCGTCGAATGTGCCCGGTGTCGAATTCGACGACCGTGGCGTGTGTGCCACCTGCCATGAGTATGGCAGGATAAAGGAACACGCAGAGGACTACTTCAAGAACCTCGACGACCTCGGCGTCGAGTTGCAGCGGGCCAGGGCTCAACGTGCGGGTCGCTATGACTGCCTCCACCTACTGAGTGGAGGCAAGGACTCGACCTACGCTCTCTACAAACTGGTCGAGCTCGGCTTCGAGGTGTACGCCGTGACCTTCGACAACGGTTTCATCTCCGAGGGAGCCAAGGAGAACGTACGCAAGAGCGTTGCCGACCTCGGCGTGGACCACGAATTCATCACCTCCGATGTCATGAACGCCATCTTCGCCGACAGCCTGGCACGCCACTCCAACGTCTGCCACGGCTGTTACAAGGCGATCTACACCACCGCCACCGCGAGAGCCGACGAACTCGGTATCCCGATGATCGTCACCGGCCTCTCCCGCGGGCAGCTGTTCGAAACCCGTCTCATCCCCCAGCAGTTCACGGACGACCGATTCGATCCCGAGGCCATCGATCGAGCAGTCCTGCAGGCCAGGAGGGTGTATCACCGGGTCGACGACGGCCCGAACCGACTGTTGGACACCAGCGTGTTCGACAGCGAGGACATCTTCGACCGAATTCGTTACGTCGACTTCTATCGCTACGTCGACGTTGCACTGAGCGAGATGTATCGGTTCCTGGACACCCAGGCGCCGTGGCTCCGACCCGACGACACTGGGCGTTCGACCAATTGTCTGATCAACTCCGCCGGGATCTACACCCACCAGTTGGAGCGGGGGTACCACAACTATGCCGAACCGTACGCGTGGGATGTGCGCCTCGGGCACAAGACACGCGACGAGGCGATCGCCGAACTCGACGACCAACTCGATGTCGACGACGTCAAACGAATGCTTTCCGAGGTCGGGTACGAACCGAATCCAAGAGAGGTGCTCGCTGCGTGGATCCAAACCGTCGGCGGGACCGAAACGCCCTCGCCAGCCGAGCTCCGGACCTGGCTCGTGCATCGCACGCCATCTCACGCCGTCCCGTCGGCCTACGTGATAGTCGACGAACTGCCGATGACGTCCAACGGCAAACTCGATACCGCCACACTGCCACCGCCGGATCGGGTGCACCGCACGGGATCGAACCTCCACGTGAGCCCAGCCACACAGGTGGAAGAGAGCATCGTCAGCGTGTGGGAGCGGATACTGGGACTCGAACCTGTCGGTGTGACCGACGACTTCTTCGAACTGGGTGGAGACTCCCTCGCTGCGTTGCAGTCGATCGTCGCCATCAGCGAAGCGATAGGCCAGACGCTCCGAGAGGAGCTGATCTTCGGAAACCGTACGCCGCGGACGCTCGCAGCTGCGATCGAGTTGGAAGCCTCCGACGACGCAGACTCGTGTGTCGCTGAAGAGTTGGTTCAGCATGAGATACCGCCGCTCACCCCGGGCGAGCAGTCGATGTTGTTCGATTGGCTCAACGACCCCGACTCTTCACGCAACAACGTCGGCCGCGCCTACGAGATCGATGGCTCCCTCGATGTCGAACGGCTGGAGCAGGCCGTGGCCGCCCTCGTCGAGCGCCATGAGATCCTTCGCACCTCGATGGTGGAACCACGACGGGTCGCCATCGTTGCCGATGCGGTCGCATTCGACGTGGGCCCCCCATGCTCGATCCCGACGTTTCGGATACAGGCCCACGAACACTTCCTGAAGCCCTTCGACCTCGACAACGGACCCTTCGTCCGAGTGCGCATGACACCCATTGCGGGCCTCAGCCGAACCGGCCTGCTGATTGCGGTGCATCATTCGATGATCGATGAGAGCGGCTTCGACACGCTCTTCAGAGATCTCGCGACCCTGTACGAGGGGGGCCGACCGAGCCCTCCCTCCATGACGTATCACCGTTTCGCCGACGAGCTGATCCGGAGGTCGGACGACGCGACCGACCGCGCCTACTGGCTGTCGCACGCCCGGTCGGCTCCGGTCGACACTCCCAAGTGGAGGTCCACGGCACCCGAGGCGGACGGCTTCATCGAACGTTCGGCCTCGTTCCGCGTCGACACCCTGGATCGCGGCGCAGGGGTCGGCCGGGTGGCGCTCGCTCTGGCGGCAGCCAGCCGGGTCGTGCGGCGCAGATCACACGGTGACAGGATCGAGATCGGGATCACCGCGTCGATCCGTCCAACCCGAGCTCGAGATCTGGCCGGGTATGCGCTCAACGTCGTTCCCGTAGTGTGTACGACCGAATTCGACGCACCGCTGACCCAGGCGGCCCGGACCGCGTCGACAGCACTCACGGATGCTCTTGCCCACCGCCAGTATCCGCTGGCGTCCATTGTGCGGGACCGACGCAGGGAGGGCCTGCCCGCACCCGGTCTGAACGTGATGCTCGCCTACGGCGAACTGTCGCCGGTCTCGATCGACGGCCACAAAGGCGCCCACCGTGTCCTCGCCCCTGCGGATGCAGCCACCGAGGTCACCTTCTTCGTGCAGGTCCGCGGTGAAGATGTGAACCTGGGTCTCGAATACAAGGGAACGTCGCTCGGGCAGGTTGAAGCCCAGACCATGCTCGGCGAATTCGAGACCGAGTTGGCAAGCGCCGCTACATCCGTTCCACCGACAAACCTCCAACCGGGCGCGTTGGCCACCGGGGGTGCCCCCTCCCCGAGTTCACCCATGAAGATGCGACTTCTCGATGAGATCGTCGTCGAACACGCCCGAGCGCAGCCCGACGCCCCGGCGGTGACCGCCGCCGA
>JAHEJO010000037.1 GCA_024638805.1 Acidimicrobiales bacterium
CTGAACCGGCTCGAGGCGTTGCAGCACCGGCCGGCCTCAACGTCACTGGCATGGGCGATTCCTCAAGAACCTCAAGGATCTGCCGTTGAGCACCATGTGCAGGGAAACCGTCTCCTTCTCTCCCCCGGTCTTGTCCTTGCCGGCGGCATCGCCACTGCGACCGCGTGGCTCGTCGCTCTGCTGTTCTTCGACGTCACTGACGAAAGCGGCCTCGTGCTCGCCGGTGCGTCCGGCGCGATCGGTGCGTTGGGGGGAATGATCGGCTCACTCTGGCAGAACTACACGACCAGGCACACGCAGGAGTACATCGCCCTGCAGGAGCATCAGGCCAAGCATGACCCGCTGACCGGATTGTTCAACCGTAATGCTCTCTTCGGTGAGCTCGAACGCTCGATCGCGCGAGCACAGGCCACCGACACCGTTCTCGGCGTGCTCTTCCTGGACCTGGATCGATTCAAGGTGATCAACGACTCGATGGGACACGAAGCGGGCGACGAGCTGCTCCGTATCGTTGCCGATCGTTTGTTGGGTACAGTCCGCGGCAGCGATCTGGTCGCCCGTTTCGGTGGGGACGAGTTCGTCGTCGTCTGCCGGGACCTGTTGTCCGAACAGTCGGTCCTGGCGGTAGCCAAGCAGATCCTGAAGTCCTTTGCCGAACCGGTCTCGCTGTACGGGGGCGCCCAGGTGGTGTCGACCAGTATCGGGATCGCCATCGCCCGCCCGGACGACACCCGTCGCTCCGACGACCTCGTGCGCGACGCCGACGCTGCGATGTACAAGGCCAAGAAGGCCAAATCCGGATTTGCGGTGTTCGACGAGGTCCAGCGCCTGCAGGTGATCGACCGCCTCGATATCGAGCGGGATCTGGTCAAGGCCATGGAGCAGGAGCAGCTGGTGGTCTACTACCAGCCCCTCATCGACGTGCAGTCCAAGCGGCTCTATGGCTTCGAGGCGCTCGTGCGATGGAATCATCCGAGCCGAGGCATCATCGGACCGGGTGATTTCCTCGGCGTCGCCGAGGAGACGGGCATGATGGGCCGCATCGGCGAACTCGTGCTCCGTGAGGCATGCGCTCAAGCTGCGGTTTGGAACCATCTGAGCCCGGACGCCCAGAGCGTGAAGATGGGCGTCAACATCGCAGAACAACAGCTGCTCGACGGCAACTTCCCCTACCTGGTCGCCGACGTGATCGAGTGGTCTGGTCTGCCTCCCCAGCAGCTGGTCCTCGAGATCACCGAGAATGTGATCGTCGACCATCTGGCCGGCTTGTCGATCCTCCGAGACATCCGCGAGCTGGGCGTGACCCTGGCGATCGATGATTTCGGCACGGGCCAGAGTTCGCTCAGCTACATCCAACAGTTCGACATGGTCTCAACCCTCAAGGTCGACAAGACCTTCGTGGACGATATGGGCAGTGGTGTCAACAGAGCGATCATCGAGGCGGTGGTGGCGATGGCCCGAGCCCTCAACCTCGAGGTGGTCGCCGAGGGGGTCGAGAGTGAGCACCAGATGCGGGAGCTGCTCGACTTCGGCGTCCACATCATGCAGGGGTATCTGTTCAACGCACCGGTCGCCGGTGAGGCCATCGATCCCGCCTCCTGGTTCCTCGATCGCGAACGGGGCCTGGCTCCATCGGCGGAAACAGCTGCGGATGGTCTGTCCTCGATCGAGGTAGCTCGGGCGTTCACCAGGTCGAGCGACCACGCCCGAGCACGCCCGAGACGACTGGGTTGACCGGTCGCGATTGAGCGGTCGTCGAGGAAGCCGTTCTACGCTGGAAACATGCGAGGGTTCGGCGTACATCGATGACGGCTGGTTCCCTGCCGTTCGGCCGAGTTTTCGGCATACCTGTCCGAGTCAGCTGGTCGGTCGTCATCGTCTCGACAATCGGCTCGTTCGTGGTCGCCACCAACATGCTGCCCCGGGCGGATGCGGACCTCAAGTTGTGGATCCGGGCGCTGTTGGCTGTTCTGGCCGTGGCGCTGTTCCTTGCCTCGATCCTGGCCCACGAGTTCGGGCACGCACTCGCCGCCCGCCGACACGGGATCTCCACCAGTTCGATCCGCCTTTGGATATTCGGCGGCGTAGCTGCGTTGTCGAGCGTGGCAAGGTCCCCGAGGGCGGAGTTCCAGATCGCCGCGGCCGGACCCGCCGTCAATGGTTCTCTCACCCTCGCCTTCGCCGGTCTCGCCGCGGTCAATCGTTGGGCGGGCGGACCTGGCGTGCTGGGCCTGGTCTTCGCCGGCTTGGCGATCCTGAATGGTCTGCTCACCGTCACGAACCTGATTCCGGCAGCTCCTCTCGACGGGGGAAGGGTGCTGACCAGCGTCTTGTGGCATCGGACCGGACGGGCCGAACACGCACGTCTCATCAGCGCCCGGTGTGGGCTCGTTCTAAGCGCATCGGTCATATCGTTCGGCTTCGTGGAGATGCTTCGGTGGGGTCGGCCAGAAGGCCTCTACACGATCGCCATCGGCGCCTTTCTCGGCGTGGCCGCTCGTGGAGATCTGAATTCGGCTGCGATCCGGCGGCGACTTTCGGACATCTCGGTGGCCGACATCCTGGTCTCGACGCCGAGGGCGGTGCATGACTCGTTGAGCCTTGCCGAGCTCCACCGGCTGACGCCGGCGGGTGCGCCCAGCCGTTCGCTACCGGTTCAACGATGGGAGCACGAGACGATCGGCTACGTCTCCACCGCCGCTGCCGAATCGGTAGCAGAACCCGAACGGTCATGGACTTCGGTTGGGCGAGTCATGACCCGTCCTGATCTCGTGCCACGGGCATGGACCACCGAGCGGCTGCTCGACGCACTGGAACGACACGGCATCGCACCGCCACAGATCTTGTGTATCGACCCGGCGAGTGGGCGCACAATGGGCACTGTCACACCCGACCAGTTCCGCCATCTGATGATCCGCCCGAACCTTTGGGGCAACGATCGCGCCACCACACGGGCCCGACCGTACCGTCACACCGCGGTCGGCGGTACCGAGGGGTCGATGGGAGGGCGGCCTTTGCCAGAGCTTCCCCCGCTGGGTGTGCGGACCGACACATGAGGTGGGAACAACATCGGCGAACGAGTTGTTCATTCGTCCGATGAGCAACGGCAATTCCTCCCAGCGCGGCGATCGAGAGGTCGGCCCGTCCGACCCGATCCGTTTCTACTGGCGCCCGGGATGTCCTTTCTGCATGACCTTGGAATACTCCCTCAACCGAATGAACATCCCATTCACTCGACACAACATCTGGGAGGACCCGGCCGATGCGGCCTATGTCCGCTCCGTGGCCAACGGAAACGAGACGGTGCCGACCGTCTCGATCGGATCAGCGGCCCTGGTCAACCCGTCCGGGCGGGAAGTTGCCCGCGTCATCGCTGAGGAACTGCCGAACCTCACCTTCGACGCGCCGGCGGAGCGCGGGCGACTTCGCAACGTGTTGCGGCGCAACTGAATCCCTGATTCAATCGAATCACACTCGGGTCGAGGTCACTCTCTCCTCGGTCCTGTGCTACCCCGCCGCCGACAATCCAAAGGGGGACCTCGTGCCCGACAAACACGCGCGCAAGGCCTTGCACGCGTACCTGAGCGACAACGCTCATGATCAGTGGCACGAATTCGCTGCGCATCAGGGCGTAAGTGTGAGTGCCATCCTCGAAGCGCTCGGTCCCGCACTCACCGGCTCGACGTCACCGGAGGCTGTCGCCAGCATCGACCTGAGCAACGTCGTCAGCCAGGCCCGTCACATCGACGCTCGTCGCCGTCGCCGTCGCCAGTAGTCAAACCCCGAGGTCCCGAGCCGGAGGCCGATGCGGCGCCGGATCCCTCCCACCGCCCGGACGGGCACTACCTTGGCACTTCATGGAAGCAGCGGCGTCGACCGAACCCGTGCCGAACACCGATGAGACCGAAACCGAAGCCCTACTCACACTGACCGAGGTCGCCGAGAAGCTGGGCGTCCACTACATGACCGTGTACAGGCACGTGCGGACCGGAAAACTGCCTGCGACCAAACATGACGGAGAGTGGAGGGTCCGAGCCAGTGACCTCACGAACCAGCCCGCTCCCGTCGCCGGACGGCCTGGAAGCCGGGACATGTCGTCCAGACTGCCGGCCTTCCAGGCGAGGTTGATCGCTGCCGACGAACCTGGGGCGTGGGCAATCATGGAGAACTGCCTGGCTGCGGGCGCCACCCCGGCAGACCTGCACCACGAACTGATCGTGCCGGTGTTACGGAACATCGGTTTGCAGTGGCGTGCCGGCGATCTGTCGATCGTCGAGGAGCACACGGCAACCGCCGTCATGCAGCGTCTCGTGTCCCGTCTGGGCCCGCTCATGAGGACGAAGGGACGATCGAAGGGCACGATCGTCATCGGAGCGGTCGAAGCCGACACACACTCCCTGGCCGCTGCCATCGTGGCCGACCTTCTCCGCAACGACGGCTACCACGTCGTCGACCTCGGCGGGAACACACCCCCTGAGTCCTTCGCCGCCACGATCACGGCGGTCGATCAGTGCAAAGCGGTCGGGCTATCGGCTTCGATCGCTCTGGACGCCGCGATCATCCGCACCATACGGGCCATCAAGGACGCGAGGCCCGGGCTGCCGGTGTTGCTGGGCGGGCCGGGAGTGAGTGGACCCGAGCACGCCGGGAGACTGGGCGCCGACGGCTCCGCCACCGATTCTCGCCTGATCGTCGAGGCGTTCGAATCGGCCATGCGGGCCAGCACACCGCTGCGAAGCGCCGACGGAGACAGCGTATGACCGACGCATCGGTAGGTCCGTCGGCCTTCGACGCCCAGGCGAGCGCGACCGACCTGCTCCGAGCGGCTGACTACCGGACTCCGATCAATGCCCTCTCGATCGACCACCGAGACCTGAGCATCGAGGATGGCTACCTGGTGCAGGTCCTTGCGATGGCTGAGAGGATCCATCGGAACGACCCGGTCGTCGGGGCGAAGGTGACCGTTCACCGCCGTCGCCCGGTCTTCTGTCTGTATCCGCGGTCGGCTGCGATGGGAATGTTCGAGGTCGCAGATCTCACTCAGCTCATCGAACCCCGAGCCCAGGCGGTGCTCGTCTTCCGCATGCTCAGGGAACTCTCCGGGACAGCCGTGACCGCAACCGACGTGCGAGGCGCAACCGAGAGCGTGGTCGGCGGAATCGAGGTGATCGACCATCGACTCGGCCCTCCTGACCAGCTCGACCTTGTCGACGTGATCGCCGACAACGGGGGCATCGCCAAAGTGCTGATCGGTGAACATGGCATCGACATCAGCCACGGGGCCACCGCGCTCGATGCACTTGATGTCGAATTCAGCCTCGATGGCGCAGCCGTGGGGCCTGCGCACGACGTCATCACCTCACCGGTCGACGCGGTTGCGGCGCTGGCCAACCACCTGAGTGCCCAAGGGGGCGTGCTGGAGAAGGGCTGGTTCGTCAGCATCGGCCCCATGTCCGCCTCGGCACCCCTGCACGTGGGAGCCAAAGCCGAGCTGCGGATCGGATCGATGGCGCCGGTCATCCTCAGGGCTCGATAGCTCCGACCCCATACAACACTCGACAACAGGGGCATGGGAAGATCAACTGGTGACAGCTGACGACAGCCACTTCGCACGGGAAATCCTCGATGTCCCGGTCGCCGACGAACTGGGCGAATCGTTCCTGGCCTACTCACTCTCGGTGATTACCGCTCGCGCCATACCCGATGTGCGCGATGGGCTCAAACCGGTACAACGTCGGATCCTGTACTCGATGCTGAGGATGGGTCTGCGCCCTGACCGGCCTCACCGGAAATGCGCCCACGTCGTGGGCGATGTGATGGGGAAGTTTCACCCCCACGGTGATTCTGCGATCTATGACACGCTGGTCCGCCTCGGCCAGGACTTCTCCAGGAACATCACGCTGGTCGATCCACAGGGAAACTTCGGATCGTTGGATGATCCACCCGCTGCCCAGCGCTACACCGAGTGCCGGCTGACCGGCGCCGCCCTCGATCTGCTGGCCGAGATCGACGAGGAAACGGTCGAGTTTCGCCCCACCTACGACGGCGAGAACACCGAACCGGCCTACCTGCCGGGCCTGCTGCCCAATCTGCTCGTCAACGGGACCAGCGGTATCGCCGTCGGCATGGCGACCAACATGGCCAGCCACAACCTGAACGAGGTGTACGAAGCGATCAAACTGGTCATGACACAACGACGACCGAAACCGACCGTCGACCAGTTGATGGCGGTCCTCCCCGGTCCCGACTTCCCGACCGGCGCCACGATCGTGGACGACGATCTCCGCTCTGCCTACGAGACCGGGCGAGGTTCGTTCAGGATCCGGGCCAAGGCGACGACGATCGACATCACCAAGTCCCGACGGGGAATCGAGATCACCGAACTCCCCTACATGGTCGGAGCCGAACGGGTGGTGGCGCGCATCACCGATCTCGTGCGGTCCGAAAAGCTCGTCGGCATCGCCGACGTCAAGAACCTGTCCGACCGACACCAGGGCACGCGACTCGTCGTCGAATGCAGATCGGGTGTCTCCGCAGACCTACTGCTGCAACAGCTCTACAAGATGACGCCGCTCGAGGACACCTTCAGCATCAACAACACGGTCCTCGTGAAGGGCGTCCCGACCGTCGTGGGCCTCTACGACCTCTGTCAGCACTACGTCGACCACCGGCTCGACGTCGTGGTGAAGCGGACCCAACATCGCCTGGACAAGGCACAGGCTCGACTCCACGTCGTCGACGGCTTGCTCATCGCCATCGACAACATCGACCTCGTCGTGTCGATCATCCGATCGTCGTCCAACACGCCCGAGGCGAGAGAACGCCTCATCGAGGCGCTGGAGCTGACCGAAATACAGGCTCAACACATCCTCGACATGCAGCTCAAACGCCTGACCGCGCTGTCCTATGACGAGCTCGTCCACGAAGCCACGGAACTGCGGACCCGCATCGCCGAGCTGAAGAAGATCCTGGGCTCGGAAAAGCGGCAGCGCACGATCGTGCTGCGCGAACTCGGCGAGCTCGTCAAGGAGTACGGGCGACCCCGGCGCAGCGCAATCGTGGAGGCCGAGCGCATACCGGACATCGAACAGGTCGAACAACTGGTCGTCGCCGAGATCACCGACGACCCGTGCGTCGTCGGGCTCGCCGGGTCCGGGATCGTCGGGCGCGAACCGGCGGGGTCGTCCAAGTCGTTCACAGCCAGCAGGCACGACGTATTGCAGTCGGTGGTCGTGACGACGATGAAGAGCCCCGTGTTCGTCGTGATGAGTTCGGGCCGGGTGCTGAGCACAACCGCGCTCGACGTCCCCGAGGTGGGAGGCCGCAGTCGCGGACGGGATGTGACCGAGGTCTTCGGATCGGATCGGGGTGAGCTACCGATCTGCTTGCTGGGGACATCGGGACCACCGATCGTGATCGTCACCGCCGACGGCGTGGTCAAGCGGCTGGACCGGAGTGCGGTGGCGGAACTCCGCTCGGGGCGCACCGTGATCGGGCTCGCCAGTCGCGACCGCGTGGTCGCCTGCTTCGAGGCCGACGATGCCGACGACATCATCGTCGTCTCGTCGGACGCACAGGCTCTGCGCACGCCGGCGGGGGCGATCCGGACTCAGGGGCCCGCCGCCAAAGGTGTTGCGGGGATCGCCTTGAAGGGCAACGCCAAGGTTGTCGGCGCCGGCGTTGCGTCGGAGGGTGCTGTGGTTCTGTCGATCACCGACACCGGGACCGCCAAGTCCACCTCGGTCGACGAGATTCCAGCAAAAGGTCGCAACGGTGGCGGTGTGCGCCTGACGAAATTCTCCCGTGAACGCCGGCTGGATTACACCTGGGTCGGGATCCCCGAACGGATCGTGGCCGTGGTCGGGACCGACGGCACCACCAAGCCGGCGGCCACACCAGAATCGATCGCTCTGCGTCCCACCCGTCGGGACGGACCTCCCCGCTCCATGCCCTACCGGATCCTCCAGATCGGATCGTTGCGTTGGTAGCCAAGAAGAAGGCAGCGGCCAAGAAGACCGGATCGAAACGCACCGGTCGCCGAAAAGGTGAGTACGGCGCAGACCACATCCAGATCCTCGAGGGCCTCGAGGCGGTCCGCAAACGCCCCGGGATGTACATCGGCGGCACCGGGAACGACGGCCTGCATCACCTCGCCTGGGAGATCATCGACAACTGCGTCGACGAAGCCGCCGCCGGCTACGCCTCCCACATCGAGGTGACCCTCCACAAGGACGGCTCGATCGAGGTGTCCGACGACGGCCGCGGCATCCCGATCGAGAAGAAGCCCGACGGTCGCACCGCGCTCGAGGTCGTGTTCACCGAACTCCATGCCGGCGGCAAGTTCGGCTCGGGGGCCTACGCCGCATCGGGCGGACTCCACGGCGTGGGTGCCTCGGTTGTGAACGCACTGTCGTCCAAACTCGTCGCTGAGGTCGACCGCGAGGGCCACACCTGGCGGCTCGTCTTCAACGAACGAATGCCGGGCAACTATGTGAAGTCCGGAGCATTCAAACCCGGATCTACGCTGGCCCGGGTCCGCAGAATCCCGGCCAACCGATCGGGAACTCGCGTTCGGTACTGGCCCGATCTCGAGGTGTTCGACAGCGAAGCCGTCATGGACTACAACGTGATCCGCGAACACGTCGCCAGGGTGTGTTTCCTGGTGCCCGGCATGCACATAAAGCTCCACGATCGGCGACGGCCAGGGGCGGAACCCGAGGAATTCGTGGCCGCCGGCGGTCTCGCCGATTATGTGGATCTGTTGAGCATCGGGGAGAACGTCACCGACATCATCACGATCCACGTGGCGACCGGTTTCGAGGAGCGGGTCTCCGTCGACGGCAAGATGCAGACCGTCAACCGTCCGTGCACGATCGACATCGCGCTGCGCTGGGTGAAAGGATTCGACTCGACCGTGGTCAGCTTCGTCAACACGATCCCGACCAAAGAGGGGGGCACGCATGTCGCCGGTTTCGAACAAGCCCTGAACTGGACGACCAACAACATCCTGCTCGACGAGAACAAGAAGCTGAAGAAGCTGAAGGACAACGGTCGAGCCAGCACCAGCGACGCACAGGAAGGCCTCGTCGCCGCATTGAAAGTGACGTTCGCAGAGCCGCAGTTCAAAGGTCAGACCAAACAGGAACTGGGAACGCCGGCGGTCCGCAACCTCGTGTACGAGGCGGCCAAGACAGGGCTTTCGGATTGGATGCAGGGAGGTGGCAGGAAGACCCAGATCATCGCGCTGCGAGACAAGATGGCCCAGGCGGTGATCAACCGGGTGGCGGCAAGGCAGCAGCTCGAGAACCGGAGGAAGCTGAATTCGCTGTCCAGCACCGGGATGCCCGACAAGCTTGCCGATTGCCGCGTGCACGGCCCCGATTCAGAACTGCTCATCGTCGAGGGGAATTCTGCTGCCGGGCCGGCCAAGGCCGGCCGTGACAGCAAGTACATGGCGGTGCTGCCGTTGCGGGGCAAGGTGGTCAATGCCGGCAAGGCGACCTTGAAACAGGTGGTCGAGAACGCCGAGGCGTCAGCGCTGATCACCGCCATCGGTGGTGGTTCGGGCGATGATTTCGACATCTCGTCCTGCCGTTATGGCCGCATCATCATCCTCTGCGACGCCGATGTCGACGGGAGCCACATCCGGTGCCTCCTGCTGACCCTGATCTTCAAGCACATGCGACCGCTACTCGAGAACGGCATGGTGTACGCAGCCCAACCGCCGTTGTTCAGCACAAAACACAAAGGCGAGATGATCTATGCCTTCTCCGACGACGAGCGGGCCCGTTTGCACGAGGAGCTGAAGCTGGGCGAGGACAAGAGGTGGCAGCGGTTCAAGGGCCTCGGCGAGATGAACGTCGACGAACTGGCCGAGACGACGCTTCAACCCCAGACCCGTGTCCTGAAGCGGATGAGCATGAACGACGCTCACGAGGCGATGCGGGCGACCGAACTGTTCGGCGTGTTGATGGGCAACAACGTGGCAGACCGCAAGGACTACATCATCTCGAACAGCACGCTGGTCGACCCCGACCTCCTCGACGTGTAGACCGACGTGCTTGCTCAGATACTGGCGGGAGTCGACCCAGCTCCGCTGGCGTCGTCGCGCAATTCGGGGTCGACGGTTCCCCCCAGGTCTTCGAAGACGAGCGAGAGCCCGATGTGCCACACGAGCAGGCTGACGGCGCTGACGACGGTGTTCATCAGGTTGGTCAGCAGAAACAGGCCGAGGTTGCCGCCGAGGAGATCGACGAAGCGGATCACCTCGGTATCGGGGTTGAACGTCTCGCCCCCTCCCATCGCCGCCAACGGTCCGGTGACGAGCGAACCGGCCAGGCTGGCCGCGATCGAGACGAGGACAAGGAGCCCCACCCGACCGATCGTGCCACCGGCCCGTCCTTTGGTGAGCTGGTGCACACGAGCGATGCTTCGCTGGCCTTTGGCCGCCACCATCGGTGAGGTGAACGCCAGCGCATAACGTCCGAACACGTACACCCCGCCGACCAGCGCCACGATGACCGCCAAGAAGATGCCGATCGCGCCGACCAGGCCGAGCGCCACGGCCGCCACGGCGAACACCACAATGAAGCCGGCGAACGCCAGCCCGGCGACGATCGACCATCCGAGAATCGGGAAGAACGATCGGATCCCCGACGTCAGGCCCCGACTCCAGGCGAATCCCGATTCGAAACGACCGCTCATGATCAGACGCGTCGACGCGATCGTGAACACGAAGGTGAGGACGACGTTCACCACAAGTGCGACAGCGAGGAACCCGAGAGGGCCGAGGCCCTCGAACGAGATCGGGTTCTCACCGGCCGGAGCATTCTCGTCGATTCGGATCACGAGATCCCGGATGCCGTACCAGAGGCCGAGGGCCGACACCAGCGAGGCCGGAACCAGCAGGACGACGAGGAGTGTGAACACCGCGGCGACGTTGTTGATGATGAGCCTGAACGTTTCGGTCATCCAGTCGCTGACCGGTCGGAGCCCTCCGCCGGATCCGGTCGGGGCCTGCGGAAACGCTTCGAGCGGGCGGATGTCGTTGGTCCACTGCCCTCCGTTCCACCACCGCAACATGCCGGAGGTCTGCGGATCCGGATACCACCCGGGGGGCGGGTTCTGACCTGGGTTCTCGATCACACTTCATCCTTGTTCGCATCGAACGGTGGCCGGTCATCCACACTAACAACGACGCCGTAGTGGTCAGAGGGATAGACGCCGTCGGGGCCGGGTGAGGTTCCGATCAGATGTGCCGACAGAGGGTTGAACGTGGGCCTGGGCCGGGGCCAGCCGATCAGTACATGATCGAGACGGCGACGAGGGAAGGCGGCGTCGACGCTGTTCGGGTTGTCCCGCGTCCATGTGTGGCCGGTGCCTTCACCAACCGCCGCCCACGCGTCGGTGAAGACCATGGGCGTGCCGTCCGGTTCGAAGGCCGGCGCATGACCGGTGAGGCGGCGAAGTTCGTCGCTGTCGGGCGTGGCGTTGAGGTCGCCGAGTATGATCGGGACCCGCCCTCGCTCGGCGCGTCGCCGCAGTTCCACAACGATCTTGTCGAGTTGGCCCTGACGGAGCCGGGAAGCTCCGTAGCGCCACTCGAGATGGGTGGCAGCCACCGACAGCGGGCCGGTTGAGGTGTCGATGTCAACGATGAGAGCAGATCGGTGGCCCTGATCGCCCCGACGATTCGGCAGCCGGACTTCGACCGGGTCGTCGAGCGGATAGCGGCTGAGGAGGGCGTTGCCGAAACGGGCTCGATCTCCTTCTTTGGACGAGGCGACGACGTTGGACAACCCCGTGATCTCGACGATGCGATCGAGCTGGTCGTCGCCAGGTTCGTGGTAGACCTCCTGGAACGCACAGATGTCGGCATCGGATCGGCGCAGTTCGTCATCGATCAGGGGCTGCCGGGCCTGCCAGTTCTCACCGAAACGCCACCACAGATTCCATGTCAGCAGGCGCACACCTCAAAGGGTAGTGGGATCCCACCGGGGACGATCCGGGGCCGAAGCTCCCGTCGACAGCCATCTCGATGGGAACAAACCCCGGATGCGGGAGGTTTCACCCAATACAGAGAGCTGTGCGTCCCTTGCATCCCAGGCGGTCATGTGTAACGCCCGTCACAGTCTGTTGACATAGGATCTATTTAGCACTAAATTGATCCAAGGAGGCCCGTACATGGACACCGAAATTGCGATGCTGTTCAACGAGATCGACACCGAGTGGAGAGATCAAGCCCTCTGTACCGGCATGACGGAGGTTTTCTTCGGCCCAGCCGCCGAACGGCCCGAACGCCGGGTCGAGCGAGAAGCCCTAGCCAAGTCGTTCTGCCGGGTGTGCCCCGCCGTCATGCCCTGCCGCAGAGCCGGACGCCTCAATCGTGAACATGGAATCTGGGGTGGCGAAAACGACGAGGAGCGCGCCGCAGCCGGGTATGCACCCCGCTCACCCAGCCGACGTTCGGTCATCCAGGCCCGGGACAACCACCGGCAGGTCTCCGCACTCGCCGACCTCGACCATGTCGACGACGAGGTGGAACTCAGCCTCGAGGAACTGATGTCGGAGTCGCCGGGAGCGATCTAGCTCCAGACAAGGCGGTCCGTCGAACCGGTTCGTGCTACCACATCAACCATGTACGACGCACTGTGTGTGCTGAGCTTCGGGGGACCCGAAGGTCCTGACGATGTCCTTCCGTTTCTCCGCAACGTGACCGCCGGTCGCAACGTACCCGACAGTCGGCTGGCGGTGGTCGCCGAACAGTACGAACTCTTCGGCGGTCGGTCACCGATCAACCACCAGAACCGGGCCCTGATCGCAGCGATCGACGCAGAGTTCACCCGTGCCGGGATCGATCTGCCGGTCTACTTCGGCAACCGCAACTGGTCCCCCTATCTGACCGACACCGTCCGGCAGATGAGGAAGGACGGGATTGGCAATGCGCTCGTCTTCGTGACCTCGGCGTTCTCGTCCTACAGCGGCTGCCGGCAGTACCGGGAAGACCTGGAGCGGGCCGCATCCGAGGTGGGTCCCGATGCTCCCGGTCTGCACAAACTGCGCCTCTATTACAACCATCCCGGATTCATCGACGCCGTCGTCGACCGGATCATGTCTGTGCACCATCCGGGCAACCGGCTGGTGTTCACCGCCCATTCGATTCCGGAGTCGATGGCACGATGGTGCGACTACACCCCTCAGCTGAGAGAAATGGCCGAGCTCATCGCCCAACGTATCGGTGATCGCTGGGAGCTGGCCTACCAAAGCCGTAGCGGTCCCCCGCAGGTTCCGTGGTTGGAACCCGACGTCAACGACCAGCTCGCCAACCTGGCCGCCGAGGGCGTCGCCGGCGTGACGCTCGTACCGCTGGGATTCATCAGCGACCACATGGAGGTGGCCTTCGATCTCGACGTACAGGCGGCTGAAACGGCAGCGGCCCTCGGGATCGATCTGCGCCGGGCGCCGACGGTGGGGACTCATCCCTCCTTCGTCTCGGCCATCAGGGCCCTGGTGGAAGAGAAGATCGCCGACGCCCCGGCCCTGTGGGTGGGTTCGGCAGGTCCATGGCCCGACCCTTGCCCGGACGGGCACTGCCTGCCCTCGCCGGACTCGATCAGCGGTGGCCGACCTCATGCTCCCAGCGGCGGTTGATCTCGCCGATCGGCGTACTCGGTTCAGCATCGACGAAGGGCCACAGTTCTTCGGCGACGCGCCGCCAGTTGGCGGTGGCATCGAGTTGCGCGAATAGCCCCATCAGACCCAGCGTGATCCGCTGCAACACGACGAACGATGGGGGCACGTTCAGGAGTTTCATCAGTCCGCCGTGTTCGCTGCTCGTGTCGAACAGTTGGGCCACCCCTGCCGATGCGTACTCGGCGTCGATCGTGACCGGCTCGTCGTACATCACGTAGCGGTAGTAGAACGAGAAGTAGTCGATCACGGCTTCGTCGGAGAAGGGCGCGTGTGCGGGCAAGAGCCCAGCCTCCTCGATCAGGTTGCGGAACGCATTCGCGTCATGGTTGAGGACCATACGTTGGATGAGATCTTCAAAGAGTTGGGTCTCGCCGGGGGTGAACTCCTTGACCAGACCGAAATCGAGGAACGTGACCCTTCCCCCTGGGCGAAACAGATAGTTGCCGGGGTGCGGGTCACCGTTGAACGAGTGCAGACGGTAGATCGCTCCGAACGAGAAGCGGAACAACGTTTCGGCGGCGAGATTCCGCTCCTCGGTGGACCAGCCGATCACCTCGTCGAAGCGCACACCCTCGGCCAGTTCGGAGGTGAGCACCCTTTTGGTCGAGTAGTCTTCGAGCACCTCGGGGACGGTGACGAGAGGATGGCCCCGGTAGTAGCGGTGGAACTTCATCTGCCGCCGGGCTTCGAGTTCGTAGTCGAGCTCCTCGGTCAGGCGGCCCTTGAGCTCCTCGATCACAGGACCTTTCTCCAGCCCGGGGAAGAGGGCCGCCATGCCACCGAAGATCCAATCCGCGTTTCCGAGGTCCGACGCCACCGCCTCGGCCACGCCGGGATACTGCACCTTCACCGCCACCGCCCGGTCGTCGTGGGTGATCGCCCGATGAACCTGGCCGATACTGGCCGACGCCAGCGGGACCGGATCCCACTGAGCGAAGAGCCGCTCCGGACGGTCACCGAGCTCGGCTTCGACCTGTTGAGCCGCCAGCTCGGCGCTCATCGGTGGTGCGTCGTGCTGAAGGCTCGCCAGACTGGCGCGGACGGTGTCGGGCAGGCCGGTATCGATGTAGCTCGCCATCTGACCGATCTTCATCAGCGCACCCTTCATGTGGCCCAGTTCAGTGGCGACATCCTCGGCGGTCCTCAACTGGAAGTCGGTCTCGAGCTCGGCGCTCCTGGCCGCGTCGGCGAAGATGCGCTGGGCGCGGTAGCGGGCATAACGACCCCCACCGCGAGCACCCAATCGAGCCAAACGGAGATTCCGTGTCGCCAGACGCTGTGTGCGTACCGCCACGGATCGATCGGCTGCAGCCGACCGCTTTCTCACGAAGACCTTCACTGCGACAGCCGACAGGGCAGCCAGGGCCAGCCCGAGCGCAAGGACGACCAAACCCGCACCGGGTTGGGTCCTACCGCGCGGGTTACTCATCGGGGCCGGGGCTCATATCAGAGGCCAAGGGTAGAGGGAGGCGAACGGACCTGACGAAAGGCTACGGTGCTCCTCCGTGCGGTCTCTCGTCACCCCCCGACTCGTGCTTCGTCCCTGGACGCTCGACGACCGGGAAGCGTGGTACGAGTTGAGCACCGATCCTCGCATACTGATCCATATCGGCCGGGGGCAGCCTCCGAGCGACGACGAGATCGACACCCGCCTACGCACTGCGATCGACGCGTGGGATCGTCCGGGGTACGGCTTGTTCGCCTGCGAACAGCTCGAACCAGCCGACGACGACCACGCCCCCATCGGCCTGGTCGGCTTCGCCGAACCGACCTTTCTGCCCGAGCTGCTACCCGTGCTCGAGATCGGCTGGCGCCTGCGGCCGAAGTTCTGGGGGCGGGGCTACGCCTCGGAAGCAGCAGCTGCTGCGCTGACCTGGGCCTTCGACCATGATCTGTTCTCCCGGGTGGTGGCCTGCATCCAGGTGGGCAACGAGCGATCGGTCGCTGTCGCCGACCGACTCGGTATGCATCCGCTCTTTCGTACGGTGATCCCCAGTTACGAATGCTGGGCCGACGTGTACGAACTGACCAGGGCCGACTGGGAAAGGATCTGAGGCGATGGGTCGGATCGGCCGCTCCCTGTCGACGGCGGAGACGACAGCGTTCGACCACGTGCCCGAGTCGGTGCGGAGCCGGACCGTGTTGTTGGATGTCCCATGGCTGCCGGGCACCTTTGCCGGGGTGACCCTGGGTCGCTACATCCTCCTGGCCCGGCCTCAACGTGACGATGGCTCCTCGACCCTGATCGCCCACGAGTTGGTCCATGTGGATCAGTGGACCCAGCGGGGCGTGTTCGGCTTCCTCGTGTGGTATCTCGGCGATTTCTGGCGCCAGCTGCGGACCCGGCGCCGGTGGATGCCTGCCTACCGAGCGGTGAGAGCCGAGGTGCAAGCGCGGGACCGCACCCGCACCTGGTGGGAGCAACGCCGTCCGACCCCCGATGAGCCGGACGGCCGCTGATCAGCCCTTGACCGAACCAGCAAGCATCCCTCGGACGAAGTACCGCTGAAGTGCAAAGAACACGACCAGCGGGATGAACGACTGCACGAACGCCGCAGCGGGAAGGATGTGTTCATTTCGGCCGAAGTCACCCGCCAGGTTGGCGATGAGGATCGTCGTCGGATGGGCATCTGGATTGGAGCCGACCATCGTGTTGGCGATCAGGTAGTCGTTCCACGTCCAGAGGAACTGGAAGATTCCGAACGCTGCCAGTACCGGAACCGAGAGGGGCAGAACCAGCCGCCAGAAGATCGTGAAGTGATTTGCCCCGTCGATGACGGCCGCTTCGAAGATGTCTTGCGGTAACGAGCTGATGTAATTGTGCAACAGGAAGATCGCAAAGGGCATGGCGAATCCCGTGTGGGTCAACCAGACGGCGGCCACGTTGCCGGCCAAATCGAAGTCCGGGATCAGAATGATCGTCTTGTCGAGGAGCGGAAGCGTCCAACTCGCGCCACGTACGTAGAGCTGGAGCAGGGGGATCAGCGCGACCTGCAGAGGGATCGCAAGTAGCGACACCGTTGCGATGAAAAGCCCCTTTCGACCCTTGAAGTCGATCCATGCGAAGCCATATGCCGCGAACGCCGCGAACGCGATCGGAATGATCGTCGCCGGTAGCGCGATGGCAAAGGAGTTGGCCAGCGAGTTCCAGATGCTGTTCCGAGCGGTGAAGATCTGGTCGTAGTTGTCGAGCGTGAGCTCGCCGAAACGGGTCGTCCACCACCCCGTTGAGATCTGCGCCTCGCGCGTCCTCCACGAGTTGATGAAGAGGCCAAGGCTCGGGATGCTCCATATGATCACGATGAACCACACGATCCCCGTAGGGATCGAACGGATGAATGCGTACCCACGGCCGAGCGAGCCAGTGGTTGCCTCCGGGGCCGTCGAGACGAGGCCTGAGGGTGCAGCGGTATCGGTCATGTCAAGCCTCTCTCTGCATGCGACGGATGTTGAAGTACATGACCGGCAACACGGACAAGAAGATCAACATCGCCAATGCCGCCCCTCGACCGATGTTGATGTTGTTGAACGCCTGCTGGAACATGTCGTTGGCCAGGACCTGGGTATCGAACTGCCCATTCGTGACGACCTTCACGATGTCGAAGACCTTCATCACCAGCACGATCACCGTGGTGACGACGACTCCGATGGTCGTCCCGATCTGCGGAAGCGTGACCCGCCAGAAGATCTGACTCTCGGTGGCACCGTCGATCCGGGCCGCTTCGATCAACTCGGTGGGCACCGCCTTGATCGCAGCGGACAGGATCACCATCGAGAACCCGACCTGGATCCAGATCAGGATGACCATCAACCAGAAGTTGTTGTAGGGGCTCTCCTGGACGAAAACGATGGTCTTTCCCCTGAATTCACCGCTTTCGGTGGGAGCGAAACCGCCGATGCCGCCGCCGACGATCTGGGTGTAGCGGATGAAGATCCACCCCATGAAGATGAATACGATGCCCGGCACAACCGCTCGTCCGTACTCTTGAGTGGTCAGTGCCCGAGCGATGAGCACTCCGGCCCCGAGCACCACGGCGCCGAGCAAAATCGCGACCACAAGGGTGGGAATCCCAGAACCGGTGCTCAGACGGCCGAGCCCGATCCAGAGAGCGTTGAGAACACCGGTCTGCTCCTTGGAGATGTCACGGGTCTGGTACATGAAGCGCCAGATGATCGATGCACCGACGAGCGACAACGCCATGGGCATGAAGATGATGGACTTGGCGATCTTCTCTCCGGCTTTCTGGTCGGCCAGCACGGCGATGGCCAGGCCGACCGCGGTGGAGAAGAAGGTCACGGTGACGACCCACCACAGGTTGTTGATGATCGTGCCGCGCATCGCCGTGAAGGCGGCGAAGCAGACGAACAGTCCGCCGGAGACCAGTGGTGCCATGGTGGCATTGCCGAATTCGACGAAATGACCCGTCTGTTTCTGCATCCTCAGTCCGACGGCCACGGCGATGGCGAGCAGGATCACACCGATGAAGAACGGTGCGCTCGTGAACATGTCCGTCCAGTTCGAGAGATTCCAACTGGCCTTCTCGGTGAAGGTGTCGGCGTAGTTCTGAAGCCCTACGAATTCCACAGAATTGCGATCGAGCAGTGACAAGTACGCCGTGCGAATTGCCGGTATGACCAGCATCACAGAGATGAAAAGCAGGCCCGGGCCCAGAAAGATCCAAGATCGGGACCCTTGCTCGATGGACGTACGGCCGGTGACGTCAGGGTTGACACCGAAGCTCAGCCGCACGCCGACGAGCACGGCGGGAACGATGGTCCCGAGCAGCGCCGTACCGATGTTGCCGTCTCCCACGACGGCACCGCCCCAGTAACCGAGCACCCAGCCGAGGGCTGCACCGAGGAGCGCACCGTAGTACGCCGGCCGTTTGGCGAGCGTACTGAGACCTGCACCGATCAGCGCCAGTACTGCGGTGTAGACGATCGTTGCGACCCAGTCCACACCCGGGTGGTACTCCTCGCGTAGCAACAGGCCGATCACCACGCCGATCAGAGTGAAGCCGCCGATCGAGATCATCTGGCGCCGTTGGGGGTCGTCGGTGCCAGCCAGGGCGAACCCGGTGGCAGCGAACGCCGCGCCACCGATCAGCGGACCGAGCACCCACGTGAAGAATCCACCCCCCGACCCGAGGGTCAACCCGTTCCCGTGCAACACGATGCCCAGAAAGACTCCAACCAGGGCGTACAACACGGTGGTGAACCGTTGCCATTGATCTCTGGCCATGTCGAACAACAGGTTGGCGCCGATCCAGATCGACGCACACACCCCGACCGCGATGACCACGGTGATCATCGTGCTCAGAACCTTGCCGTTCACGACGGCGAGGACGATCATACCGATCACCGCAGCGATGGTGACGGCGCGGGCGACAGGTGTCTGGTCCGGTAACCAGGACCATCGGCTCGAAGCATCGACAGCCGCCGTCGCGTCGGCCGCAGACGTCGCCCCTTTATCTTCCATCGTTTTCAAGATGATCCCCCTTGGATCTCGATGTGTTTCCCCAAAGCAGCCGGGGCACTCGCAGCGTAGTACGAGTGCCCCGGCTGACAACAATTACCGGTCGGATCGCCGACCGGCAACAACTCAGCTCGAAGGCCAGGTGGCGTCGATGGCGGCAGCGCCCTCCGCAACGGTCTTGTCACCGTTGACCATCGAGGTCCCCTCGGACCAGAACGATCCGGATCCCACGTCGGCCGGCATCAGGTCACCACCGTCGAACCGAACGAAATCGGCGGTGCTGAGGATCTCCAGGAATGACTGCTCCAGCGGCTGGTAGACACTGGGATCCTGGCCTTTGGCGCCCGACAGGTAACCCGAGATGCTCCCGTCGAGATTGGCGGTCTGCTTGCCCTGACGGATCTGCGCGTACTCAGGGGTAGCCAGGTACGCCATCACCGCCATGGTGGCCGGATCGGAATCGAACGCACCGGCGATGGTGCCGGCGGTCAGGACCGGTCCGTCACCGTTGATGTCCGGGAAGTAGAAGACGTCGATGGCGTTGTCGGACCCATCCGCGAACGCGGTGCCTGCCGGGTAGAGACCGGCGAAGAAGTTCGAATGGCGAACCATGTAGCAGTCGTCGGCCAGATGGGACTCGGCGACAGGCGCACCGAAGTTGGTGGCCGAGATGGTGCCACCGGCTGCGAAGACATTCTGCTCGGTCCAGAGGTCGAGGACGGTCTGCATGGACTCCTGGATCCTCTCATCGGCGAACTTGACCTCGTTGGTGACCCAACCGTCGTACACCTCGCCACCCCACTGGCGTAGCACCATGTCCTCGGTCCAGTCGGTGAACATCCACCCGGTTGCCGTGCCTGACTCGATGCCGACGCAGAGTGGCTTGGAGCCACCGGCCGCAGCCATCGTGTCGACCAGTGCCTGGAACTCCTCGAACGTCGTTGGGACCTCGTAGCCGTCGGCAGCGAAGCGCGCCGGCTTGTAGAACACAATGCCCTTCAGATCGCTCTTGGCTGGCGTGCCGTACTGGACGCCGTCGACCAAGCCGAACGCAGCGAAGTCGGGAGCCCAGTTCGCTTCGATCGAGGCCACAGCAGCATCGTCGAGCGGCTGCAGGAAGCCCTGACGGGCGAAGTCCGCAAGCTTGCCCGGCTGCGGGAAGAACGAGATGTTCGGCGGGTTGCCACCCTGGACCTGGGTGTTGATGTTGGCTTCCCAGTCTGCGTCACCGGCGAAGGTGATCGTGAGCCCCATCGGGTTGAAGTGCTCGTTCAGCGTGTCATTGATTGCCGCCACGGACGGATCGTCACGCTCGGAGCCGGTGATGGTCACCTCGGCGCCGCCGAAGTCCATCGTCTCGCCACCGTCGGAGGCTGCCGAATCATCGGATGCTGCGGTCGTTTCGCTGCTGCCCGAATCGCTGTCGCTACCGCAAGCTGCGATAACGAACATGAGTGCGAGCGGAACAGCGGCCAGCTTGAGCCAGCGCTTTGTCATAGGTTCTCTCCCTGATATGTGGTTACAGCCGTGAGATCACGACCGGTCAACGGTTACATGTCCCAGGGCGTGACGTCAAGCCGCTCCCCGGAATG
>JAHEJO010000038.1 GCA_024638805.1 Acidimicrobiales bacterium
GCCGCCGCCGAGGTCGGCGTGCTGTTCTGCGCCTTCGTGCTGATCACCGGCATGCTGTGGGGTCGCCCGACCTGGGGTGTGTACTGGCAATGGGATCCCCGCCTCACCAGTACCACGGTCACGTTCGTGCTGTACCTCGGGTATCTCGCCGTACGCCGGATGGATCTCGAACCGGTCGTTCGCTCCCGGCGGGCTGCCATCCTCGGGATCGTCAGCTTCGCCAACCTGATCATCGTCCGTCAGTCGGTCCAGTGGTGGCGCAGCATTCACCAGAGCACCACGTTCGGGGTGGACACCCAGCTCGACGGGTTGATGCTGTTCACCTTCTTCTGGGGTCTGGTCACCTTCACCTTGATCTTCACGTGGCTGCTCATGCACCGTTTTCGCCTGGCGTGGTACGAACACCAGGCGTCAGCGGTGTCGCTGGACGAGGCGATCGCTGCTCGCCTGAGCGAACGCCAACCGATCGCAGAGGAGAGGCTCTGATGCATTGGCAGTACGTCATCCCCGGGTACCTGATCGTCTTCATCGGTCTGGCGGTCTATGCGGCGCTCCTGCTCGGCAGGATCCGCTCCGCCGCGGCACGAATTCCCAAAGAGAAACGGCCCTTCCTTGACTGACGCATCGGATCTGAACCTCTCACCTCGCGATGACGGGGCCGAACCGTCGCCCTCCTCTCGCCGTGGTTCGATGAGAAACAGGCTGATCGTTGCGGTCATCGTCGCCGCTCTCGCCTTCGTGCTCTACCAGGGGCTCACCAACGCTCGGGTGTTCTTCTACAACGTCGACGAAGCGATCGAACAGCGCACCGATCTCGCCGACAGGACCTTCCGCATGCAGGGCACCGTGATCCGTGACGACGGCACTTCCGAGACCGGCGCTCTGCTCTTCACCGTCGCCTACAACGATGCCACCGCCGACATTCGTCACATCGGACCGGAGCCATCGGATCTGTTCGACCTCGGCGAACCGGTGGTCGTCGAGGGGCGCTGGCAGGGCGACGTTTTTGAATCCACCCAGATCCTGGTCAAACACGACGAGTCCTACGTCGAGGACAATCCCAACCGGGTCGACTACGACCTCGCCCCGGAGTAGACGTCGATGCTGGCAACGCTGGGTTCAGCGTTCGTTCTTCTCGGCCTGACCGCATCGATCGCCGGCGTCGTGAGCGGTGTGGTAGCCCTGATCCGGGGCCGGCGGACCGACACGATGCGCCAGTTCGCGTGGATGGTCCCCGTGGCAGGCGTCGCGATGTTCATCATCATGGAGATCGCGCTGTTCCAGCGGGACTACTCGATCGCCTACGTGTCACAGGTCGGCACCGATTCGATCCCGCCGATCTTCAACTTCGCTGCGCTGTGGTCGGCCCTGGAGGGTTCGCTCATCCTGTGGGCCATGGTGCTGGGCTTGTACGTCGCAGCTGTGCTGTGGAAGTTCCAGGCTCGACGGGCCGACCCTCTTCTCGGCTGGGCAACCGTGGTCCTGCTCGGCGTTTCCACCTTCTTCTTCGGGTTGCTCGCCTTTCCCGCCAACCCTTTCGTTCGGGTCGACGTCCCGTTGGGTTTCAACGGACCCGGACCGAACCCGTTGCTTCAGGATCACGTGCTGGTCGCGTTCCACCCGCCGATGCTGTATCTCGGCTACGTCGGGTTCGCCGTGCCGTTCGCCTTCGCCATCGCCGCGCTCATCACCGGTCGTCTGGGTGAGGGTTGGTTGGTCGAGACCCGCCGGTGGACCGTGATCGCCTGGGGATTCCTGACCTTCGGCATCGTCCTCGGCGCCTGGTGGAGCTACGAGGTGCTCGGATGGGGCGGCTACTGGGCGTGGGACCCGGTCGAGAACGCGTCCCTCCTGCCCTGGTTGACCGGCACCGCCTATCTGCATTCGGTCATGGTGCAGGAACGGCGCGGGATGCTGCGGGTATGGAACCTGTCGCTGGTCTGCGCCACCTTTGCCCTCACCATTCTCGGAACGTTCCTCACCCGATCGGGCGTGATCGATTCCGTGCACGCCTTCGCCGATGGCCAGGTCGGTCCATGGCTCCTCACCTTCTTCGGGATCGTCACCGCCGGATCGGTTCTGCTGATCGGGTGGCGAGGGGATCGGCTGCGCTCGCCCGGCGCCATCGATTCTCCGTTGAGTCGTGAAGCGAGTTTCCTCGCCAACAACGTGCTGTTCGGTGCCATGGCGTTCGTCGTGCTGCTCGGCACGGTCTTTCCGCTGCTGGCCGAAGCGCTCGACGGGTCCCGGCTCACGATCGGGCGGCCCTATTTCGATTCCCTGGGTCGCCCGATCGCCATCGCCACCCTGTTCATGATGGCGGTGGCGCCCGTCCTGCCATGGCGGAAGGCGAGCACCGAGCTACTCAGCACTCGGCTTTTCTGGCCGGCGGTGTCCGCCGTGCTCGTCACCGCCTTCTCCGTCGTGGTCGGAGCCCGAGGCTTCTGGCCCGTACTCACGTTCGCACTGGGCGGATTCGCCGGCGGCGCCGCCGCCCGCCAGATCATTCTCGCCACACGACGTCAGGGATGGAAGGGTTTCGTCGGTCGGACCAACGGCGGGATGATCGTGCATCTCGGGGTGGTTCTGCTGGCGGTCGGGGTGGCTGCGAGCGAGAGCTACAAGATCGACCGCATCTTCACACTCGAGCCGGGGGAGACCGCCGTCGTCGACGACCATTCGTTCACCTACACCGAACTGGCTGCCGATCGGACCAGCCGCCGGGATCGGACCTTCGCCAAGATCGTGATCGACGACGGGTCCGAGTATCAGCCGGCGAGGACCCGGTACCGCCAGCAGGGCATGGTTGTGGGCACACCGTCGGTCAAGCCGGGCATCACCGAGGACCTGTACCTCGTTCTCGACGAGGTTCCGCCAGATCCGGACGGGCCGATCCGTCTCCGGGTGATCATCCGGCCGCTGATCAGCTGGATCTGGGCGGGGGGGATCCTGATGGCGTTCGGCACCCTGCTGGCGGTGTTGCCCGGGAAGCGGCGCCGGCGAGGTACCGAACCGGCCGGAGCCGCCTCCGTAGGGGTGGCGGCGTCAGCGTCTCCGGAACGGGATGATCGACTCCTCGGGGTCCGCACGTCGTCGGTGGGTGAGGGCACCGCGGGGCCGGTGACGCCATGACAGAGGCGGTGCCCGTCGAAGGCTCCCCGCCGGGTCGGACGTCGATCCGGACGGCGTCGATCGTCGTGGGTCTGGTCGTGATGGCTCTCATCGTTCTGCTGGCGGTCGGCGGTGGCGATCCCGAGGGCGAGTCGTCCGCAGTGCTGGGCCGGCGGGTCCCGGCCATCGTGGGCGTCCCGCTGGAAGGATTGGCCGGCGACTCCGTCGATGGTGCCGGCAACCTGGTCCGTTACAACATCGATGCTCGTCGAGGCGAGTGGGTGCTGGTCAACTTCTTTGCCACGTGGTGTCCGGGATGTATCACCGAACATCCCGAACTCGTCGCCCTGGAGCGATGGGGTGGCGACAACCGCCTCAGCATCGTGGCGGTCGTTTTCGACGATCCCGACACCGGTGCCATTCAGGCTTTCTTCGCCGGCCAGGGTGGGGGCTGGCCGGTGATCGACGATCCGGGCGCCGCCATCGAGTTTCAGATCGCCCAGATTCCCGAGTCATTCCTGGTCGCGCCATCCGGACTCGTCGTCGAACACTACGTGGGCGGCCTGTCGGCCACCGCGGTGCGGCAGACGATCGAGGAGCTGTCGTGAAGGTCCTCAGGGCCGCCGGCACCGAGGCGTGGGTCTTCCTTGCGGTATCGTTCATCGCGTTGATCGGCGTCGCCACCTTTGCCGATGGCGGCCCGGTCAGCTCTGAGGAACGGATCCAGTCGTTGGCCGAGCAGTACGCCTGCCCGACCTGTCGGGGTCAGAGCGTTGCCGAATCCAACGCTGCGGTGGCGTCAACGATCCGTGAGTTCATCCGGACCGAGGTGACCGCCGGCGCCTCCGACACCGATATCAGGGATGCGCTGGTGCGGGCATACGGTGGCGAGGTGCTGTTGACCCCACCGTCGGACGGTGTGGCCACGCTGATCTGGGTGTTGCCGGTGCTCGTGATCGTCGGCGGGTTTGCCATCGTGTTCTCCTCGGTGTGGAGGTCGCGGGCCGGGCCTGGCTCGCCCGAACCGACCGCAGACGACGAAGCACTCGTCGAATCGCTCCGCCGTGACCGATAGGGAGTCGCTGCTCGCCGAGCAGGAGTTCCTGCTGGCGTCGCTCGAGGACCTCGAGAGCGAGAGGGCCGCCGGGGATCTCGACGACGCCGACTATGCCGAACTCAAGAACGACTACACCGTCCGGACCGCCCGGGTGACCCGCCAGATCAGGGGTCTGGGCTCGGCGTCGGCGCCTTCGTCGAGCGGCCGGCGGAGGCGTCTGGGGTGGTTTGGGGCGCTGGCGGTGTTCGGTGTGGCAGCCGGCTGGTTGCTGGCGATGTCGGCGGGTGAACGGGGCGTGAACGACCAGCTCACCGGAACGATCGAGGAGAGTCCCCGTCAGCAGGTGTTCCGCTGTCAACAGATGGGTCAGGAGCCTTCGATGCTGCTCGAAAGCTTTGAGTGTTTCGACGACGTTCTGGAGCGGGACCCCGAGAACGCCGAAGCTCTCACCTACCGCGGCTGGTATGGCGTGCTGGCGTCGGGTTCGGCCCAGCTGGCGGGTGAGGACGCCGCCGCCGTCGAGTTGTTGGCGTCAGCGGGCGTCTACTTGAACCGGGCGGTCCAGGCCGATCCCACCTACCCCGATGCGCGAGCGTTCCGCATGGTGGTGCTCGAGCGGCTCGGCGCCACCGACGACGCGTGCGCCGATTATGCCGCCCTGCTCGAGCTCGACCCTCCCGAGATGATCGGCCAACTGGTCGCTCCGGTCGCCCAGCGGTTGAGTTGCCCCGGGGGGTGAGGCTCGGCTGCTACAGCGGAAGGTCGTCGAGATGGCGGTACCGCGCCTTGGTGAAGGCGCCGTCCTTTTGGGTCAGCGTCCACACCGACCCTTTGGCACAGCCCCGCCCTCTGGTGGTCATCCCGTCCTTCATCAACCAGTGGAGGATCTCCGGGATCAGGTTCCCGTGACTGCATAGCACCGCACCGGTGTCGGCGTGTTCCTGCAGGAGGGTGACCGCATCTGCGATGTCAGCGTCCTCCCACAGCCGCTCGTCCTCGATCACCGGGAGTTGAAGAACGTCGGCCAGTGGCTGAACGGTTTGGACGCAGCGCGTGGAGGGACTCGACACCACCGCTGACACCTTGATCTCTGCGAACGATGCGGCGATGCGCTTGGCTTCGAGTCGGCCGCGTTCGCTGAGGAAACGGTACTTGTCGCGGAGGTCGGAGTTGGCACGCGTGCCGGCGTGCGCGTGCCTTACGAGATATAGCTTCATGTCACCTGCAACATTACCGACGAGATAGGTCGCTGTCAGTAGTTCCGCCACTTCACCCAGTGGCCGGAGCGACGAAGGACCGCAGTTCGCTGTAGTCGGCCACCTCCGCGCCCGGTCGGGTCGTGGTGGTGTTCGGCTTGCGGTCCGGATTGAACCAGCACGTGTGGACGCCGGCGTTGATTCCACCGAGCACATCGGAGCGGAGGCTGTCGCCGATCATCACACACGACGCCCGGTCGGGACCGCCGAGGGTGTCGCAGGCGATGTCGAAGATCTCCCGACCGGGTTTGGAGACGCCGACCTCACCGGAGATCACAGTGGCCTCGAAGAACCGAGCGATGCCGAGGCGTTCGATCCTGCCCCTCTGGACCGGACCGATTCCGTTGGTGATCATCGTGAGCGAGAACAGGCCGGAAAGATCTTCGACCAGCTCGAGGGCGCCGGGATAGAGATCGCCGAACCGGCCGAGACCGACGATGTAGTCCTCGGCGACCATCTCGTGGTCGAAGACCAGCTCCGACTCGGCCGCCAACCGCTCGAAACGCCGCACCTTCACGTCGTTGGGTGAGAGCTCGCCGAACTCGACCTGCCGCCACATCGACTGGTTGATCCGTTGGTAGGGGGCGAGGTGAGCGGAGGCATCGGGTATGCCCGCGCCGGCCAGAGCGGACTCGAAGGCGCGGGCCTCCGACGCGTCGGTGTCGAACAGTGTGTGGTCGAAATCGAAGAACAGGTGGGAGTATCTCATGGCGAGGCGGGCCAGGTTAGCTTCCATCGCCCCGGTGCGTGACGTTTCGAGGTCCCGTGCGCAAGCTCGGCAGCGTCCCGCTGTCGGTGTCACAATGAACGTGTGACCACCCTGCCCGACGACGTCCGCGCCCTCCTGAGCGCCCCGAACTATGTGCATCTGTCCACCGTGCGAAGGGACGGGACTCCACGAAACTGGGTGGTCTGGGCCGGAGTCGAGGGCGACCACATCCTGGTGTGCACTGGCATGGGCACATGGAAGGCCAAGGACATGGTCAACAACCCTGCGGTCGCCCTCTCGGTGACAGCGCTGGACAACCCCTACCGGATGGCGGCGGTCCAGGGTCGTGTGATCGAGGTGCGCGACGACCACCATTCGGTCTACATGGATGAACTGAGCCACAAGTACACGGGCGAACCCTTTCCGATGCGGGGCCAAGACCGAGTCTGCTTCGTGATCGAGCCGGTCAAGGCCGGTGGCATGACGCTCGGCTTCGAACACTCGCCGGGTTAGACGGCGGTCCACCCGCCATCGACGAAAAGGATGTGGCCGGTCACGTAGGTCGACGCGTCGGAGGCGAGGAACAGCAGCGCCCCGTCGAGCTCGCCCGACTCGCCCGCCCGACCCATCGGGGTGTTCCCGGTGATGAATCGTTGGCCGGCGTCGGAGGCGAACATGTCGTCATTCATCTCGGTGCGGAACCAGCCGGGGGCGATGGCGTTGACCCGGATGTTCCTGCGGGCCCACTGGCTGGCCAGTTCCCGGGTGAGGTTGTGAATCCCCCCTTTTGCGGCGGCGTACGCCGTGGTGCGCATCGGGCCTCCACCGACCCGGCCCAGGATCGATCCGATGTTGACGATCGAGCCCGGGCGGCCGTGTTCGATCATGTGCCTCGCCGCCTTCCTGGCCAGCTCGTAGGGGGCGACGAGATCGATCTCCAGCTCTCGGCGGAACTCGTCGACGTCGTCGTCGATGGCGGTGATCGAACGGGAGATGCCGGCGTTGTTGACGACCACGTCGATTCGTCCGTGCTCGTCGACCGCGCGCTGGATGACGGTGTCCGCAGCATCGGTACGGCCCAGATCGGCGGAGATCGTCGATGCTGCGGACAACTCCGCGGCCAGGGCGTCGAGCCGATCGGCCCGCCTCGCGACGAGCACCAAGGTGGCACCCACACCGTCGAGCGCCCGGGCGAATTGCTGGCCCAGGCCCGAGGACGCTCCGGTCACAAGGACCACCTTGCCGTCGAGGCGGAATCGGTCGAGCGGGTCGGTGGTCGTCACGACGATCGACCCTATGCCCCGACCCGCCTCCTGGGCAATGGGTTGTTGCGGCTACACCAGCTGGATCGTGCCCGTTCGCCGACCGGCGTCGTTGGTGATGGCCATGTTCGTCCACCGGTCGAGCGAACCGAGTTCTCGGTGGCTGATCAGTTCGTGGCTGTGGAGGATGTCGAGGCTCAGCGCGTGGAAGGCCCGTTCGTTCCCATCGTCGATCGAGATCGCCAGCCCCATTCCCGAGCCGTGAACGCCGGCGACGAAGACGCCCTCGGCGCCCAGTTTGGCAAAGACCCGACCGGCGGTGGCCTTGATCAGGTCGGTGTCGGATCGGAGTCGGCTGCCACCGATCATCTCCGGATGTGAGGCCACTGCGGCGGTGATCCGTCGTGCGGCGGCTGCTCGTCGGGGGTCGAGACGAGCGGGGTTGACGAGCCGTGCGATCCCGGCGGCGAGGGCTCGCAAGGGCATCCGGAAGGTCGGGGCGTTGCAGCCGTCGATGGCCGAATGGAGTTCGGCCCGAGTCAGCTCGGCGACTGCGTTCCGCACCGCCTTCTGGGTGATCGAGTCGGGGTAGAGGTACTGGCCCGGATCCTCGCCGGCGTAGACGGCGGACAACACCATGGCGGCGTGTTTGCCCGAACAACAGTGGAACACCCGTCGTCGAGGCCCGGTGGGGCGGGAATGCCAGGTGGGGCTGGCCCCGCATTGCAGCGCCGACTCGGTGAGGCTTCCCCGGGCCAGCATCCGTTGGACGATTCGGATGTGCTGAGGTTCTGCGCTGTGCGAGGAGCAGGCCAGGGCGATTTCGGCGTCGGTGAGGCCGAAGGCGTCAGCCACTCCGCTCTCGATGAGCGGCACGGCCTGCATCCCTTTCATGGCGCTGCGGGCGAAGACGTGCTGCCCGGGATCCCCGGCCCCGGCCACGACCGTTGCGTCATCGGACTGGTCGAGTTGCACGAGCACCCAGGCGCCCCGGTGGAGGCTCTCCACGTGACCGTCACGTTCGAAAACGGTCAGGACCGGGTTGTCGGTGATCTCCACTCGGCCAACTATGCCTCATCGGCGAGCGTTTAGCCTATGGAGATGCTCGTCGTCCGAAGCGATGCCCACCGTCACCATCATTGTCTGGAGTTGGACGGCGGCGCACTTGTCGACTCGTGGGACACACCCGTACGGGCGGAGAGCGTCGACCGCGCCGTCGACGCATTCGGACGGTTCGAATGCATCGGGCCTGATCCGCTGGATCGGGGGCTGATCGAAGCCGTGCACACGTCGGACTACGTCGTGTTTCTCGAGGAGGCGTACGACCGATGGGTCGGTGCCGGTCACGCCGGGCCCTGCGCCATGGGGTTCGGGTGGCCCGGCCGCGGTGCGAAACCCCGTCGGCCCCACGACCTCCTCGGCCAGCTCGGCTACCACAGCTTCGCTGCGGACTGCTCGATCGGCCCGGGTACGTGGGCCGCAGCGGTCGGCAGCGCCGCTCTCGCCCAGACCGCCGCCGACCGGGTGGCCGACGGTGTCCGCTCCGCCTTCGCCCGTTGCCGCCCCCCGGGCCATCACGCCATGCGAGACCAGTTCGGCGGCTACTGTTATCTGAACAACGCGGCGGTGGCGGCACAGCGTCTGCGGCGTCGGGGCGCAGGCCGGGTGGCGATCCTCGACGTCGACTACCACCACGGCAACGGCACCCAGGACATCTTCTACGACCGTGACGACATTCTGTACTGTTCGATTCACTGCGACCCGCTGGCGGAGTTTCCGTTCTTCTTCGGACACGCCGAGGAAACCGGAACCGGTGAAGGCACGGGGCGGAACTTCAACCTTCCCCTGCCCCGTGGTACCACGACTGACGCATGGTTCGAAGCCCTCGAGCATGCACTCGAGTGGATCGAACCGTCGGGTTGTGACCATCTCGTCGTCTCACTCGGTGTCGACACCTTCGAGGCGGATCCGATCAGCCACTTCAGGCTGGGCTGCGATGCGTTCGCACCGATGGGGGAGCGGATCGCCCAGCTCGGTCTCCCGACCGTCTTCGTCCTCGAGGGCGGTTATGCCTCCGACGAACTGGGCGACAACGTGGTGTCGGTGCTCCACGGGTTCGGGTCGGCCTAGACGGTGACCGGGTGGGGTTCGAACTCGAGCCGCCCGTGGTTCATGTGAGGTAGAACGTGGCGGGCGAACAGGTCGCATTCGGCGGCGTGAGGGTAGCCGCTGAGGATGAACGCTTCGATCCCTGCTTCGGCCAGCTCGTGGAGTTTGGCCAACACCTGGTCGGGGTCACCGACGATGGCGGCCCCGGCCCCCGAACGGGCCCGGCCCACGCCTGTCCACAGGTGTCGCTCGACGTACCCTTCATCATCGGCTGCTTCCCGCAGTTCGGTCTGGCGGGCCACGCCGGAGCTGGCCGAATCGAGTGATTTCTGTCGGATGGCGGTTCCGGCGTCGACGTCGAGTTTCGACAGGAGCCGGCTCGCCGCCGCCCGGGCCTGGTCCTCGGTCTCCCGGACGATCACGTGGGAACGCCAGCCGTACCGCAGCGACCGACCTTTCTCCGCCGCCCGGCGGTCCATGTCAGCCTTGACCTCCAGCATCGATGCGGTGACGTCGGGCCACATGAGGAAGACGTCGGCTCCCGCCGCGGCACATTCGCGGGCGGCGGGGGACAGCCCACCGAAGTAGAACAGGGGGCTGTTGCCGCTGACGGTGGCGATGCGGGGAGGTTCGAGGGTCAGGTCGATGAAATCCCCGCGGAAATCGACCCCTTCACGGTCGAGCAATCTGCGGAGCACGTACATGATCTCGGTGCTGCGCCGGTACCGGGGTTCGGAGTCGAGCTTCTCCCCGGGTACGTCGCTGGAGATGATGTTGATCGTCAGCCGTCCCCCCAGCATCTGATCGAGGGTGGCCAACTGGCGGGCGACCTGGGGTACGACGAGTTCCCCGCAACGGATCGCCAGGAGCATCCGGATCTGCTGGGTCAGCGGTGCCATGCCGGCGGCGAAGGCGGTGTTGTCGATCCCGAGCTGGTAGCCGGACGGGAGCAGAACGTTGTCGAATCCGTACCGATCTGCGGTGAGGACGATGTTGCGGCAGTGCTCGAACGTCGAGCGCAGCGCCGGGTCGGGCTGGCCGAGGAACTCGTAGTCGTCGTCGCAGAGCGCAGAGAACCACGCCATCTCGACCTGGGGTGCTGTCCACTTGGTCATTTGTGGTTCCTTTCGGTTCAGAGAACGTCGGCTAGGTCGACGACGTGTCCTTCGTCGATGCTGCGTTGGGCGGCCACGCCGATCGCCACGCTGTACAGACCGTCCTCGACGGTCACTTCGATCGGTCGTTCGCCGCGGCAGGTGGCCAGGAAGTTGACGTGTTCGAGATAGCTGGAGCCGTGGTGGAGGCCCTCGTAGGCGATGTTGTCGTCGTGGACCTCTTCGATCTCGACATCGCCGACGAAGTGTTCTCCCCGTCGGCCGATCTTGAGGAGGCTGGTTGGCATCAATGCCTCGACCTTGCCGGCCGGGCCGACCACGCTCATCTCCTCCTGATTGTGGGTGGCTTCGGCGAACATGCAGAGATCGAGGTGGGCCCGCCGGTCCCGTGGGTACTCGACGATCACATAGGCGTTGTCGAGAATGTCGGGCACTCTCCCGCCGTAGTCCTCGTCGAGGTGGTTCACGTCCTGCCCACCAGAGGCCATGACCCGCAGTGGCCGGTCGCCCATCACCGTGTTCATCAGGTCGAAGAAGTGGCAGCATTTCTCGACGAGGGTGCCGCCGGTTTTGGTATTGAACCGGTTCCAGTCGTCGACCTTTGGCAGGAACGGGAAGCGGTGCTCCCGGATGGCAACCATGCGAGGTTCGCCGACCGTGCCGGCCCGGACCTCGGCGAGCAGCCGGGCCACCGGCGGCATGTAGCGGTACTCGAGGCCGACCTGGGTGACCTTCGATGTCCTGGCGGCCAACTCGACCACTGCCCAACAATCGGCGACGGTGGTGCACAATGGCTTCTCGATGAGCGTGTGGACGTCGGCGGTGAGGGCGTCGTCGAGTACCGAACGGTGGGTGAAGTTCGGACTGGCGATGACGACGGCGTCGACCAGACCCGATTCGAGCAGCTCACCGTGATGGCTGAACACGCCGATGTCGTCGGGTGCGTCGGGGGCCTGTGTGGCGGCATCGAGACCGGCCGCTCGGGAGCGCTCGTTGGGATCGGAGATGGCGGTCACGACCCCGCCGGGTATGTGGTTGACGTTGTGGATGTGTTCGAGGCCCATCATGCCGGTGCCCACGATTCCGTACCTGATCACATCGCTGGGTTTGGTTTCGACCATCACTTCTCATCGAACCAGCATCCGCGAGTGGATTGACGCCCTCACCCGGATTTTTTCGGGATCCGCTCAGCGAAGGGAACGGAGGCCTTCGAGTATCGAGGGGAGGGCGGCGAGTACTGCGTCGATGTCGCCGTCGCTGGAGCCGGCATGGACGCTGAGTCGGAGGGAACGGTCGGCATCGACCCTCATGGCCGCCAGCACCGGGGATGGTTCGAGACCCTCGGAGGCGCACGCCGATCCCGAGTGGGCGGCGATCCCGGCCCGATCGAGGCCCAGCAGCACCGCCTGCGGTTCGACCCCGTCGATTCCGCAGCACACGATGTGAGGGAGCCGGTTTGACGTATCGACGGGTCCGAATACCGTGACGCGGTCGATCTCGCCCAGGCCGACGCGAAGGCGATCGGTCAACCGCCGGGCTGCCTCGATTTCGGCGCCGAGGGAGCTGGACAGCTGGTGGCAGGCCGCAGCTAGCCCCACGATCGCCGGCGTGTTCTCGAGACCGGCCCGACGACCCCGTTCCTGTTCCCCGCCAACCAGGAAAGGGGGGACCCGTGCCCCCCGCGTGACGATGAGTGCGCCCGTGCCGGCCGGGGCGCCGAGTTTGGGGCCCGAGATGGCGAGGAAGGTGGCGCCCATCGTGGCGACGTCGATCCGATGCCAGGGAGCGGCTTGGGCCGCATCGACCAGGAGTCGCACGCCACGTTCGGCGCAGATCGACGCGGCGGCGGCGACATCCTGGATCGCCCCCATCTCGTGGTTGCCGAGCTGGCAGGCGACCAGCGCCACCGGCGCCGATCCCGTGTCCATCATTCGGGCGAGATCGGTCGGGTCGATCAGCCCGCCGCCGTCGACGGCGATCGACCGGAAACTGTCGCCCGCTGACAGCCTGACCGCGGAGTGCTCGACCGCCGTGCCGATCACCTGGGCATCGGGCCCTGCGATGGAGAGCGAGCCGCGTACGACGGTGGCGATCGCCTCGGTGGCCGAGGCGGTGAACACGACCTCGGAGCTGCGGCAGTGCACGAACCGTGCCACCTCCTCCCGTGCCGATTCGAGGTGGGCTCGCACTTCCAGGGCCTCGGTATGCAGACGGCTCGGATCGGCCGCCGGAAGATCGAGGGCGTCGATCAGCGCCTGCCGGGCGACGTCGCGAAGAGGGGCGGCCGACGCCGAATCGAGATAGCGACGGATCACGACGGTGCGGGCGCCGCCGAGTCGACGACATCGGTGACACAGGTGTCGTCACCCTGGGCCACCGACGAGGTGAGGGCCACCTGTGTCTCCCCGTACAACGAACCGAGCAACCCCTTGACCATGCCGCGATCGACGGCGCAGATCACCGGATGTTCGATGGCGACATCGCCGAACGGGCAGTGGCCGGCGACGATGTGCAGTTGCGGTTCCTCACCGTCGGTGGGCGGGCTCTCCTGGCGTTCGGCTCGGGCGGCGAACCCGTGAGCGGAAAGGGCGTCGGCAACGATGTGCAGCGCCGATCGGAACGACCGGTGCGAGGCGTCGGCGTCGGGCATCGAGATGCCGTCCGCCATCTTCTTGCCGAACTCCAGTCCCACCTCCTCGGCCATCTCAGCGGCGTCGGCCGGGTCCAACCGGGATAGCGCCTTGCCGAGCAGCGTGATCAGGATGTCGTCGTGGCCGACCTCGAACTCGAGATGGAGGTTCGGTTCGGTGGCGGTGAAGACCTTGGACGGACGCCCGGCCCCGGTCGACGCCCGCTTCGACACCTCGAGGTACCCGCCGCTGACCAACTTCTCCAGGTGATGGCGGGCGACGTTGGCGTGAACCCCGGCGTGGGCGGCCACCTCCGAGGCGGTCAACCCCATCGGGTGCTCGTGCAGGAGCAGATAGATGTCGCGCCGGGTCGGGTCGCCGAAGGCGGCGGTGACCGCGTTCACCAGATTGGCGAACTCTGCAGGTTTCAGCGCACGTTGAACCACGTTTTCATTGTAGGACAGGGTGCCGATCGCCGAGAGACGAGACGCCAGGGCGCCGGGTGGGCCCGTCCGAAGGTGTCATCTGTAGGCTAGCGATGTGAGTTCCACCGCTGTGACGACCGAAACGGTGACCGAGGCGCTACGCCCGGTCGAGGATCCCGAACTGCACCGCAGCATCGTCGATCTGAAGATGGTACGCCGCATCGACATCGCCCTGCCGGACGTGACGGTGGCGGTCGACCTGACGATCGCCGGCTGCCCCCTCCGCAACGAGATCGACCGGCGGGTCACCGAGGCGGTCAAGGCTCTGGACGGTGTCGATCGGGTCAACATCGAATTCGGCGTGATGACCGACGAGCAGCGGGAGGAATTGCGCAGGAACCTTCACGGCGATCCGGGTGCCACCGCCGGCAGCACCCAGGCCCACGGCCACGCCGAAGGGCGAGCGGTTCCGTTCGCCGACCCGGGCAGCACCACACGGGTTCTGCTGATCGCCTCCGGCAAGGGTGGCGTCGGCAAGAGCTCGGTGACAACCAATCTGGCGGTGGCGTTGGCGGCGAGGGGCAAATCGGTGGCGGTCGTCGATGCCGACGTGTGGGGGTTCTCGATCCCACGAATGCTCGGGATCGATCACGACCCCACGATCATCGACGAGATGATCGTGCCGCCCGCCAAGCACGGCGTGCGCTGTATTTCGATGGGGTTCTTCGTCGAGGAGGATCAGCCCGTGATCTGGCGTGGGCCCATGTTGCACAAAGCCCTCGAACAGTTCCTGACCGACGTCTTCTGGGACGAGCCGGACTATCTGATCGTCGATCTGCCTCCTGGGACAGGCGACATCGCCCTGTCGATCGCCCAGTTCATGCCCCGCAGCGAGATGTTCGTGGTGACGACGCCGCAACCGACGGCGGAGAAGGTGGCCCAGCGAGCCGCCTACATGGCCCGCAAGGTTCAACTCTCGGTCAGCGGTGTCATCGAGAACATGAGCTGGTTCACCGGCGACGACGGGAAACGCTACGAGATCTTCGGATCCGGCGGCGGCGACGTCCTGGCCCGAGCTCTCGACGTCCCGCTGGTCGCCCAGGTTCCCCTCGTGCCGGCTCTGCGCGAGGGCGCCGATACCGGATCGCCGCTGGCGGTAGACCCCTCCACCGAGGTGGGTGCCGTCTTTGCCCGGATGGCCGAGATGATCGATGTGACCCTCGCGCCCAAGCGGCGCTACCACCGCGAACTGCGGGTCAGCTGACCGGTCTGTTCGGCCGCGGTGCATCCAAGGACTGATTCAGGCCGTATCGTTTCTGTCGATGGACGTGAGAATTGGCATCAGTGAGAGCAGCGTGGTCGTCGAACTGGACCTGGCCGACGACACCGATCGGGATGCGCTGAAGTCGATGATCTCCGATGCCATCAGCGATGGGTCGATGGTGTGGTTGACCGACAAGAAGGGCAAGGAGACCGGGATCCCCGGATCCAAGATCGCCTTCGCCGACCTCGGATCAGCCGACGACGCCCGCCGTATCGGATTCGGAGCCTGACCTGTTCGGTTCCCCTCTGCCCGACCAGGAGCTGGTCATCGTGGCCGGCAAAGGAGGCGTCGGGAGATCCACCGTCGCGGCCGGCCTCGCTCTCGCCTGTGCCAGCGCCGGTCAGACCGTCCTTCTCATCGACGCCATCGACCACGGTGGAACCCGCCTGGCCCTCGATGACCGGGCGCTCCGAAACGGTGGCGAACTGCTCGAGCTCAACACCGTCAACTCCCTCGACGAGTACATCCGGATCTATCTCAAGCTTCCGATCCCGGCCTCCCGACTGGGCCCGATCGCCAGGATCTTCGAGTACGTGGCGACCGCCGCCCCTGGCGTGACCGAGATCCTCACGATCGGTAAGGCCGGCTACGAAGTGCGCGACGGCGGCTGGGATCGGGTGATCATCGACGCCCCGGCCACCGGGCACGTGGTCGAACTGCTCGCCGCCCCCGACAACCTCGGCAAGCTCATCAACATCGGTCCTCTGGCCGAGCAGACCGCCTGGTTGTCCGACATTCTCAACGATCCCGTGCGAACCGGCGTGTGGATCACCACAACACCCGAAGAACTCCCGGTCACCGAAGCCCTCGAACTGGCCGATCGGATCCGGGACGAGACCGGGGTCGCTCTGGCCGGCGCTGTCGTGAACCGATTGCCGCACATCCTCGACCCGCAGGCGCTCGGCGCGGCCGATCGGCTGGCCAAGACAGAACGGCCCGGTCTGGCCGTCGCAGCCACCATGGTCGCCCGCCAGTCGCGAACCGCCTTGGCCGAGCTGACCCGCTTCACCGACGCCTGGACCACCACCGGCCTGCCGATTCGATCGATCTCCATGGCCACGGACCCGACCGATCAGGCGCGACGAATGTGGAGCGGTCTGACGTGAGCGCCAGAACGGTTCCCGATCCGGTCGACGACCTGCTGGCCACCGCAGAGGTGATCCTGATCGTCGGCCCCGGCGGGGTGGGCAAGACCACTACCGCAGCAGCCCTGGGGGCACGGGCCGCCATCCACCACGATCGCCGGGTGCAGGTGATCACCATCGACCCCGCCCGTCGGCTGGCCCAGGCACTCGGGGTGGACGAGTTGATGGAAGAGGAGGTTCTCGTCCCCACCGAGCAGGGTCGTTTCTGGGCATCGATGGTCAACATGAGCCGAAGCTGGGACCAGCTCGTCCGCCGCCATGCCCCCGACGATCGGGTAAGAGACGACCTTCTGGCCAACCCCCTGTACCGCTCGCTCACCACCAGATTCGTGCAGAGCCACGACTACATCGCTCTCGACCATCTCGTCGACCAGGCGGAGAACGACCGCTTCGATCTGGTGATCATCGACACCCCGCCATCGGTCCATGCGCTCGACGTTCTGGACGCTCCTTCCAAGATGCAGGACTTCTTCGGATCCCGTCTCTTGAGCTGGCTCACCGCGACCTACCGGTCACGACTCACCCAGTTGGCGGCCGCTCCGTTCCTGTCGGTGGCCCAACGCCTGCTGGGAGGCCCATTCCTGTCCGATATCGCCGAGTTCTTCTGGCTGTTCAGTCAGCTCCAACCCAGCTTCGTGCAGCGCACCCGTGTCGTTCAGCGACGCCTCGCAGCCGAGACAACCAAGTACGTGATCGTGCAGACCCCGGAAGAAGGTCCGGCGCAGCAGGCTCATTCGCTGGCCGCCGAGCTGACCAACAGAATGCACATGCCGTCACTGTGCGTGGTCAACCGGGCGATCCCCCACGAGGTCGCCGGGATCTCGGATGCTCAGCTCAAAGAGGTGCGGCCCCGCCCGTTGGCCGATGCGATGCGGGAGCTCCGTGAACGGGCCCGAACATCCTCCACCGGACCCGGGACGCTGCCCACCGTGCTCGTGCCGGATTCGCCCGACACGATCGATTCGATCACCGGTCTCGCCGAACTGCTGAGCCTCTGAGCGCTCGCCGGTTCTCAGGGTGAAATGAGCCCTACGGCCCAGCCCTCACGGGTGAGAGTTCTGCTGCCCAAACCGCCCGGACGCGCTCTACTGGATGTGTCGGATGTTTCCGGTCCTCGGATCGGATGATTGGCAAGGATGGTGAAGATGGGTAACAACGAGCACTCGGGTGTGACCAAGATGTTCCAACGGCGAAACGTACCACCGGTCTCGGGCGGGTCGACGCCGGCCGGTCCGGCAGCCCACCCGTGCCCTGTCTGCGGCAGCAACGGCGTCGTCGACTTTCTGGACCTGGTTCGGGGGCGTGCCCAGATGCACTGCCCGAACTGTCCTACTTCCTGGGCCGAGCAGACCGAGGCGACCATGAAGTACCTCGCCCACAACGTGTCGAACGGCTAGGCCCGCCTAGAACTCGACCGTGAGCTGAGCGACGGTCCCCGGACCGTTCAGGTTGGATTCGAGGTCGAACCGCCCACCCAGGTCAGCGGACGCGAGCGTGCGGATGATCGTCAAACCGAGGCCGGGATCGTCCTCGGCGTGAAAATCGGCGGGAAGGCCCACACCGTTGTCGGTGACCCGCAGCGTCAGTTCTCTCTTGTGGGACTGCAGCTCGACCGTGACCCGCCGCTCGTCGGTGACGTCGGCATTGGGGAATCCGTGCTCCATGGCGTTCTGGATCAGTTCGGTCAGGACCACCGCAAGGCTCGATGCGGTTTCGGCCGGGATCACCGGGCCGGTACCGACGACCCTGACCTCGACGGGACGGTCAGGATCCATCAAGGCCCGCTGGACCATCTGCACGACCGGCTGAACGACGTCGCCGAGGACGACGTCGTCGCCCCCCTCCCTGCTCAACACCTCGTGAACGAGGGCGATCGAACGTATCCGGCGTGACGCTTCGTCGAGAGCGGTTTTGGCGGCCGGTTCGGTCACCCGCCGTCCCTGCAGCCGGAGCAACGACGAGACGGTCTGCAGGTTGTTCTTGACCCGATGGTGGATCTCCCGAAGCGTGGCGTCCATCGAGACGAGCAGACGCTCTTGGCGGCGGATGTCGGAAACGTCCCGAAGCAACACCAGTGCACCGTCGGCCTCGCCCCTGCTGACCAGCGGGAGCAGCCGTAGCTGGATCGCCACCTTTTCGCCGCGTTCGAGATCGTGCGTGAGCGGCGCCCGCAGCCCGAAGGTGGTACGAAGCATGTCGCGGGGTACGCCCATCTCGGTGAGGCTGCGGCCGACCGAGTTGGCGTGGAAACCCATCCGATGCAGGGCGCTGATCGCGTTGGGCGATGTGTACTGCACGACCCCGGTTGGGTCGAGCACGATCACGCCGTCACCGACCCGGGGCGAGCCCTCGACGGTGGAATCGTCGAACGGGTATGGGTACGAACCCTCGGTCACCATGGTGAACAGACGGTTCACCACCCCGAGGTAGACCCGCTCCAACTCGCCGGGACCCCTCGACCCGAATCGGATGCTCTCGCTGACCAGCACCCCCACCACGTCGCCGTTGTGACGGACCGGCAGCGCTTCGATCCGCACCGGTTCCTTGAGATCGGCTCGCTCCACCGTCCCCTCGGCGGTGACCCCTTCGTCCATTGCGGTGCGCACCATCGGACGGTTTCGCATGAACATTCCCACGTGGTCGGTGCGGTAGAGGGTCTGGTTCGTCGTTGGACGGACCTGGCCGACGATCAGTAACCGTTGATCTTTCGCCGGAGCGAAGAGGAGAAGGTCACCGAACGACAGGTCCGACAGCGGACCCCAACCCGCCACCAGGCGTCGAAGATGCTGCTGGGCTCCCTCGGGCAACGCCGTATGATGTCGCAACAGATCGTTGAGTGTGGCCACGGTTACATTTCTTGCTCCGCCCGAGGGCTTGCGCTGTGTCTCACTCCGTTCGGGCAAGTGATCTTCGCGCGGCGAGCTGCTGCGCTCTGCTGCGCAGCCTAACGGTCGGCCGCCCGAGGGCTTGCGCTGTGTGTCACTCCGTTCGGACAAGCTGGTTCGCTGTGGCGCCTGGGGCCTTGCGCTGTGTCTCACTCCGTTCGGGCGAGTTCGGTGGCGCCTCTCGGCGGTGTTCATACCTGGTCGGCGACAATCTCCGAGTCCGCTTCCGGTGCTGACAGACCGCTGTGAGGCAGGCAAAAACTCCCCTTGAATATGGTGTGAACGGCCCACTACTGTCCGGGGTGCCGAATCTCTACCCCCGAGCAGTCGCACACTCCGGAGGGCCCGGCACCCGACAATCGCCCGTCATTGGAGAGAACCAAGCACATGAAGGTTGATAGCGCAACGGAGCCCGAACGTCGAAACAAGTTGGGGGCGCCGCTGCGGATCCCGCTGATGTTCGAGAGGATCGCCACCAAGGTCGGCCAGAAACCCAGAACGGATCGTTCGGGCCAGGACCTCGATGTGGGCTGGCGCAGCAACGCCGCTTGCCGGGACACCGACCCCGGCCTTTTCTTCCCCGTCGGAGTTACCGGCGCTGCCCTCGTCCAGATCGAAGATGCCCGGGCCGTCTGCCTGTCCTGTTCGTGCCAAGAAGCCTGCCTCGAATTCGCGCTGCGCAGCAATCAGGACACCGGAGTATGGGGTGGCGCATCCGAAGAGGAACGCCGTCACCTGCGCCGCACCTACATCAACCGTCGCCGCATCGGATAACGCTGACATATGCAGTCTCCGCCCGAGGGCTCCGACTGACTCGCTGCGCTCGAACAAGTCCGCCGGGGGCTGCCTACTGATTTGCTGCGCTCGACTTGGCGACATCAAGGACGTACGGGAGGCGATGTCGGTGATTCGGTCAGGTCCACCGCCGTCAGATAACCGAGCGCATACCGCCACGCGCTGCGACATGCGAGGCAGATGAAGATCACCTGTCCCTCCGCCGAGCGGGTGAGGAAGTCAGGGTTGTCACAGGTCGGGCAGGTGGTGAACGGCCACGGGGCGTGAACGACGTTGGTGTCATCGGGAGGGCTGGTGGTCATGTTCGGCTGTCCTTGAGATGGGCGCCTGTGGAAGGTAGGAGCATGAGAGGGACACCGCTGGTCGCCAGCAGCTCACGAACCACGGCTGCGCCGGATTCATCGAGCTGGCGCTTCCACTCCAGGAGAACGAGTGATGAATGGGTGGCGTCGATCGCCTCGCGCAGCCGCTGTCCTACGTTGCCGGTGAGCAGGCCCGTCCGACCCTCAGCCGGTGAGAACTGCTGTGAGAACTGTTCAGCCCAGAGACCGGGGTCGTCCCAGCCGTTCCAGAACATCGGGACATTCGACGAATCGAAGACGTGGACCGTGTCGATGTCGAGGCCTGCAGCGGTGAACCGTTCGACGGTTTCGTTGA
>JAHEJO010000039.1 GCA_024638805.1 Acidimicrobiales bacterium
GTCCGCCGATGCCGGCGCCGTCCTCAGGTGGGCGGGTTTCGATGATCTCGAGGCGGCATCGAGGATCGGAGCGGACGTGCCGTTCTGCACGGTGGGGGGACGGGCGCGGGTGCGAGGGATCGGCGAGGTGGTCGAGCCGCTTCGGTTCGTCGAACGCGATATCACGCTGCTGACGCCGCCGATCGGGTGCCCCACCCAGCTGGTCTATCGGCGGTGGGATGCGATGGGCGGTCCGGTGGGCGACAATGGCAACGATCTCGAACCCGCTGCGTTGGCTGCGGTCCCCGAGCTCATCGACTACAGGGACCGGCTGGGAACGGCGACAGGTAAGACGCCGCGGTTGGCCGGCAGCGGCAGCACATGGTTCGTCGATGGCCACTATCCGGCCGAGGGTCATGTGCTGGTCACGACCGTTCCGGCAGGCTGGTCGGCGGTGTAGGACTCCTCACGCCGTTCTGCCGTCCCACGCCGTTCTATCGTGGTCTGGTCGTTTTGTCGTGTTCGCCCGACATCTGAGCGCTTCTGGCGTTTCCAGCGCACGGCATTCGTGGGCTGGAAACGAGATTTCGCTTGGTGCGGTATTCGTGCGTGGTGCGGTCCTGGAGTTTGTTGCTCCCGGGGGAGGACTCGAACCTCCAACGCCAGGATTCAAAGTCCTGTGTTCTACCAATTGAACTACCCGGGACCGCCGAGGCGGACGATTACCCACGCTAGCAACGATTTCTCGGCGCCGGTGGAGCGGTTCCGGCCCCGGAAACGGCTAGCCTGATCGGCCTCATGGGTTCGTTGATCAAGAAGCGACGGAAGCGTATGCGCAAGAAGAAGCATCGCAAGCTTCTCAAGCGCACCCGCATCCAGCGCCGCAACAAGTAATCCACGTCGGGTAACCCCCCCCCGGCCAGACCCTCGGGGTCTGGCCGTTCGATGTTTTGCGCCGTTTGGTCGCCGGGCGCCACCTTCGCGGTTCCGAGCAACTACGGTGGATCTATGGCGAAGAGCGTCTCGGCCTTGGTCGTCGCAACCGGATCTGGGGCACAACTGGTCTCCGAGCGCCCCAAACCCATCCACCTGCTGTGCGGCCGGCCGATGCTGGCATGGGTGCTCGAGGCCATCTCCGCCGCCGGAATTCGCCAAGCGGCCATCGTCACCGGTCCCGACGGCGAGTGGATCTCAAAGCGGATCATGGATTCCCCCCCGGTCAAGCTGACCACCCGATTCATCGAACAACCGAAACCCCGTGGCACCGCCGAAGCCGCACTGATCGGCATGAGCGGCTTCGATGATTTTGATGACGACGGTGACCTGCTTTTGGTGCCGGCGGACATGCCGCTGCTCACCGGCACGGTGTTGGAGACCGTGTTGTCGGCCCATCGCGAGAGCGGCGCGGCGTGCACGGTGGTCACCACGACCCGGGTCGAGGCCGCCGGCACACCAAGGATCGTTCGAGATCGACAGAACCGGCCGGCCGGTATCTCGGTGTCCAACATCGATCATGGGGCGGACGCGCCGTCGGTCGAGTCACCGGTCGGTGTCTATGTCGTCCGACGGGGCCTTCTGTCCCCTGCGATTCGGCGAACGCTTCCAGATCCCGGCACCGGTCGTCACCTGCTCCGTGATGTTCCGGGCGTCCTCGCTGACAGCGGTCACATGGTCGCGACGCTCGAGCTCGCCACCAATGCGTTTGCCGAGGTGGACACGCGCTTGCACCTCGCTGAGGCCGAAGCGGCGCTGAGAGATCGCATCAACACGCACTGGATGGAGCGGGGGGTCACGATGATCGACCCGTCCCGCACCAGGATCGACGCCACGGTGGCCCTCGCCCCGGATGTCACCTTGTTCCCCAGCGTGTCGCTGAGCGGCAACACCACGGTTGCCGAGGGCTGCGACATCGGCCCGGACGCCCACCTGGACCAGTGCACCGTCGGTGCTCGCAGCACCATCCGGTCGACCACCGCGCAGCTCGCCACGATCGGTGAGCAGTGCATCGTCGGCCCCTACGCCGCACTGCGGCCTGGAGCGGAGCTACCCGACAGAACCGTCACCGGACCGTTCTATGCTGCCGAGGCGTAAGAGACAGGCTCGAAACACACCACAAACACCTACCGCATGCCCAGGAGCGAACATGCTGGAAGTCATCACCAAGAAGAAGCTGCACCTCTTCAGCGGGCGCCACAACATCGAGCTGGCGGCCGAGGTTGCAGGAAACCTCGGCGCTGAACTGACCGAGGCCCATCCGAGTCAGTTCGCCAACGGCGAAACTCATGTGCGGTTCGCCGAATCGATACGCGGGTCGGACGTCTTCATCATCCAGAGCCACGCGTCGCTGGAGGATCGCTCACTCAACGATGCGGTGATGGAACAGCTCATCATGGTCGACGCCGCCCGCCGGGCCTCGGCCAAACGCATCACCGCCGTGATGCCGTTCTACGGCTACGCCCGACAGGACCGCAAGAGCGAAGGGCGGGAGCCGATCACGGCGAGGCTCATCGCCGATCTCTTCGACGTCGCCGGTACCTCCAGGTTGATGTCCGTCGACCTCCACTCGGGCCAGATCCAGGGTTTCTTCAGCGGTCCGGTCGATCACCTCACCGCCATGCCCGTGCTGGTGAACCATCTCCAACGGTACGGCGAAGATCTGGTCGTTGTGTCACCTGATGCCGGGCGGGTGAAAGTGGCAGAGCGGTACGCCCAGAAACTCTCCGCCGACCTCGCCATCGTGCACAAACGCCACCTCCAGGGCAAGAAGAACGCGGTGGAGGCCAAGGACGTGATCGGCGACGTCGAAGGTCGCAGCTGCGTCCTGATCGACGACATGATCGACACCGCCGGAACGATCTGTTCCGGGGCCGAACTGCTGATGGAACGAGGTGCTGTCTCGGTGGTCGTGGCCGCCACCCACGGCGTGTTCAGCGGTCCCGCCATCGACCGGCTCAAGAACAGCGTCATCGACAAGGTCGTCGTCACCAACACCCTGCCGATGCCTGCTGAGAAAAGGTTCCCCAAGCTCGAAGTGCTCTCCGTCGCCCCCCTGATCGCCGACGGGATACGGGCGGTGTTCGAGGACACCTCGGTGAGCCGCATCTTCGGGGGTCTCAACCAGCAGTGAGAGCGCTAGCCTGACCAGTCGTCCCTTCGCGGGGCGTGTCGTTGGTCGGTCACACTCACATCACACCGACGCCTCGGAGGATCGATTTCAGATGGAACAGACGGTCGTGACGGCCACCACCAATCGTGCTTTGGGCACACGACCGAGCCGTCGGCTGCGAAGGGAAGGTCAACTTCCCGGCGTTCTCTACGGGCTGGGGAAAGACCCGGTCAACGTGCACGTCGATTATGTCGAGCTTCGCGAGGCGTTGAAGACCGAGGCCGGGCTCAACACGGTTTTCAACCTGGCGGTCGACGGAAAGCAGGATCTGGTTCTGGTCAAGGAGGTACAAAGGGATCCGGTTCGGCGGGAGGTCATTCACGTCGATTTCCTCAGGATCGACGCGGCACAGGCCATCACCGTCGAGGTACCGATCCGTCTCGTCGGTGAAGCCGAGGAGGTCCTGGCGGTCGGATTGCATGTCGAGCAGGCGCTCTTTGCGCTGGCGGTCGAGTGTTCGCCCACCAACATTCCGGATTCGCTCGACGCCGACCTTTCCATCCTCTCGCCCGATCGTAACATCACCGTGTCCGACATCTCTCTGCCGGCGGGCGTGACCACCGACGTGGACGCTGACGACCCGGTCGTCTACACCGTCGTTCCCCGCGCCGAGGTCGAAGAGGAACCCGAGGTCGAGGGCGAAGGCGAAGTGGGCGAAGGCGAAGAGACAGCCGAGGCAGCCGACGAAGACGCCGGTGGCGGCGACGCCTCCGCCGAGGGGTAGAGGAGCCACGTGGCACGCCTGGGCCGATCGGATGCCGCAGAGGCCCGTCGCGGCACACCCTCCGATCTGCTCGTCATCGGTCTGGGCAACCCCGGCGACAACTTCGACGGCACCCGGCACAACGTGGGTGCCGAGGCGGTCGCCCGGGTCGCCGCCCGCTACGGGTCACAGCTCCGCAAGAGCAAGGAGCGAGCGCTCACCGCAGAGATCCTCATCGGTCACAAGCGCGTGGTTCTCGCCTTCCCGCAGACGTTCATGAACAACTCGGGGGAGTCGGTCAGCATGCTGCGCAAACGGTACGGCATCGTCGAAGGCAACCAGCTTCTGATCGTGCACGACGAACTCGATCTGCCCGTCGGTCGGCTGAAACTCAAACAAGGTGGGGGACTGGCCGGCCACAACGGTCTTCGTTCGGTCACCCAGCACATCGGAAGTGGACACTTCATGCGTCTGCGCATCGGCATCGGGAAACCGCCGCCGAGCCAGATCCCCCGAGATTTCGTTTTGAAACGTCCCGGCAAGACCGAACGTACGCTGCTCGACACGGCGATCTCGAACGCATCCGAGGCGATCGAGTTCCTCGTCAGGGACGGGTTCGACGCCACGATGAACGCGGTGAACCGGCGGGTCGAGGAGCCCAGCTCTGACGGCGGTGTCTGACCCCACTAGGGAGATTGCGGTACCGGGATTCGGTCCCCTCGTCCGGAATCTCTCCCGGATTCCGGCGATGGACAGGGTTGTGGGCCGCTCCACGAGCGTTCTCGCCATCTCCGAACCGGGGTGGGCGCCGGCGCTGGCGGCCCTCCAAGTGGCTACCGACCGTCGGCCGCTGCTCGTCGGCGTCCCCACCACCACCGAGGCGGAGCGGATCCATCGCGATCTCGGTGTTCTCGTGGGTGAGGACGAGGTGGCCATGTTTCCCGCTTGGGAGACGCTGCCGTTCGAACGGGTCAGCCCCAGCATCGAAACGATGGGTCGCCGACTCGAGACGTTGTGGCGCCTCGGCGATCCGGTACGGAGCCCAAAAGTCGTGGTGTCACCGGTCCGTGCGTTGATCCAGCGCCTCGGCCCCCACGGTGCCGACGCCGCACCGATCGTGATCGGTCACGGGGACACGGTCGATCCAACCGACCTCGTCGAACGTCTCGTCGAGCTCGGCTATCGCCGGGAACCCCAGGTGGAACATCGGGGCGAGATGGCGGTACGGGGCTCGATCGTCGACGTGTTCGGCTCGACCGCCGACACCGGCATCCGGATCGACCTGTGGGGTGACGAGGTCGACCGGTTGACGACGTTCAGCATCGCGTCGCAGCGAAGCGAACTGGACATCAACGAGGTGGAGATCCACGGCTGTCGTGAGCTTCTCGTGACCGACCCGATCCGTGAGCGAGCAGAGCGGTTGATCGGAACCGAACCGTGGGGCCGGGAACAGTGGCAGCGGCTCGCTGATGGCGAATCCTTCGACGGGATGGAGTCATGGTTGCCATGGCTGACCGAATCGGCGCGGGTCCTGCCCGATCTCCTCGCCGGCGACGCCATGATCGTGCTCGTCGAACCGAAGCGGATGAAGGACCGGGCCGGGGATCTGATCGCCGAGGAGGTCGATCTGGCCGCCACGCTCGCTCGCACCTGGGGTGCGCTTGGCGACGCCGCCGAGATCGACGTCGACCACAACCCGTTCCCCATGCTCCACGTCGGGTTCGATCGTGTGTTGGCCACCATCGCCGCACCCGTCGTCTCGATGATGGCTGTTCCCGACGGACCTGACGTCGCCACGATCGAGGCGGGCGGATGGGACGCCCCCGGTGAGGAACTGGCCAATCGCATCGCCCATCTGGCCGGCAGCGGCACCACGGTCGTCGTCTGCGCCGAAGGTTCGGGCACCGTCGACCGGCTCGCCGACCGCCTGGGTGACTGGGGACTTGCGCCTGTGGTCCATCGCGACGGTGCACCGCCGCTGTTCGGGCCCGGTGTCCACATTGTCGTCGAGCACTTCGAACGCGGTTTCGTGCTGCCTGAGGCGAACATGGCGGTTCTCGCCGAAGCGGACCTGACCGGTCGCCGCCGGGCCCGCCGCCGGGCCCGCCGCCGGCCCGCCCGTCAGAGCGACGGCTTCTTCGAAGGGCTCAACGCCGGGGACTACGTAGTGCACCACCAACACGGTGTCGGCCGATTCACCGGTCTGGTCAATCGCTCGATCGGTGGCCACAGCCGCGACTACCTCCTCATCGAATACCGGGGTGACGACCGGCTCTACGTCCCGTCGGACCAGATGGACCTGGTCCGCCCCTACAGCGGCGGCGACGCGCCGTCCCTCCACCGGTTGGGGGGTAGCGATTTCGCCAAGGCGAAGGCTCGAGTCCGTTCCGAGGTCAACGAGATCGCCCAGGAACTCGTGGTGCTGTACCAGCAGCGTCTGGCCACGCCCGGCGTCGCCTTCGAGCCGGACACGCCCTGGCAGTCCGAGGTCGAGGGGGCGTTTCCCTACGAACTCACCCCGGACCAGGCGACCTCGGTCGACGATGTCAAGAACGACATGGAATCGACCACCCCCATGGATCGATTGGTCGTCGGCGATGTCGGGTTCGGAAAGACCGAGATCGCCATCCGGGCTGGGTTCAAAGCCGTCCAGAGCGGCAAGCAGGTGGCCATCCTCGTGCCGACCACCCTGCTGGCGTCCCAGCACTTCCAGACCTTCTCCGACCGGTTCGCCCCCTTTCCGATACGGGTGGAAATGCTCAGCCGCTTTCTCACCCCTGCCGATGCCCGCAGGATCGCCACCGATGTCCGCGAAGGCCAGGTCGATGTTCTGATCGGTACCCACCGGCTCCTGTCCGAGGACGTCTCGTTCCCCCGGCTCGGCCTTCTCGTCGTCGACGAAGAGCAGCGCTTCGGGGTCAAACACAAAGAACTGATCAAGACGCTCAGCACCGAGATTGATGTGCTGACCCTCTCCGCCACACCGATCCCACGGACGCTCGAGATGAGCCTGACGGGAATCCGTGACCTTTCGATCCTCAACACCCCTCCCGCCGATCGTCAGCCGATCCTCACCTATGTAGGTGAGTTCGACGAGCGGGCGGTCGCCGAGGCGATCCGCCGCGAGTTGCTCCGCGAGGGGCAGGTCTTCTTCGTCCACAACCGCGTACAGAGCATCGAACACACCGCGGCGCGGGTCCGCGAGCTGGTCCCGGAGGCCCGGGTGGCCGTCGCCCACGGCCAAATGGACGAGGCCAGCCTCGAGACGATCGTGATGGAGTTCTGGGACGGCCGGTACGACGTGCTCGTGTGCACCACGATCATCGAGTCGGGCATTGACATGCCGACCGTGAACACGCTGGTGGTCGACCGCGCCGAGTTCCTTGGGCTGGGTCAGCTGCACCAGCTCCGCGGCCGGGTCGGGCGTTCCGGCCAGCGTGCCTACGCCTATCTGTTCACCCGACCGAATGCATCGCTGACCGAGGAGGCCTACGAACGGTTGCGCACGATCGGTGACGCCACCGAGCTCGGATCCGGTTTCCGGATCGCCATGCGAGACCTCGAAATCAGGGGTGCCGGCAACCTGTTGGGCAAGGGTCAAAGCGGCCACATCGCCGCCGTCGGCTACGACCTGTACTGCGAGATGGTCAACGACGCGGTCAACGAACTGAATGGCGTCGAAACCAAACCACCGGTGGAGGTGAAGATCGACCTTCCCGTCGACGCCCTCATCCCCGATGACTACATCCCCGGCGGTTCGCAACGCCTCGAGGCGTACCGTCGCCTTTCGGCGGTCACCGACCATTCCCAGGTGGACGACATCACCGCCGAATGGCAGGACCGCTACGGTCCGGTCCCCACCGTCGCCCAACAACTCCTCGATGTTGCCCAGGTTCGAGCCGAGATGATCCGTCTCGGTATCCGCGATCTCGTCGTGGTCAAGGGCCCCGGTCTGGGGGGTCCGAAGTGGATCGCCAAAATGGGACCCGTCGAGATGAAGGTGAGCCAGGAAGTGCGGTTCAATCGCCTGTTTCCGGGCGGGGTGTGGAAACCGACCGAGTACGCCGGCGAGGGTGGCGAGGTGCAGGTCGGCCTCAGGTCCCCGGCCAAGGATCTGACCGCCGATCTCCTGACGTTCCTGGCCACGATGTTTCCCCACGACCCCGACCACACCTCGTCCTGACCCACCGATCCTCCGGCGATGGGCGCAGAACCGGCGTCGGGCAACGCCGATCCCGGCACCACCGGCTAGGGTGCCGCACCGTGCACGTGAGCGTGGTGAAGGAATCCGGACATCGCGAGCGTCGCGTGGCGCTCACCCCGGTAGGCGTCGAGAAATTGACCAAGGCAGGTCACACGGTCGTCGCCGAGGCTGGGTGTGGGCAGGCTGCGGGTTTCACCGACGAGGACTACCGGGCCTCCGGCGCCGAGGTCGCGGATCGCAGGTCGGTCCTCGCCACCGCTGGTGTTGTCGTCGGCATCGACGTCGTCCGTTCCGGCGTGGGTTCGGACCATGTGCTCGTGGGCCTCGTCGACCCGCTGTGGCGGGCTGCCGAGGTCGCCGAGCTGGCCGCAACCGGCGCCACCGTTCTCAGTCTCGAACTCATACCCCGGATCACTCGAGCTCAGACGATGGACGTGCTCTCCTCGACGGCGACCGTGGCCGGATACGAAGCGGTTCTGATGGCCGCGTCGACCCTGCAGAAGATGTTTCCGCTCCTCATGACCGCCGCCGGCACCGTACCAGCAGCCCGCACACTCGTGCTCGGTGCCGGGGTGGCCGGGCTCCAGGCGATCGCAACCGCCAAACGTCTGGGTTCGATCGTCGAGGGCTACGATGTCAGGCCGGCCGCGGCCGAGCAGATCGAGTCGGTGGGTGGCCGCAGCATCAAACTCGATCTCGATACCGCCGGGTCCGAGGATGCCGGAGGTTACGCCAAGGCTCAAGAGGCCGAGGTGAACCTGCGCCAGCAGCAGATGTTGACGCCCTACGTGGCCGGATCCGACATCGTGATCACGACCGCGTCGATCCCCGGAGTACGGAGCCCGGAGTTGGTGACGGCGGCGATGGTGGAACAGATGCGGCCCGGTTCGGTGATCATCGACCTGGCGGCCGAGAGGGGTGGCAACTGCACCCTTACCGAGGCCGACCGCACGGTCATCCATCAGGGTGTGACGATCCTTGGCCCAACGGACCTGCCGTCACGGTCCGCGACGACCGCATCGAAGATGTTCGCCAACAATGTCATCTCGCTGCTCACCCATCTGTGCGACGAGGAGGGGGTCCTCAGGATCGACACCGATGACGAGATTACCGCCGGGACTCTGGTCGCCGCCGGTGGCCGCATCGTCCATCCCCGGGTCGCCGACGCCGTCGCCCGCACCGCCGCCCCGCCTACGACCCAAGGATGACCTGCACATGACCTTCCTCCTCGCCCTGACCTTGTTCGTCCTCGCCGTCTTCCTCGGTGTCGAGGTGATCACCAAGGTCCCGCCGACCCTCCACACGCCGCTCATGAGCGGTTCCAACGCCATCAGTGGGATCACCCTGATCGGCGCGGTCGTCTCCGCCGGTGCCGAACAGACGACGCTGGCCACGTGGCTCGGTGTCGGTGCGGTCACGCTGGCCACCGTCAACGTGGTCGGCGGTTTCCTCGTCACCAACCGCATGCTCAGCATGTTCAGCACCAAGAAGAAACGGCGCTGATGGACGCCGCCAGTAACCTGATTCAGGCGGGCTACATCGTGGCCGCGGTCCTGTTCGTGCTCGGTCTCAAGGGGCTCTCCAAGCCGCGCACCGCCGTCCGAGGAAATGCCCTCGGCGCCACCGGGATGCTCGTCGCCGTCGCCGTCACACTGACCGACAACAAGATCCTTTCCTACTGGCAGCTCGCTCTCGGGCTGGTGCTCGGCGCTGCGATCGGCACGCTGCTGGCGACCCGTGTCCAGATGACCGGTATGCCCGAACTCGTGGCACTGTTCAACGGGCTGGGTGGTATCGCCTCGGTCCTCGTCGTGGGCGCATCGTTCCTCGAGGTCCGAGACCTCGGCTCGGAACCGACGACCACCTTCACGCTGGCCGCCGCCGCGACCGGCCTGATCGGCGCTGTCACGTTCAGTGGATCGCTGATCGCGTTCGGCAAACTGCGGGAAACGATCGGTTCGTTCGGCTTCGCCGGTGTCCGCGTGCTCAACGGACTGCTGTTCGGGGCCGGCGTGGCGCTCGGCCTGTCGATGCTCGGAGCCCCGACGTCACTCGTTCTCATCGTGGCCATCGTGGTCATCGGATTGGTGCTGGGCGTTTCCGGTGTGATCCCGATCGGTGGTGCTGACATGCCGGTGGTGATCGCCCTTCTCAACTCCCTTTCGGGGCTGGCTGCCAGCGCCACCGGTTTCGCGCTCGGCAACAGCCTTCTCATCATCGCCGGGTCGCTCGTCGGGGCCAGCGGCTTGGTGTTGACCCAGATCATGTGCGTGGCGATGAACCGCACCCTCGCCCACGTGCTGTTCTCCGAGGCGCCCACAGCCGCCAGCGCCGCTGACGCCGACGATGTGTACGCGGGCAAGGTCACTTCCACCAACGCCGACGAGGTCGCCCTTTTGCTCGACACCGCCACCCGGGTTGCGATCGTGCCCGGGTACGGTCTGGCGGTTGCCCAGGCCCAACACGCCGTGCGGGATCTGACCAGGGTCCTCGAGCAGAATGGTTGCGAAGTCGTCTTCGGTATCCATCCGGTCGCGGGTCGGATGCCGGGCCACATGAACGTGCTGTTGGCCGAAGCCGAAATCGGGTACGAGCAGCTCGTCGAAATGGATGCGATCAACCCGACGTTCGCCCAGACGGACCTGACGATCGTCCTCGGGGCCAACGACGTGGTCAACCCGGTGGCCCGAGATGACCCTGATTCCCCGATAGCCGGAATGCCGATCCTCGACGTGGACAAGTCCCGGACGGTCGTGGTGATCAAACGATCCCTGTCGCCGGGGTTCGCCGGGATACCCAATCCGTTGTTTGCCGCCGACAACACCCTCATGTTGTTCGGCGACGGCAAACGGGCGGTCGTCGACATCGTCCAGGCGTTCGCCGAGCTCTGAAACCTTCACTTCGCTGCTCGGGACCGGCAGAACGAGCGATCTAAGGTTGTGGGATGCCCCGGGACGACGCAGACGCTCTCGGGCATCACCGGGATCTGCTGCAGCGGCATTGCCCGATCGTTCGATTCGATGACCGCGAGCTGTTCTACCCGACCGAGGTCGACGGTTTCGTCAAGTCGTCCGCGCTGATGCGAGGCGACGAGGTCGTGTTGGGCGAGGGCGAACTGTCCCTCGAACGCCTCGGCGACGGGCTGGCCGACCACTATCTTCGGTTCGTCAGCGATGAGGAACGGCGGGCGGTCGTCGGCGAGGAAGCCAAACGTCTCGCCCGGAAACTCCTGGCCCCCCGGCTGGGCCGGGTTGGTCTGTTCGGGCGGGTCTTTGATGCGATCTACCGACTGATCCACATCATCCGGCCCACGGTGCCCAACCGGACGGTGACCGCGGCCGCGTTGAAAGCGGACCGGTTGGGTCTACACCGGCAGGTGCCCGTCGCCTACGCCCGGGCCGTCCGCGCCGGCGAATGGCTGGTTCTGCATTACGCCTACTTCTACCTCTACAACGACTGGCGGTCGAGCTATCGGGGTCTCAACGACCACGAAGGGGACTGGGAGCAGGCCTGGATCTACTGCGACCCCAAGGATCGGACCCCGCAATGGGTCGTCGCATCGAGCCACGACATCTCCGGGGCCAACCTGCGGCGTCACTGGAACGACCCCGAACTGATCGTTCAGGACGGCCGGCCCGTGCTGCACGCCGGTGCCGGCTCCCACGCCCTGTACTTCCGGCCCGGCGACTACATCACCCGGCTCGACGTGCCCGGTCTGCGGTGGCTCCTGCGGCTGCAGCGCTGGACGCAGGGGGCATTGCGCATCAAGGATCAGGCGGCGGAACGGGGCCTCGGCCCGGCCTTCGGCGCGCCCTTCGTCGACACGGCCACCGCCGACGGTCTCGATGCACGGGTCTGGGACGTACGGGCCCTCGACGACGGCCTCGACTGGTGTGGCCGGTTCCGAGGCTTGTGGGGTCTCGACACCCACGACCCGGGCGAAGGTGAACGCGGGCCCGGAGGGCCCAAGTTCACCCGGCACGGTGAGGTCCGGGTCTCGTGGGCGGACCCGGTCGGCTTCGCAGGACTTCACGGGACACCACCGCCGTCGGCGATGAAGCGCCGGGTCAGTGACGTCAAACTCGACTCCGTCCTCGGCGATATCGACGGCGAGATCCGCCGCACGGCTCGCAAACTCCCGTTTGCCACCCGGACCGAAGCAGAGGAGGACATGGAGGCCGAGTCCGCCCATCTCACCGAGCTGCTTCGCCAACGATCCGAACTCGTCGATCTCCGCAGCCGCGTTGAGAAAGGACACCTCCCGGGCCAGGACTACCGGTCCCACCTGGAGAATCCCGCCATCGCACTCCCACCCCCGACCGAGACGGGGTACATCCTCACGTTCTGGAGTGTCGTCAGCGTGCCCCTGATCCTGCTGTCGTTGGCGGCGGTGCTGGTCTTCGACTCGATCACCGTGGCCGGCTTCACCGCCATCGTGGCAGCCGGTGTTCTGCTGGCCGAGCAGCTTGCTCGGCGCCGTTTCCAGGCGGTGATCCGCCTGGCGGCGGTCTACGCGGCGGTTGCCGCCTTCTCCGTTTTCGCCATCGGCGGGGTGTTTCTCGTGGGCCGTTTCGCCATCGGCGCGATCATCACCGTCGCTGCGGGGGTCCTGTTCATCAGCAACCTGGGCGAGCTCGGCGCCGCAGCACGCCACCGGCGTCGAACCCAGGCCGCAGCCGAACAGGTCTCGGCCGGCTCGCAACCGGACTGAGCGCGTTCACCGGCGCCGATCCTCGAGGAAACCGAACCGTCGGCGGGTGTCGGTCACGTTGGTGGCGTCCACTTCGCCGATGACCAAGGTTTCGATCTCCGACGCCGAGGCCAGGATCTCACCGGTCGGCGAATACAGAGCCGTGTCACCCGCGTGACCGAAGCCGTTGCCGTCCTCGCCGACCCGATTAACCCCGAGGAGATACGCGAGGTTCTCGATCGCCCGGGCACGCAGGAGGATTTGCCAGTGGAGCCGTCTTCGGGCCGGCCAGTTCGCCACGACAACGTAGAGGTCTGTCTGGTCGGCAAGATCCCAGAAGGCGTAGGCGAAGCGAAGATCGAAACACACGAAAAAGCTGACCCGGACGCCGAGGATGGTCAGTGTGAGCGGTGCGTCGCCGGCACCGTAGTGCTTGTCCTCACCCGAGAGTGAGAACGGGTGGACCTTGTCGTAGTGGCCGAGGAGACCGTCGGGTCCGTAGACGAGGAGCCGGTTGACCGGCAGGTCGGTGTCGAGCGAAGGGTCGGCGGTCGGGATCGACGCCACGAGGTGGATGGGGCGACCGGTGCGCCCGCTTTGCTCGGCGGCCTGCTGCTCGAGAAAGCTCGACGAGGGTCCGCCGGCCGGCTCGGCGACGAGATCGGTCGACATGGAGAAGCCGGTGCTGAACATCTCGCTGAGGCAGATCAGGTCGCCCCCGGCGGCTACCGCAGCTTCAATCTGGGGGACCAAGAGGCGCATCGTGGTTTCGGGGTCGTGCCATTGGATGTGATGTTGGACACCCACAACCCTCATGGCTTTGAGCCTACTGCCCGGCCCCGGTGCCGTTACGCTGGTCCGGTGGGATCAAAGTTCACGTCGCTTGCCGTTTTCGCCGCTCTGATGTTCGTCCTCGGGGCGTGCGGGGTTTCCCGGGAGGCGTCGGCCTACGACGGACTCGACAACGCAGCGGTCATCGCATTTCCCGACGGGACCGAGGCCGTCGTGCCGGTGGAGGACCTCTTGGCCGTCACCAATCAGCTGGGCGACAACCCCGGTGCCGCTCAGCTGTTGTTCGCCCAGCCCCTGCCCGACACCTTCGATCAGGATGTTCTCTCCTCGCTCATCCAGGTGAAGGTTCTCGACGTAGCGATCGCCACGTCGGGCGCGTCGGTCCCCGATGGCGCTCTCGCCGCCGAGCTCGCGATCATCGATGGCCAGCTCGAAGGCGCGATGGTGAATGAACCAGACCCTCAGGCGGCGGTGGCCACGATCAAGTCGGGTGCCAGCGAGTACCTCGAACTCGTCGCGGAGCAGCGCATCCGCCAGAACGCCATGACCGACGTGTTCCTGACCGGCGAAACCACCAGCGTTCCATGCAGCCGCCACATCCTGTTGGCCACCGGAGCGGAGGCCGAGGCCGCCATCGCCCGGCTCGACGCAGGGGAGGATTTCACCGAACTGGCGGTAGAACTCTCGACCGGCCCGAGCGGCCCCACCGGAGGAGATCTCGGTTGCGTCGCTCCGGAGGGGTATGTCGCACCGTTCCGTGACGCCATACTCGCCGCTCCTCTGAACGTGGTGGTCGGCCCGGTCGAAACCGAATTCGGTTTCCATGTGATCGAGGTGTACGACACCGACACGATCCCGGAGGATCGCGGCGCTGCCGGGTCGCAGGGCTTCGCCGTCTTCAGTGAGGCCCTGGCGTCCGCCCAGATCGATATCCCGGCGGTCTTCGGCAGTTGGGACGTCCAGGCCGGCCGGGTCGCTCCCACGTAGTCCGACAGCCGCAATGATCACGATCGTCGGACTCGGCCCCGGGCATCCCGGCCTGATCACACAGGAGACCCTGGCGGCCATCGGCGACCACGAAGTCCGCTTCATCAGGACCGCACAGCACCCGACCGGCGACCTCGTGCCGTCGGCCGCGAGCTTCGATTCGATCTACGACCAAGCCGAAACCTTCGATGATGTCTACCGCGAGATCACCGACAGGCTTATAGCGGAGGACCTTCGTCATGGTCGGATCCTCTACGCCGTGCCCGGGTCACCCCTCGTACTCGAACGCACGGTGCAGCGCCTCCGCGCCTCGGGTCACGACCATCGAGTGCTGCCAGCGGTGTCATTCCTCGATCTGGTGTGGGACCGACTCGGGATCGACCCGATCGAACAGCGCGTCCGACTCGTCGACGGTCACACGTTCGCGTTGAGTGCAGCCGGCGAAGCAGGACCGCTGCTGGTTGCCCACACCCACGCCAACTGGGTGCTTTCCGACATCAAGTTGGCCATCGATGCCGACGACGATCAGACCGCGATCATTCTGCAGGGCCTCGGCACTCGGTCGGAGGAGATCACCGAGGTCGTCTGGTCGGATCTCGATCGCAAGCTCACGGCCGACCATCTGACCTCGGTCTACATCCCCAGGATCACAGCGCCGGTGGCCCAGGAGATGATCCGGTCGGTCGAAGTCATGCACCGGCTCCGTCGAGACTGCCCCTGGGATCGGGAACAGACCCACATGTCCTTGCGACGACATCTCCTCGAGGAGACCTACGAGGTGCTCGACGCTATCGAGGGTGTGGATCCGGCGACCGGGTCCGGATATCACCACCTCGAAGAGGAGTTGGGCGACCTGTGGTTCCAGGTGCTGTTCCACGCCGAGTTGGCCACCGAAGCGGGACAGTTCGGGATCGCCGACGTCGCCCGCGGCATCCACGACAAACTCGTCGCTCGGCATCCGCACGTGTTCGGCGACGTCGAGGCGTCTGACGCCGCCGCAGTGCTCGAACACTGGGAGGACGCCAAGGTCAGCGAGAAGAAGCGGTCGTCGGTGATGGACGGCATCCCCACCGCACTGCCGGCCTTGTCGCTCGCCGAGAAGATTCTCGGCAAGGGTGCTCGGGTGGCACCCCTGGAGCTGTCCGATGACGAATTGCGAGCGATGGCCACGGTCGGTGATGTGAACGAGGAGTCGATCGCGCGAGCGCTGATCGCCCTGGTCGAGCTGGCCCGTCGGACCGGCGTCGACGCCGAAGGGTCACTCCGGTCCGAGGCCCTGGATGCGCGCCACCGTTTCCAGGACCTGGAGCGCTCGGGGACGACCGCCGCCTGGGTCCTGGGGTAGCCGGACCCGAAGTCCGACCCTGTGTTCTATTCGGGCGGGGGTGGTGGCGGGGCATGATGCACGCGGCTCGGAGCACTCCGACCGCTGGTCTCGTGAGGTGGAGGCGGCATCCGGCCCGCGGTCGGTGGCGGTGGCTGATGGGCGTACTGGGCGAGGGGGCCGGCACCCCATCCGGCGCCGTACGACGGCGGGGGAGGGTCCGGGGCGTATGCCGGCGGCGGAGCGCTGGCCGAGGCCGGAACCAGGGCCAACTCGAGGCCGAGACCGGCTCCGGGCACGAGCCCGTCCCTGAGCGAGGTCCCGTGTTGTGGCGGCATGGTGGTGTTGCCCGCCAGACGCAATTCGACCCGGTCGCCCATCACGATCTCGGTCACCCATTCGTCCCGCCCGGCCCCGCTGTGGGCGGATCCGTCGAAGATCGCCATCGCCTCGTCGAACACGAAGACCACCGGATCCCCGCCGGCGGTCAGGATGGCGGCAACCCCTCGCGGGTTCCGGTCGAGGACGAGGTCCTGGAGGGCTGCCGCAACGGTCTCGAAGGTCCATTCTCGACGTTGCGCCAATCCGCCGAAGGTGTCGTCGGCGGATTGGGCATCCCCGGCGGTCCCGGACATCACCATCGCGAAGGGTCCGATGACCAGCACGTGGCCGGGTCCGGGGACGATCAGTGCGCCGGGGTCCATGTCAATACTGTAGTGAGGCGCCGGTGGGCGTAGATTCCAGGGCGTGGATTCGGGCTTCGACCATCGAGATCGGTCTGCGGTGTCACGCAACCGGCGGGCGATGCACGGTCTCGGAGTGCCCGAGCATGCCGTATCGCTCGACGGTGACTGGTTGTTCCGGCACTGGTTCGGCGACGCCCCCGGCGTTCCCGAGGCCGGGGAGGTCGCGCCGGCGCAGACGATGACGCTGCCCACCTCGTGGGTTCTCCACGGCTTCGGCATCCCGATCTACACCAACACCCGCTATCCGTTCGACATCGACTCGTACCCGGAGATCCCGTTGCCCGATGAGGGCGCCGACCACACCCGGGTGATCCCGATCCCGGCGAACTGGAGCGGACAGCGGATCATCCTCCGCATCGGTGGGGCCGAATCGGCCGTCGAGGTCTTCGTCGACGGTCGCCACGTGGGGTACAGCACAGATAGCAGACTGCCGGCCGAGTTCGATCTCACCGATCACGTCACACCCGGCACCGACGTCGTGCTGACGCTCCGGGTCCAGCGATGGTCGGCCAGTACGTGGGTGGAGGACCAGGACATGTGGTGGATGGCTGGGCTCCACCGCTCGATCTGGGTATATGCGCTGCCTGCGGCTCACATCGCCGATATTCACTGCTGCACCACGGCTGTGGCCGGGGCCGGTCACGACCGCCGGGCCGAGGTCGAGGTCACGGTGACCGTCGACGGGGCCGGCGAGGGCTCGTGTGTGCGCACGCAACTGCAGCGCGACGGTCGTGACCTCCTCGACCGGGAGTGTGGCCTCGACGGCACATCCGTGGTCATCGGGGCCGAGATCCTCGATCCGGCGCTGTGGAGCGCCGAATCCCCGTCGTTGTACGACCTCGTCGTGACCCTCACCGATGCCGGCGGTCGGGTGTCCGATCGACGAGCGCTTGCCATCGGGGTCAGGACCGTCGACGTCGCCGGCGGAACGCTCAACGTCAACGGGCGGCCGATCACGATCCGGGGTGTCAATCGACATGAACACGACCCGGACAACGGTCGACACCAGTCCGACGAGGACCTGCTGGCAGATCTCGTGTTGTTGAAACGCAGCAACGTCAACGCGATTCGTACAGCCCACTATCCCAACGACGAACGCTTCTACACGTTGTGCGACCAACTCGGCTTCTACGTCATGGACGAAGCCAACGTCGAATCACATGGTCTGGTCGACCATCCCGACAACCCGTCGTTCGATCCTGCATTCGAAACAAGCTTCATCGAGCGAGCAACTCGGATGGTGGTGAGGGACCGCAATCACCCGTCGGTGATCATCTGGTCGTTGGGCAACGAATCCGATTTCGGGCCCCACCACCGGCTGATGGCCTCGGCGATCCGTGAGATCGACCCGCGGCGGCCCGTCGCCTACCACTATGCCGAGCAGGACGAGCTGGTCGACATCATCTGCCCCATGTATCCGAGCTTGGCCGAATTGGAGCGATTGTCGGTCGTCGCCGACGAGCGGCCGATCATCATGAACGAGTACAGCCATGCGATGGGAAACAGCAGCGGTGGGCTCCACCGCTACTGGGACCTGGTGTATTCGACTCCGAGGCTGGGCGGGGGGTTCATCTGGGATTGGGTCGACCAGGGTATTCGACGGGTCGAAACGGACCGCACCTCGTGGTGGGCCTACGGCGGCGACTTCGGTGACCAGCCCAACGATGCCAACTTCCTGATCAACGGGCTCGTCGACGCCGACCGAACCCCGCACCCGTCCCTCGAGTACGTCCGCTGGGTGTATCGACCCGTGCAGGCTCGAGCGCTGGACCTGACCCGGGGTCGGCTCGAACTGATCAATCGAATGGATCACACCTCCCTGAAGGGTTGGGAGCTCCACTGGACCCTGCTCGAACGGGACAACCAGTTGGCCTCCGGAGCGGTCCCGGTGCCGGACCTGGCCCCCGGTGCCAGCCGTGACATCTCGCTTCCCCTGAGACCGGACGGTGTCGGAGGAGAGGCCAGGGATCTGCGGCTCGCTGTGCGGGTACACGATCCGGACGGCGACGTGCCCGCCTGGGACGAGTTGAGCATCCCTATCGGGAGAGCGACGAGCTCGAGCAGGCCGGCCCCCACCGAGGACGGGTTCGTCGAGGTTCTACGGGTGCCGGGCGGGGCGATCCTCTCATCGGGCACCAGCGAACTGGTGATCGACGAGGCCGGCGTGCCAACGAGCCTCACGGTCGGCGGACACGATCTCGGGCTGCGCTGGGCCCGCATCGGCATCGACCGCGCCGGGACCGACAACGACCGGAGTCTCTTCGGTGACGAACAACTGCTGGTCCGGCTGGACGAACTCGGGTTGGTCAACTGTTCACCGACCGTGCACACGCCGCTCGTCACGACCGACCGCAGTGTCTCGGTCGAGCTTCTCCTCGCCGACCGTCTCCTGGTGAGGGTCGAGTGGCTCGTCGCTCCCAATGGCGACCTGGCTGTCGACTTCCGCTCGAGCCCGATCCGGATGGTCCCTCCGATCCAACGCCTGGGCATCGAACTCGAATTCGACGAAGCGAGCGGTCTGGATCGGTTGACCTGGTTCGGCCCAGGACCCCTGGAGACCTATCGGGATCGGTCCGGAGGTCAACTGACCGGCCGTTACACCACCTCGGTCGTCGACAACTACTTCGCCTACGCCCGACCCCAGGACAGCGGCAACCACACCGACGTCCGCTGGGCACACCTGCACGGCTCACCCGCGACAGCGGGGCTCCTGGCCATCGGCGGTCCACGATTCGACTGCGCCGCCCTCCACGCTCGGCCCGAGGACATATCGGTCGCCCGCCATCACCACGAGATCGACTGGCGGACATCGACAGTGTTCCGGCTCGACGCCGCCCACGCCGGGCTGGGCACCGCGAGCTGCGGACCGGGTATCGACGGTCGGGACCGGGTTGGGTCCGAGGTTCGAAATCGGATCATCCTGCGGGCCGGATCCGGCGACCCATGGGTGAAATCACCTCTGTCCCAGCGACGTCAGTGGCTGCACTGAGTCGCGCCACCTAGTATCGGATGACGGCAGCGGGGCGAAATGCCGCCGCCTGATGGTGGGAGACTCCAATGAAGTTCGTGTGTATGCCAGCGCGAGTCGCGATCTTGGCGCTGGTCATGATCGGCGTCGTCGCTCAACCGGTGTCGGCGACCAGCCCCCCTGGCCCGGTCCGCGACATCGTCATCGAGATCGACGGTGACGAAGTCAAGATCGAATGGAAGCAGCCATCCGACGACGGTGGCGACGACGACGGTGGCGACGACGACGGTGGCGACGACGACGGTGGCGGCACGGTCGACAAGTACGAGGTACGGATAGGCGGCATCTCCATCACGACGACCAAACGGAATGTCAAGTTCGACCTGCCGCCGCCGCGAACCTACGAGGTTGACATTCGAGCCAGAAACTCCGAGGGCTGGGGCCCGTGGGCGTCCTCGAAGTTCCTGATCGAAGCTCCGCCCACGCCGAGCGGACCCCGGAACGTGAGGCTCGAGGTCAAAGACGGCAATGATCTTCGACTCCGCTACGACAAGCCTTCCAGCGACGGTGGCGACAAGATCCGCGAGTACCGGATCCGCGTGAACGGAGACATCCGCAGCGTCGGAACCCGTCGCGACGTCAAGGTCGACAACGTCCGCGACGGGTCGTACCAGATCGATGTGTCCGCCCGCAACAAGAACGGTTGGGGTCCCTGGTCTTCCTCGAACAAGGTGCAGGTCGGTCGCACGACCGCGCCCGGAGCGGTTCGCTCTGCATCGGCGTCGATCTCAGGCAACGACATCACCGTGCGGTGGAGCCGGCCCGCCGGCGACGACACCGTGACCGGCTACATCATCCGGGTGGAACC
>JAHEJO010000040.1 GCA_024638805.1 Acidimicrobiales bacterium
TCGGAGCCGACCCCGCCACCAAGCGCAGCCCGCGGAGATCATCCACCGATGACCGACCGTTGCAGGTGCTGTTCTACGGATCGTTCCTGCCACTCCACGGGGTCGACGTGATCATCGGCGCTGCCCGGGAGCTGCACAACGAGCCGATCCAGTTTCGGATGATCGGAGGCGGCACCCGGGGTGCCAAGAGCATCGCTGCTGCCGCTCTGCCCAACGTCGTTCACGAACAATGGGTCGACTACGACGAACTTCGCGATGTGCGAATACCGGCGACCGACGTCCTGCTGGGCGGACCATTCGGGGGAACTCGGCAGGCGTCGATCGCGGTCACCGGAAAGACCTATCAGGGCCTGGCCAGCGGCGTACCCACAGTCATCGGGGCGACAACCGATGAGCTCGGATTCCAGGATCGGGTGAACTGTCTCCACGTTCCCCAGAACGATGCGGCCGCCCTCGCCGCCTCGTTGCGGTGGGCCCACCGCAACCGGACCTCACTGGACCCGATCGGCCGAGCGGGACGGCGTTTGTACGATTCGTTGTTCTCAGTGGATGCAACCGCCCTCCAACTGGAAGCCGCCATCGACTATGCGCTGGGAGCGGTCTCGGGAGGGGCCGATCGACCAAGGTAGTGACCGATGCCGAACGCCGAGGCGTCGGTGATCGTGAGAAGCAGTCGGGACAGTAGGGCGGCGGCGGCCACAGCGGGGACGTCTGTCGAGGCCGGAGCGAGCAGCAAGACAAGGACCCCCTCCCGAACGCCCGCCCCCGCTGGGGCCATGATGACGACCAGTCCGGCCAGGAATGCGAGTGCGAAGCCGCTCACCGAACGGGCGAACAGGAGATCGTCGTCGAACCCCACCGCTCGCATGAGGAGATAGAGGTGCCCGCCCATCGCCGTCCACGCCACGAGCTGTAGGGCCGTTCCCGAGACCAGAACCTGGGGCGTTGTCCGAACGAACACCTGCATGATGGCTCGGAACCGTCCGTGAACGGCGCTCGCGGTCAGAACCAGGACGATCCCGGCACCGACCAGGACGCCGGACAGCAGGACCGGACCGCCCCGCAGGCCAGCGGGCAGGCCGATCAGGGGGCTCAGGCCCAGGATCACCGCCGACGCACTGGTGATCGCCAGACCCAGATTCACCGCAAATGCCCGTGCCACCGCGGCCCGCGTGACGCCGTAGGCGCCAGCCACTTGCATCTGCACGACGATCGGCCAGACGCTGCCCGGAATGTACTTGCCCATCTGGCTGACCAGGAACAATCCGGCGCTCGTCCGAGCGGGAAGGGTTCGAGCTTCGACGCCCAGAACCTGTATCCAGATCAACGTGATCAGGGTGAGGTGCGTCGTCGCCAGCAAGAAGGATGCGAGGAGCGGCCAGATCTCGACGTTGCGGAGGACGTCGAGGACCTCGGATCCTTGTCGTTGGGCAAACAATGCCATCGCCAGGACGATGGCCACGAGGTACACCGGACCCGCCACCCGTCTCAGGCGCGAACCGGCGCCGACCGAATCGTGCGCGACCATCACCCACCGAGGTTCTGCGCGGGGTCGCCGTGGTCGTCCGCGTCGGGGGTCTGGTTCGCAGCGGTCACAACCAACCACGGTCCACCGGGTGTGATGTCGACCGTCACCTCATCGGGACCGCCGGCGGAACGGCCGATCGTGGTTCACGACCGGCCGTGTCCCTCGAAGACCTTCTGTCGCTGCCCGGGAAGCGACGGCTGCGTGCTGGGGACCTACCATTGCGTAGAGTATCCCATCGGCGAACCGCCGGTTCTCGGACCCGAGAAGGCCCCGATCAGGGGCCGACGACATTGAAGGCGTGACTGTGGCAGCCACCCGGTACAACAACGCCGACGGTCCTCGCCGATCGTTGAGGTATCTTCCTCCGCGCTACCTGCTCCGGCGCTACGAGCTTCTCCGAATGATCCCTGTCGGGCACACATTCTGCGAGGTGGGGGCGGGAGATCTCATGTTCTCCCGTGATCTTCTCGACCGATTCGACCACGGGACGGCGGTCGAGATGAGCGATGACATCGCAGCCTCCTTTGCCCAACTCCCGGCGTCCTACCGCGAACGATTGAACGTGCGAGCCGGCGTCTTCGATGAGGTCGACATCGACGGTGGGTTCGACTGCGTGGTTTCCTGCGAGGTCCTCGAGCACATCGCCGACGATGTCGGGTTCCTCACTCGCCTTCGTGCGCTTCTGGTCCCCGGCGGGACGATTGCGCTCTCGGTTCCCAGCCGGATGAAGTACTGGACCGTGCACGACGAAATCGTGGGTCATCTCCGCCGCTACGAGCGGGCGCAACTCCACGATCGGCTCGTCGCAGCCGGTTTCACCGACATCGACATCCGCTCCTACGGCTTCCCCTGGGTCAACCTGCTGCGTCTTCCGCGCCTCATCCTGGCTCGGCGGCATGCGGCCGAACGCGCCAGCTGGGATCAGAACCGGAGAACCGCGGAGAGCAACCATCGTCAGATACCGGAGAGCCTGTCCACATCGCCTCTCCGATTTCTCACCCGGCCGGAGCTTTTCGTTCCGCTGGGGGCCATCTCCCGGTTCTTCAACCGGTTCGACCTGTCCGATGGCTACGTGGTCATCGCCCGTCGACGGTGAACGTCGCGACCGGGTACGCCTCGTCAAGGAGCAGGAGCCGCCACGACGCGGTACACACCACCGTCCAGACCCAGGAGGTACAGCTCACCGTCGTCATCCAGGCCGAAGGAACCCAGCGTGTTCTTACCGACCGTGAGGTTCAGAGTCCGGAACACGACGCCGCCGGCCGTCGGCTGAGCACCGAAGACTTCGCCGGAGCAATAATCGCCGAAGATGTAGACGCCGTCGAAGGCCGCGAGTTCGGCTCCCCGATAGACGTATCCGCCGGTAACCGAACACCGACCGTCGGTGTGGGCGTAGGCCAGCAGCGGCGGGGTGTGGTCAGCCGGTTCTGACCCGCTCTCGAAGGGCTCGAAGGCCTCCATCTCGTTCCACCCGAGGTTGGCACCACGACCCGAGCCGGTCGCGGCGGGCAGGATGTTGACCTCCTCGAATCGGTTCTGCCCGACATCCGCGATCCAGAGGTCACCGCCGGCGGTGTCGAAGCTGAAACGCCAGGGGTTCCGGACCCCGGTGAGCCACACCTCGGGGGCGCCGCCACCATCGGAGAACGGGTTTCGGTCGGGGATCGAGTATTGCCGGCCGTCGGTCGACCCGCTGGGATCGATCCTCAGGATGGAGCCGAGCCAGCTTCCCGGATCTTGGCCCGAGCCGAGAGGATCGCCGGCACGACCCCCGTCGCCGAGCCCGATGTAGAGGAACCCGTCGGGACCGAACATGATCCCACCGCCGTTGTGATTGCTGAACGGTTGCTCCACCTGGAGGATCTGGGTGCGGCTGTCGGGTACGACCGATGTCCCGCTCATCGAATACCGATCGATGACATTGTCGCCGGCCGCATCGGTGTAGCTGGCGTACAGGTCTGCACCGTCGTCGGAGAAGGCTATATCGAGGAGCCCTTGTTCGTTGCCCGAGCTGACGATGGAACCGAGGTCGATCAGTGGTCGGGGATCCACTTCGTAGCGGTCGGGCTGACCGCTGGTCACGGCAATGCGTTGCACCAGGCCCGTTTTCTCCGCTACGTACAGGTCGCTGGTGCCGCGTCTCCCCACCAGAGCGATCGGCGACCCGAGCCGCGCGATTTGCTCCAATTGCAGCGCCTGGTCTGTCCACGGTGGGTCGTCGGCAACGAGGGGGGCCGAGGTCGATGATGGCTCGGCGGTCGCGGACGACGCGGTCGACGCCGTGGACGCGGTCGATGCCGTGGACGATCCGGTGATGACCGGCTGTGCATCGCCGTCGACGGAGCCGCATGCCAGGAGAACACCTGCGGCCAGGACGGTGAGTGCCGAACGGAGGGTGGCGCGACAATGGTGTGAGCTCTCGGTGCTCACAGCTGTCGAACCAAGCCTTCTTGGACGACCGATACGACGAGCTCTCCATCCTGGTAGATGATGCCCCGTGCCAGGCCACGAGCTCCATGCGTGCTCGGCGCGTCCTGCACGTACAGAAACCACCGGTCGGCGCGAAAAGGCCGGTGGAACCACATCGCGTGATCCAGGCTCGCCATGATCAGCTCGCCGCTCAGGAATGTCTTGCCGTGTGGGAGGTTCACGGTGTCCAACAGTGTCATGTCCGACGCGTAGGTGAGCACACATTGGTGGAGGACCGGATCATCGGGCAGCCGCCCGTCGGCGCGCATCCAGACCATCTGGTGCGGAGCTTGGGGCTGACCGTCGGACCGGGCGCGTTGGTCAGGACCGATGTAGCGGGTGTCGATGGGGCGAGGGCGCGTGTACCACTCGCCCATCTGGGCGGCGAAGGGCTCGTTGCGAGTGCTGAAGTCGGCCAGCGTGAGCGGCTCGGGAAGTCCGGTCGGCGCATCGAACTGGTGGTCCAAGCCGGGTTCGGGGACGTGGAATGAGGCGGAGAGATGGAAGATCGACTCCCCGTGTTGAATGGCGACGACCCGACGCGTTCGGAAGGACCGCCCGTCCCTCACCCGCTCGACCTCGTACACGATCGGGATGGTCGGGTCGCCGGGTCGCAGGAAGTACGAGTGAAGGGAGTGAGCCACACCACGGTCGACCGTCCGATTGGCCGCCACAAGAGCCTGACCGGCCACCTGACCCCCGAACACCCGCTGACGCATGTCATTGGGACTCTGACCGCGGAAGATGTGCTGCTCGATCGGTTCGAGATCGAGCAGTGCGACCAGTTCGTCGACGGCGGTCTGTGCGCTGTAGGTGTCGCTCACCTTTGCAGTGTGCCCGTCGATAGGACCCAAGAGAGGCTCATCACCGACGACGGCGATCGGATCGTCGATGTCGCTACCGTGAGACGTGCATGATCCCGAGCAGCGACAAGTTGGCGGCTCTGGTCGAGGGACGAGCCGGTCCTGCATCTCGCTATGTCGCGGTTTCGGTCATCAACGTGGTGAATCATCAAGTGCTGCTACTCCTGGCCAATTCGGTATGGGGCTGGCCGGGCGGGCGGGCCAACGCGTTCGCTGCGATGGTGGCGCTCGTTCCGGCCTATCTCCTGACCCGAACCTGGGTCTGGTCGGTGGAGGCCAGCATCTCGTTCCGCCGCGAGGTCGTTCCCTTCTTCTCGTTGGCGATTCTGGGCCTGGTGGTGTCGTCGTTGACATCGGAAATCGCCGACCGGCTGTTCGGAGCGGGGCTCTTGGTCAACCTTGCGAGCCTTCTCGGCTACGGCCTCGTCTGGGTGGCGAAGTTCTTCATCCTCGAACGGATCTTCGCCCAGCGCCACTATGCCGAAGCGGTGGCCGCCGCCGCGTCCGAAGCTGAGGTCACCAGCCGTTGACCCCTCGCGAACGGACGCTCGCCGAGGCGGCGCGCGGCTTCATGCCACCGGATGAGGGGTTGGCGCTCTGGGAGGCGGCGTCGGGCGCCGATCTGTCCCTCGGGCCATTGCTCGAGGTCGGAAGCTACTGCGGGAAGTCCGCCCTGTACATCGGCCCGGTCGCCCGAGCCCGTGATGCCATCTTGTTCTGTGTCGATCATCATCGCGGTTCGGAGGAGAACCAGCCGGGCTGGGAACACCACGAACCGGATCTGGTCGATCCCGATGTTGGTTTGATCGACACGATGGCGGAGTTCCGTCGCACGGTGTACGGCGCAGGCCTCGAGCCGTGGGTCGTCGGCGTGGTCGGTGACGGGCCTCGCATCGCCCGCCATTGGCAGACACCGTTGTCGTTCCTGTTCATCGATGGTGGCCACGGTGAGGAACCGGCTCGGCTCGATTTCGAGTTGTGGGTGCCCAAGCTCGCCCCGGGGGGGCTCTTGGCCGTTCACGACGTGTTCCCCGATCCCGCCGATGGCGGCCGGCCACCCTACGAGCAGATCCATCTCCGGGCTCTGGCGGCAGGTTTCGAGGAGCTGAGCGCCACCGGGTCGCTCAGGGTTCTTGCATCGCCGATGGGTGGGCGGTGAACAGGGTGGAGGTGGGATTGGCCCCACACAACGCATCCGCAGCGAGGATGACTGCTGCGGCGGTGTAGGTGCTCTTCTCCCGCTCCGGGAAATGGATGAGTTCCGGGAAGACGATCCCGGTGAAGTAGCGACCGTCGGACTCGTCTCGCAACGACTGTGCGAGTCTGAAGAGCAGTTGGGCCTTTTCCGGTTCGTCAGCGGCGAGGTGAGCGATCACGCACTCGCACGTTTCTGCGGCGGTGACCCAGGGGCGGTCCGAGACACAGCGGCAACCCTTGCCCTCCATGACGAACTCCTCGTAGCGCTCGGCCAGGTGCTTCTTGGCGTCGGTGGCGGTGATGGCACCGGTGAGGACCGGGTAGTACCAATCCATCGCCCAACGATCCTTGGGCTCGAACGCATCCGGTTGGCTGGCGATCACATGAACGAGCCGGACCCTGGCTCGGGTCCAATGGGGTTGAGGTCTGTCGAGGAGATCGGCGATCGCCGCCGCACACACCAGGCTGTGCCCGATCGATGACGAACCGGTCAGCAGTGCGTAGCTCCACGGGGTCCCGTCGGGTCTGCGGGCCCAGATCACTTCGCCTCGCTTGGTCTGCAGGTCGAGGACGAACTCGATCGCCGGCTGAACGACGGGCCAGAACCGCTCGACGAAGTCCCGGTCCCCGGTGCTGAGCCAGTGGTGCCAGACGCCGGTGGCGATGTAGGCGATGCAGTTGGCATCGAACTTGGCGTCCTCGATGCCGTCGGCCACGTAGTAGTTGTGCCAGCTGCCGTCGCTTCGCTGGATGTCCGCCAGCCAGTTGTAGGCGTGTTCGGCCTCAGCGATCAGACCGCATGTCGTCAGCGCCATCGCCGCCTCGACATGGTTCCAGGGGTCGGCGTGTCCGCCTGGAATCCAGGGGATCATGCCCGACCGGAGTTGCCATTCCGCAATGGCCTCGGCTGTCTGCAGCACCTGATCTCCGTGCAGCACATCGTCCAGATGGGGGATAGCCACGATCGGTCAGCCTTTCACGGAGTACTGCACGAGGCTCTTTCCGAGAACCGGATTCAGGATCCGATCCGCCAATCGGGTCGACCGGGGTGCGTTCATGATTTCCCATGTGAGAAATCGAAGGTACGACCTCACGAGCTGGTTGTCATCGTTGCGGACACCCACGGCACACTTCAGCCACCAGTACGGCGTGTGCAACGCATGGGCGCGATGATGTTCGGTCGGCTGAAGACCCACCGAGGCCAGCTTGGTCGACAGCTCCACGCGGGAGAAGATCCGAATGTGTCCACCTTCGCTCTTGGGAGCGTGATAGGCGTCGTCGAGCCACCAACAGATCTGCTCGGGGATCGCGGAAGGAACGGTGACGGCGAGGATTCCACCCGGCTTGAGCACGCGGGACAGTTCTTGCATCACGCCCAGATCGTCTGGCACGTGCTCCAAAATCTCGGATGCGATGATCCGATCGAAGCTGACGTCGGCAAATGGCAGATGGAGGCCGTCGGCGAGCAGGCAGTCGACGCTGGTTGCCTCGGTCAGCTCACCGGCTTCGTACATGGCCGTGAACGTTGCTCGAGTCGAGCGCATCTCGTCGAAGGCCACGTCGGCGGCGATGACGTGGAGCCCGTACCGGGCGCTCTCGTAGGCGTGTCGTCCGAAACCGGCGCCGAGGTCGAGCATCGTCATCCCCGGTTCCAGGTCGAGACGGTCGTAGTCGACGGTGAGCATCAGACCGAGCCTCGATCGAGAGCGTGTCGGCGCGCCGCGATGACCTCCCGATATTGCTCGGCGGTTCTGATGGCCGTTTGCCGCCAGGTGTACAACTCGGACACCCTGGCCCGGCCGGCGCCGCCGATCTCTTCACGCAGCTTCGGATCATCGAGAGCCCGCCGCAAAGCAGCCGCCAGCGCGTCGGCGTCGCCGGGCTCACAGTGGAGGACCGTCTCCCCATCGGTCCCGGTGACCTCTTTGAGGGCGCCGCCGGTGGTGGCGACGAGGGCGGTGCCGCTGGCCATCGCCTCGACCGCCGGGAGAGAGAAGCCCTCGTACAGGCTGGGCACCACCGCCACCTCGGACTCGGCGTACAACTCGACGATGCGCTCATCGGGTACACCGGTCACGAAACGGAGATGCGGGGACAAATCGAGGGCGGTGATCAGGTCGTCCGACGGGCCGCCGGGCTTGGCCCTGCCGATGACGGTGAGAGTGATCTCGCGCCCTTCGGCTCGGAGTTTCGCCATCGCCTCCAACAGGTACCTGAGGCCCTTCATCTCGGCGTCGGCGCTGGCGGTGGTGATCAGATGATTCGGTCGGCGTCGCACCTCTGGCATCGGTTGGAACAGGTCGGGGTCGACGCCGACGTGAACCAGGCGCATTCGTTCTCTGTCCACTCCCATGTCCTGGTGGATGTCATCGATCGAATTCTCGCTGACGACGACGATCCTCGGCATCCTGCGGGCGACGCGGCCCTGCATCTCGACGAAGGAATACCACCGGCGGAGGCTGATCCTCTTGCGCCAGTTCGGTGCTGCGGTCACCTCGAGGCGGCGATCGACGGTGATCGGGTGGTGCAGTGTGGTGAGCACCGGGAGGAACCGGTTGATCGCCAACATCCCGTAGCCGAGGCTCTGGTTGTCGTGGACGATGTCGAAGTCGAAGGTCCGAGGCTTGAGTGCCTGCCAGGCCCGCAACGAGAACGCCAGCGGTTCGCTGAAGGCGCCGGTCGAGAACTGGAGGACCTCGGCCAAATCCGGCAGCGACTTCAGTTCCCAGAAGGCGGGGAACCGGCCGGGGTAGAGGTCGTTGAAGATGTCGAGGCTCGGTAGTTGGGTCAGTTCGATCCTGGGATCGAGGACCGGATAGGGCTGACCGCTGAACACCTCAACGTGATGGCCGAGGTCGACCATCGCCTTGGTGAGATGACGGGTGTAGATCCCCTGGCCGCCGACGGTTGGCTTGGATCGGTAGGAGAGATAGGCCAGCCGAAGCGGTCGTTCCTCGATCACCGTCTCAGGCTAGACACCCCAGGGTTGCTACGTGTCAAGCAGGGATCGTGAGATCTGCGGGTTGGCGGTGCCGGGTCCGGTCCCGGATCAGGATCTGATGGGCCCGAGCCAGAACCTTGACCCCGGCAGCGGCGTCGTCAGGAGACTGAAGTGCTCACCGGCCAGCGGCCCGACACCAGCATCACCAACTCAGCAACGCTGGTCCACTCCCATTAGGGGACAGCTGAACACTGCATGCCGGCGCCATCAGGCCTCGAGAATCAGCGTGACCGGGCCGTCATTGGCGATGATGACCTTCATGTCGGCGCCGAACCTTCCGGTCGCCACCGGCACGCCGGCCAGCGCGACCTGCTCGACGAACGCGTTGAACAGCGGCTGGGCCTGTTCGGGTCGGGCGGCGTCGATGAACGATGGGCGATTGCCCTTCGTGGCGTCGCCGTAGAGGGTGAACTGGCTCACGAGAAGGATCTCCCCGTCGACGTCGCGCACCGAGAGGTTCATCTTGTCGTCGGCGTCACCGAAGATGCGAAGCTTGACGAGCTTGTCGGCCATCTTCGTGGCAATCTCCTCGGTGTCGTGCTGGCTGATCCCGACCAGCGCACACAGACCGTGGCCGATCTGTCCCACCACCTCGCCCTCGACGCTGACCGCTGCCATCCCCACGCGCTGAACCACCAATCGCATCGGCTCAGCGTATTCACTCATCGCCTGCCGAGCGTGACCCTCTCCCTGAGCGGGTTCCAGAGCAGGGCAAGACCCAGGAGGTAGAGGACGACCGGCCAGAACCCCACGTAGCTGAACAGAGTGCGGCCCTCGCGTCGGGTGATCGTGTGGGTTAGGACGATCCTTTCGCCCAGATCGCTTCGTTGGAGTACATCGCCGTCGGGGGAGATGATCGCCGACATGCCGGTAGGCGCCGCCATGATCATCCACCGGTCGCCCTCGATCGCCCGGAGCTGGTTGCTCGCCACCTGCTGGGTGTGCACCTGGGTCAGCCAGTAGCTCGCTCCGTTGGTCGGGTTGGTCAGGAATTCGGCACCGTTGCTGATGGAATCGCGAATCCGTTGCTCGAAGTAGGACTCCCACGAGATGCTGACCCCGGCGACCCCGACCGGGGTATCGAGGGTGGACGGACCGGTGCCGGCTCGCACGTCGACGGCGGGTATGTCTGAATTGAAGTTCTCGATCAGACCCCGCAGGGGGACGTACTCTCCGAAGGGGACGATCCGGACCTTTTCGTAGCGGTCGACCTCGACACCGTCGGGAGCGGTCGCCGACTGGTAGTTCAGCGTCTCGTCGTCGTTGATCCTGTAGAACCAACCGGTGAGCAGGGTGGCATCGACGTCCCGGGCGACCTCGGCCACGATCTCGGTGGCCTCCTCGACGCTGAAGAACCGGCCGGGATTGACCACGTTCTCCGGCCACAACACCAGGTCGACGGGTCCCTCCAGATATCGGGTTGCCTCGAGGTGCCGTCCGAGGACGACCGAAGCCGACTCCCCGGTGGCGCGGGTACGGGTGGCGCCGCCGCCCTGCACGACCGCGACGTCGATGTCCCTGGTGTCGCTCGCTCGTGGATGCAGTGCGGCGAGTCCGACGGCGATGACGGCGGTGCCCAACCCGATGAGGGCGAGCCGGCGGTTCTCCGAGGTGGTGAGTTCCCGAATCGACAGCCCGATCACCACGATCAGTGCGATGACGAGATACGGCCCCGCCAGACGAGTGGTCTGGGCCAGGGGAGTCTCCACCTGGCTCAACGCCAGATTGGCCAGCGGCACACCGCCGAAGGGAAAACGCCAGCGAGTCAGCTCGGCGATCACGATGGCGACCGGAAAGATCAGGAATCGCCGCGGGCGGTCCGTGGGCGTCACCGCTCCCGCGACCCCGAAATAGGCGGAGTAGGCGAGCACCGCCAGGACGAAGCCGACGACGGTGAGATCGATCATCCAGAACATGGCGATCGTCAACCATGTCGCCGCCACAGCCATCGAGCGAACGAATCGATCCCGCGCCCCTACGTCGGAGGTCGCGTGGTCCCAGAGTGCGACGCCGATGAAGGACAGCGGCCACCATCCCCAGGGGGGTAGTGATCCGGCCAGGCAGACACCGGCGAGGCCGGCGATCACCCACCAGGGCACGTTGCGCAGCGCTCGGATCACCGGGGTGAGCCTATGCGCCCGAGCCCACGATCAGAGCGGCAGCCTCCCTGGCCATCCGGATCGTGGCCGGGATGCCGATGCCGCGGTAGGAGTTGCCGATCACGTGGAGGTTCGGCGTCCTCGACTCGAGGGCGGCCATGGTTGCGTCGACTCGTTCGCCGTGTCCGGGTTCGTATTGGGGAAAGGCGAGTGGCCAGCGCACGATCCTGACCGATGTCGGTCGGCCGGGGTCGGCGTACACGGCGGTGAAATCGGCGAGGAGCCGATCGGTCAGTTCGGAGTCGGACATGTCGATGGCTCGGTCGTCCCGATAGCGACCCGAGGTCATGCGGACCAGGTGGGTGTTGTCGGAGGCGTACTGGGCCCACTTGGTCGAGAACCAGGTGCAGGCGGTCATGAGAAGCCCTTCGGTACGGGGCACGAGGATTCCGGAGGCGTCGAGGGGGTCGATCCGCTCGATCGGGATCTCGATCGTGATCTGGGCGACGGACGCGTGTCCGATCCCGGCGATGTGGGTGGCGGCTGCGTCATTCACCGCACCGAGCAGTCGCGCCGCGGCGTGGGCCTGTGTGGCGATGACGACGTGATCGAACCCGTCGGGCATGGCGCTGAGCTCGCAGCCCAGCCGCAGCTCGGCGCGATTCTCGATGGCGCCGACGAGCCCCTCCACGAGCGTCCCCATCCCGCCGGCCAGACCGTGGAAGACCGGCTGGTTCGCAGCGGCCGACCCCAGAGTGGGTCCGACGGTGGCTCGGGCCGACCGGAGGCCAGCGATCAGGGACGGCGACCTTTTGGCTGCGTCGTAGAGCTGGCGGGCGCCGTCAGCCATCGAAAGCTCCTCGATCGACGAGGCGTTGATACCACCGACCATAGGGTCGATGAGGACGTCGGTGACCTCGTCTCCGAGCCTGGCGCGGCAGTAGCGGGCGACGGTGGTGCGCTCGTCGAGTGGGGTCGTCGGCAGCGAAAGATCCTGTCGGGCTCGCTGGATGCCTTCGGTCGAGATCAGGCCGCTTCGGGAGAGCGCTTCGAAATCGGTCGGCACGCCGAGCACGGTCCCGACCGGGAGTTGATGCAGCCGACCGGACCGATAAACGTAGGTCGGAACCGGCGACACCGGAACGGTGAGCTTGTCGCCCAGGCCGAGTTCGACACAGAGCGACGTGGCATCTTCGACCCGGGCCAGGAAATTGTCGGGTCCTGCGTCGACCATCCGGTCGCCGACCGGGGCCGAATGGATCTTGCCTCCCCAACGATCGCTGGCCTCGAAGACCGTGACGTCGATACCCGCCGATGTGAGATCGTAGGCGGCGGTCAAGCCGGCCAATCCGCCACCGATGACGGCTACCTTCATCTCGTTCCGGACCGCACGGCTCTCAGCACCGACCTTCTTCGTGGACGAGGTCGACCACCCGAGCCAACAGTTCCGGCTTGGACTCGGGTAGGACGCCGTGTCCGAGATTGAAGATGTGACCCGGGTGGCCACCGTTGTCGGTGATGACTCGCCGCACCTCCTTTTCGAGCACGGTCCAGGAACCGGTGGTCAAGGCGGGATCGAGATTGCCCTGCAGTGCGACCCGGGCGCCGGTCCTGCGTCGGGCATCCGACAGCGGCGTCCGCCAATCGACGCCGATCACGTCGGCGCCGGCATCGGTCATGAGGGCGAGTAGCTCGCCGGTGTTGATTCCGAAATGGGTTCTGGGTACGCCGAGCGCTCCGACCTCGGTGAGGATCCGCGTAGCATGGGGGAGGACGAATTCCTTGTAGTGTTCGGGTCGCAACGCCCCGGCCCACGAGTCGAACAGTTGAACCATCGATGCTCCTGCGCCCACCTGGTCCACGAGCGTTGCGATGGCGACGTCAGCCAGTGCGTCGCAGAGACGGTGCCACAGCTCGGGTTCACCGAACATGAGCGCCTTGACTTTCGTGTAGGTGCGCGACGGTCGTCCTTCGACCAGGTAGCTGGCCAGCGTGAAGGGTCCTCCGGCGAAACCGATGAGCGGCACGCCGCTGTCGGCGAGGACGGCTCGGATGGTTTCGGCTTGGAACGGCAGGTCCTCCTCGGCGACGAGCGGTCGCAGTCGGGACAGATCGGAGGCCGATGCGAACGGGTTCTCGCAGACCGGTCCCACCCCGGGCACGATGTCGATCCCGAAGCCGACCGCCCATACGGGTGTGACGATGTCCGAATACAGGATCGCAGCGTCGACGCCATACCTGCGGACGGGCTGGAGGGTGATCTCGGTTGCGCGTTCGGAGTCGGCGATCACGTCGAGGATCGTGCCCTGACCGCGGACGGCCCGATACTCCGGCAACGAGCGCCCTGCCTGACGCATGAACCACACCGGTACACGGTTGCCGGGGGTGCCTTCGACGCCTCGAATTTGACGAGCCGCCCGAAGGAGAGGTGGAAGTTCTGCCCCTGGGGGCGAGGGGTTGGGCACAGGACAACCGTACCGACCGGGAATCGTTCGCCGAGCACTACACTGGTCGGCCCTGAAAACAAGGAGCCTTCTTGACCGATTCTGTTCCCGAGTCCCCATCGAGCCACCCCGAACTGGACGCTGAACAGGAGTTTCTCGATCACGCCTATCGGAGGCTCGAAGAGGCCAAACAGGAGGCGCGTCGGCTGGAGACGATGGTGGAGGTGGGCAGGGGCGGCACCAACCAGGCCCGCTGGGAGCGCGAGGTCATCAATCAGAACATCGCGACGCGATTGGGTCGACTCGAGTTGGGTCGACGGTCGCTGTGTTTCGGCCGGATCGATCAGGAACCGGCCGCCGGCGGCGGGACGTACTACATCGGGCGGGTTGCGGTGAGCGACCGGGACTCCGAACCCCTCATCGTCGACTGGCGGGCTCCGGTCGCAGAGCCGTTCTACCGCTCGACGGGTTCGGACCCGATGGGACTGGTCCGGCGGCGACACTTCATCTCGCGGGGGCGCGAACTGATCGGCCTCGAGGACGAGTTCTTCGGTGAGGCCCGCACTCACCCGAGCGTGACCGTCAATGGGCGCGAACTTCGCGGCGAAGGTGCTCTGGTCGCCGTTCTGTCGATGGCTCGGACCGGTCGCCTCGGCGACATCGTCGGCACGATCCAAGCCGAGCAGGATGAGATCATCCGGGCACCTCTCGCCGGCGTGCTCGTGGTGCAGGGCGGGCCGGGCACCGGTAAGACCGTCGTCGCGCTTCACCGGGCTGCGTATCTGTTGTACACGCACCGTTTTCCGCTCGACGGGCAGGGCGTGCTCGTGATCGGCCCGAATCGGCTGTTCCTGGGCTACATCGAGCAGGTCCTTCCGTCGCTGGGAGAGGCCGGAGTGCACCTGCGCGTTCTCGCCGATCTCGTGGGTGGGGTACGGGTTCGGGGCGTCGACTCGATCCAGGCCGCCCGGATCAAGGGCGACCTTCGCATGGTGGGCGTGCTGCGCCGGGCGATCAGAGATCGGCAGAGGCCACTTCGCTCGGATCTTCGCGTCGGCTACGGCTCCCGCATCCTTCGGCTGAGCGTTCAACAGTCGGCGGACATCATCGACGAAGCGAGAACCCGGTTTCGCCACCACAACCCAGCCCGGCGTTTCGTGGTCGATTCCGTGTTCGCCACCCTGGTCGACAATCACCCCGACGATCTCCCCCTCGCCGAGGTGCGCTCCGGTCTCAGACGACATCGGGACATCCGTGAAGCCCTGGACTGGATGTGGCCGGTACTGACGCCCGGGCAACTCGTCCACGACCTGTGCGGCTCGCCATCCTTGATCGCCTCTGCCGGCGGACGGTTGGCTCCAGGCGAACGGAAGGCGCTGTACCGCCATTGGGAACGCGACGGGGTCGCTCGTCGCAGGATCTGGACCGCCGACGATGTCCCGCTGCTGGACGAGGCGCGGGAGATGCTGGGTCGGCAGCCCCGGCACGGGATCGAGGAGGACCCTCGAACCTACGGCCACATCGTGATCGACGAGGCGCAGGATCTGTCGCCGATGCAACTACGAATGCTCACCCGGCGCTCGCTCACCGGTTCGATGACGATCGTCGGCGACATCGCCCAGAGCACCGGAGCGTGGCCGCATCAATCGTGGGACGAGGTGCTCGAACACCTCCCCGACCGGCGTCCACCCCAGTGGCGGGAGCTGACCGTCGGCTACAGAATCCCGGCTCCGCTCATGCAGCTCGCCTCCCGGGTGTTGCCGCTGGCGGCACCGGAGTTGACTGCACCGGTGTCTGTGCGCAGCGACGGCGATCCACCGGTTGTGCTTCGCTGCGCGGGTAGCCGAGAAGTCCTCGACAACGTGGCCGGTGCGGTCCGGGCCGAGATCGCCCTGGGGGAGACCGGCAACGTGGCTGTCATCGCGCCCGAATCGCTGGTCGATGTGGTTGACGCTGCGCTGGGGTCCGCTGGAATCGCCGCCGGGCGCGCCCCTCGGGACAACCTCGACAGCACCGTCACGATCGTTCCGGTCGGGCTGGTCAAAGGCCTCGAGGTGGACGTGTCGATCGTCGTCGATCCCGGGCGGATCGTCGAGGAGAACCCGCAGGGATACCGGAGCCTCTATGTGGCACTGACCCGCTCGACCCACAAGATGACGGTCATCGTGGCATCCGAATCCGTGCCGGCCCCCTTGTCCGAGCTGCTCGCCCAGGCAGGGTGATCGCCGGCGATCAGGTCCCCGCCAGTCGGGCGACGACCGGCGCGAACGACTCGATGTTCTCCGCACCCATCGTCACATAGCTGAAACCGTAGGTCTCACGCCGTTCGATCAGGGTATCGACGACCTGGTCCACCGTGCCGACCACGGCAAGAGGAGACTCCAGCGCCTGCCCGGCGTCCATGCCGAGTCCCGGACCCAGAGCCTCGGCGGTGCCTTCGCGATCATCTGTGATCATCGCGATGAACACCCTGATCTGCAGTTCGATGTCGTCGAATCGGGCGCCGGCGCCGTCGCGTACCCAGCCGATCTTCTCGGCGTACCGTTCCGCGGTGGCATCGGCTGCGGTGTGCTCGTCGATGACCCCCGCATGCAGATTGGGGTTGACGCCGACGATGTCGGCGTACCGGCCGGCCAGACCGAGCATCCTGGGTCCGCCCCCGCCGATCAGGATCGGGACGCGCTCCTGCAGCGGTTTTGGACGCAGGTCCAGGCTGTCGATCGTGTAGTGATCGCCGGCGTAGCTGAAGGGCCCCTCTCCCCACAGGCCCTGCAGGATGTCGATCGACTCGTACATGCGGGTGATTCGGACGCCGGGACGGTCATAGGTGATCCCGGCGACGTCGTAGTCGGACTTCATCCATCCCGCACCGATGCCGAGTTCGAGGCGGCCCTCGGAGAGAAGGTCCAGCGTTGCCATCTCGAGGGCAAAGGTGACCGGATGCCGGTAGTCGTTGCACCAGACCAGTGCCCCAACCCTCAGCGTGGTCGTGGCGTCGGCCGCTGACATCAACGCCGGTGTCGGTGCCAGCTGCCCGTCGAAATGGTCCGGCAGGCTCAACGTGGAATAGCCGAGATCCTCAACCATGCGGGCCTGTTCAACCCACGCCGTCCGGTCGTCGGCGGACTTGGCTTGGATGGCGAAACGGAATGGCTTTGGCATGGGCGCAGCATAGGAGTCCGGTTCTGGGCGAGCCGAGCCGATCGGTGAGCGGAACTCCCACTCGCAGGGGCGACAATGGCGAGGTGTACCGCTTCGCCTACCTCCTCAACTTCCTCGTGGTGGCGAGCATCGGGGCGGTCTTCGTCTTCCTCTCCGATATCAAGGATGCGTACGGTCTACCGAGCTGGGGGATCGGGCTGATCGCGGCGACCGGTTTCGTCACCGTCTTCCCGGTGACGCTTCTCGTCTCACCCCTGGCGGATCGGGGCTACACGGGGGTTCTGGTTCTGGCGTCGGCCGCCATGGCCCTGTTCGGCAACCTACTGTTCGGCTTCGGCGACACCCTGTGGGAGTTCGTGGTCTCCCGCGGACTGCTCGGCGGCGCCATCGGCATGGTCGGCATCGCCACCCGGAAAGCGCTGATCGGGACCGAGGTGGAAGGCAGCGGGAAGAAGCTGGGTACGTTGCTGAGTGCGGTCGTGGCCGGTTTCCTCCTCGGACCGCCTCTCGGCGCTCAGCTCGAACGATTCGGCTTCGCCACCGTTTTCGTCATCCTCGCCATCTCCACGGTGGCTTGTGCGGTGCCGGTGGTTCTGTGGGCATGGAAGGCACCGGTGTCCACATCGCACATGACACTACGATCGGTGGTCAGCCTGCTCGAGCGACCGGCGATCCAAGGTGCTGCGCTGAGCTACGGCCTCCTGTTCGGCAGTGTCGGGCTCTTCGACTCGGTCATCGACATCTACCTGGAGGATCTCGGTGCCTCCAACACCCAGATCAGCATGATCCTCGTCGTGATCGGTGTTCCTCTGCTCGTCGTTCCGGGCCGGGCCGGCGGTTTCATCGAGCGGGGCAGCTCTCGAAGGATCCTCACCTTGGCGATGTTCGTCGCCGTCGTGTCGATCACCGGCTACGGCCTGATCCCCAGCCTGTACGCCTTCGCCGTAGCCGGCGTCGTCCACAGCACGGTCGAGGGTTTCGCGTTCCCGGGCGCGCAGATCGTGGCGGTGAACGAAACCGGGGCTGCCCAGGGTGCCAGCGGGCAGGCGCTGCTCGAGGTCGCCGGGAGTCTGACCGGTGCGGCAGCAGCGATGGCCGGCCCCACGCTCTACGAACTGCTCGGCGCCCGGGCGATGTTCGCCGTCTACGGCCTCATCGTGCTGGTCGGCGCGCTCGCCGTGCGCAAGCGGTTTGCCCAACCGCGACCATTCGAGCTGGCGCCCGAGGGCGAATCGATTCGAGTCTGACCGCCCACCGTCTCCGCACCGAACCGCTCGACGGGGAAGCGACGAGTCGCGCTCGACCGCCGACCGGCCAACGACGCCATGTCGATCGACACGACGGCTGGTTTGGCCGGTCGGACTGGAGACCATGGTGCGGGCGATCCGTGTTGGTGCGACGGAACGCTCCGAGCTCCCTCGGGCATCCAACTCTCACCCACAGACTGCCGCTTGGGCCGCTCCGGCATCAGAGGCGAAAGCCCTGACCCGCAGGCAAACCGTTCGGCCACGGCGAGGTCGATCCCGGCCCGAGGGGAACGACTCCGGGTGTGGGTACGTTTGTTCTGTGGTTTCCGATGGTCACGCGCTCGATGGCTTCAGCCCTGCCGCCGCCGCCTGGTTCTCGACCACGTTCACCGAGCCGACGCTTCCACAGGCCAAGGGATGGCCGGTCATCGCCACCGGCGATCACACCCTGATCCTCGCCCCGACCGGCACCGGCAAGACGCTCAGCGCGTTTTTCTGGGGGCTGGACCAGTTGTGCCGGACACCCCCGCCCAACGAGGACAAGGCGAGAACGCGCATCCTGTACATCTCACCGCTTCGCGCCCTGGCCGTTGACGTCGAGAAGAACCTTCGCGCCCCGCTGCAGGGAGTCCGGCTGGCTGCAGAACGGCTGGGAGAACCGTTCTACGAACCGACCGTCGGGCTGCGAACCGGTGACACCACCCCCGACGAGCGACGGCGCATGGCGCGCCACCCGCCCGATCTGCTGATCACGACCCCGGAGTCGCTGTTCCTGATGTTGACCTCGAAGGTGCGCGAAACGCTCGCCGGCGTGGAGACGGTCATCATCGACGAGATCCACGCGCTCGCCGCAACCAAACGGGGAGCACACATGGCCCTGTCCCTGGAACGTCTCGACGAGATCGCCGACCGTCCCGTCCAGCGGATCGGCCTCAGCGCCACGCAACGACCCCTTGACGTCATTGCCCGATTCCTGGGCGGCAGCGAGCGGGGCGTGACGATCGTGGATGCCGGGGTGTCCAAACGCATGGACGTCGAGGTGATCGTCCCCGTCGAGGACATGGGACGCCTGGGTGAGATGGCGGCGCCCGAGCCGGGGGTCGAGTTCGCCCAACCACAGCGCCGGAGCATCTGGCCATCGATGCATCCCCGCCTTCTGGAGCTCATCGAATCCCATCAGAGCACGATCGTGTTCGTGAACGCCCGCCGGTTGGCCGAACGGCTGGCGACCCGGCTGAACGAGCTCCATGCCGATGGTGAGAACCGCGCCGCCGAAGCCGAGGGCAGACCGCCGGGTGAGGGGGAACTGGTCAAAGCTCACCACGGTTCGCTCAGTCGCGAACAGCGGCTGCGGATCGAGGACGAGCTGAAGCGGGGCACACTGCGGGGTCTGGTGGCCACGAGTTCGCTCGAGCTGGGCATCGACATGGGCGCGGTCGATCTCGTCATCCAGGTCGAATCGCCGGGCGCGGTGAGCCGGGGGCTGCAGCGGATCGGACGTGCCGGACATCAGGTTGGCGCGCCGAGCGTCGGCAAACTCTTCCCCAAACATCGGACCGATCTGGTCGAAGCGGCCGTCGTCGTCGAACGCATGAAGTCAGGTCTGATCGAGGAGACCGACTACCCGAGGAACCCTCTCGACGTGCTCGCTCAACACATCGTGGCGATGGCCGCCATGGACGACTGGCCGGTCGATCATCTGCGGGTGCTGTGTCGTCGATCAGCCAACTTCGCCGATATCAGCGACGACGCGTTCGAGAACGTTCTGGACCTCCTCGCCGGCAGGTACCCCTCCGACGAGTTCGCCGAGCTGCGGCCCCGCATCAACTGGGACCGGCTCGAGGGTGTGATCCGCGGCCGTCCCGGCGCACAGCGTCTCGCCGTCACCAGTGGTGGCACGATTCCCGATCGGGGTCTGTACGGCGTCTTCCTTCCCGACGGAACAAGGGTCGGTGAGCTCGACGAGGAGATGGTCTACGAATCGCGTGCCGGCGAAACGTTCCTGCTCGGCGCCTCCACGTGGCGTATCGAGGACATCACCCACGAACGCGTCGTCGTGACACCGGCGCCCGGTCAGCCCGGCAAGATGCCGTTCTGGCACGGTGACGGACCCGGCCGGCCGTTGGAGCTCGGTAGGGCGATGGGTGCATTCGTCCGGGAGCTCGACGAGATGGATCGGGGCACGGCCGTCGAGCGGCTCCGTCGTCGCCACGGTCTCGACGAGTGGGCGGCCGAGAATCTCCTTTTGTACCTGGAGGAACAGAAAGAAGCCACCGTCGAGTTGCCGACCGATCGCAGGATCGTGGTCGAGCGGTTCCGGGACGAGATCGGCGATTGGAGGATCTGCATCCTGTCACCGTTCGGAGCACAGGTTC
>JAHEJO010000158.1 GCA_024638805.1 Acidimicrobiales bacterium
CGTACCGCCGAGGCCGACCTCACTCGTAGCTCAGCGGTGTCCTCCACGACGACCAGTCGTTCGTCAGGATCGAGTTCGTCGATCAGTGCACCCACCAGCGACGTCTTTCCGGCACCGGTGGAGCCACTGACCACGATCGAGCGACGATCCTCGAGGGCGGCGCGCAGTCGGGCGACCGTGGCCTCGTCAGCGAACTCAGCCAGTGGTATGCCTCCGGGCCGGAAGCACCGGATGGTGACCAGCGGCCCCCCTGTTGCCACCGGTGCGGCCGCGACGTGGATTCTGCTCCCGTCGGGCATGCGTGCATCCACCAGTGGGTGGAGCCGATCGATTCGTTTGCCCGATTGGGCGAGGAGCCGCTCGATGACGAGCTGCAATTCATCGTTGTCGAGGATGATTCCGGTGTCGTGCCATGCACCGTGCGCATCGATCCGGACCGGACCGGGCCCGTTGATGCAGATGTCGGTGATGTCGGGGCTGGCCAGGAGAGGGGCCAGCGGGCCATACCCGTCGATGCGGCGCAAGGCCCCGTTCACCATGCCGGAGGTGGCTGATGCCGACGCACCCGGGATGACCGATCTGATACGTTCGGTCAGCTCGGCCGACGACAGCGATCCCTCCTCCGCAAGCCACGTCAGCACGTGGGCCTCGGCCCCCTCGGTCACAGCAGTGCCCCCAGCGGGCGCAGCGAACGGGGGAGCCGGGCATCGAAGAGGCCGGCGTCGACGGCGCGGGCGACCGCAGGGTCCCGCCACAGCTGGACGATGACCGGCAGGCCGAGCGCGGCGGCAACGTCAGAACGTCCGAGCGCCCTGCCCCGCTCGGCGATCAGCACGACACCGTCGGCTCTCGGGCCGAGCATCGCTGCCCGCAGTGCCAGGTAACACGGCCGGGTGACGAGCAGCGCTCGGTCGGCGGCTTGCACGAGAGGAATCCCGACCTGGGAGAGCCGACCTAGATCGACGATCACCGTACGCGCCTGGGCCCGCAAGATCTGAGCCAGGGCTCGGATCCGTTGGGGAGCGGGGAGGCATTCGCCGTCGACCGCCAGCAGATGCAGGTTGGGGGCTATGCCGTGCTCGAGGCGGCCGAGGGCGTCGGGATGCGGCGAATCCGTTTGCAGCCACGTCGATAGCGTCGGTCCCTTCCGCTCGAGGCCAAAGATCACCGGCTGATCGCCAGCGAGGTCGACCAGCAGCGTGGGCGACCGCTCGGCGGCCAGCATGGCGGTCGTTGCAGCGACCACCGAGGTCCCGGTGCCGCCCTTGGCTCCGTGAAAACACACGAGGCGTCTCGCCGGTGGGGTCCGGTCGATCATCCCTGCTCCGGTACTACTAGTGCGGCAACTCCTCGGGCAGGGTTGCGGGCCCTGCGAATGGGTTCTCACCCCTCAGGCCACATTAACAGCAGTTTGACGTAATCAAACCATATTAAGAAGTTTCTAACGAAGATCTGACTGTAGAGTCGGGGTGCTCGGGCTCGTCCTCGGCATTGAGGTGGTAGAGGTTGCCGCAGAATTCGTCGAACCCGTGGTTGCTCGGCAGCGACTCGTCGGAGTCACCCAGGTGGTTCTTGCCGAACTGCCCGGTCGCATAGCCGAGCGGCTCGAGGAGATCGGCGATGGTCGGGTCGCCGGGGTCGAGACCGACGTCAGCCCCGGGCATGCCGACCTTGGTGAGACCGGTCCGCACCGGATTCTGTCCCGTGATGAACGCGGCCCGTCCGGCGGTGCAACTCTGCTGGGCTGTGGCGGAGGTGGACGGGAATCGAACCCGCCTGACGAGGATCACCCGTCACACCCGCTTTGAAGGCGGGGGAGCCCACCAGGTACTCAGACACCTCCGGGGTCCCACAACGTACCGGACGGTTGGCTATGTCCGGATTTTTCTTCACAGTATTCGTGTCAGCCTACCGACCAGTAGGTAGGTTGGCTGTCGAGGAAGAGGAGAGCAGCATGACCGCGACCCCGATCGAGGACTCCAACTCAGCGCGCAGCCCTGACATTCAACCTCGGGCCGCGACGGCGGAGCCAACGGGTCTCAAACACGTGCTCGATGTCATTCCATCGCGCTGCTACGAGCGATCGACCACACGGGGGCTCGGCATCCTCGCACGGGATCTCCTGATCTACGGTCTGGCATTCGCCGGGCTCATCGCGACGAACAACCCGCTCCTGCTCGTCCCCCTGTGGGTCCTGGCCGGCGTGGCGGTGTCAGGGCTGTTCGTCATCGGACATGACGCCGCCCACGATGCTCTGTTCGATTCCAAACGCCTCAACGGCATCGTCGGTCGGCTCGCCATGCTGCCATCGCTGCACGCCACCGAGGTCTGGGTCTTCGGCCACAACCGAGTGCATCACGGCCACACCCTGCGCCAAGGCATGGACTTCGTGTGGCATCCGCTCACCGTCGATCAGTACACCGAACTCGGACCGTGGGCGAAGATCCGCCACCGCCTGGAGTGGGGTCCGTTCGGTTCGGGCGCCTATTACTTGCGCGAGGTGTGGTGGAACAAGATGGTCCGCTTCACCCCCCCGGACCGGTGGCGGCGGCAGATGCGCCGTGACCAGTTGATCGTCGCATCGTTCGCCATCGGCGTACTGGCGATCATGGTGGCGCTCACGGGCACGGGAGGCCTTTGGCTGTGGTTCAAGGCCATCGTCGTGCCGTTCCTGCTGTTCTGCCACACCATCGGTTGGGTCGTCCACGTCCACCACATCGCGCCCGAGATCCGTTGGTGGCCCCGCCGGGAGTGGAACCGGTACCGGGGTCAGGTCGAAGGCACAACGATCCTGTGGGGTCCTCCGGGATGGGAGCTGTTCTTCCATTGGATCATGGTGCACCTCCCCCATCACGTGGACATGCGGATCCCGTGCTACCGGTTGCCCGAGGCCGCTCGCGCCATCGCCGATGCCTACCCCGACGACGTCGATGAGCGCCCGATCCGGGTGCGCGACTACCTGCGCGCCACCCGGCTGTGCAAGTTGCACGATTTCGAGAGCGGCACCTGGCACGGGTACCCCGCCGGCTGAACGACCATCCGGTCGCACGACCGTCGAACCAGCGGCGAGAGGACGATCAGCCGGGCTCACCGGTCCGACGCGCAGCTTGCGACCGGTGAGCCCGAAGGACGCCCACCGGTCGTAGCTACAGGGCGTTGCTCAGGCGAGCGCGCCGCACACGGTGTTGGTCATCAGCGTGGCGACGACGTAGGGATCGGCGTTCGCGTTTGGACGGCGATCCTCGATGTAGCCCTTCTTGTCCTGGGCCACCTGCCAGGGAATGCGGACCGAGGCGCCCCGGTCCGAGACGCCGTAACTGAACTGATCGAAGCGTTGGGTCTCGTGGGCTCCGGTGAGGCGGTCCTCGATGCCGATGCCGTAGCCGACCAGATGCTCGTCCGGCTTGCCCTCGGCCCCGAGCGCTTCGCAGGCGGCGATGATGGCGTCGTAGTCATTGCGCATCTTCTCGGTGGAGAAGTTGGTGTGCATTCCCGCACCGTTCCAGTCACCCTTCATCGGTTTCGCCTCGATGCTAACCTCGAGATCGGATTCCTCGGCGATGCGGTACAGGAGGTAGCGGGCGACCCAGACATGGTCGCCGACCGTGACGGTGTCGGCCGGGCCGATCTGGAATTCCCATTGCCCGGGCATCACCTCAGCGTTCGTGCCGCTGATCGCCAGGCCCGCCTCCATGCAGGCGGTCGTATGACGCTCCACCAGTTCCCGGCCGTAGATCTTCACCGCTCCGACACCGCAGTAGTACGGGCCCTGCGGACGGGGATAGCCGTGCTCGGGAAAACCCGAAGGCCAGCCGGTGACGGGATCCAACAGCGTGTACTCCTGCTCGAGACCGAACCAAGGGGCCTGGTCACCGTAGGCCTCCATCGCTGCTCTCGCCGGCGCGCGGGTGTTGCTCGGATGCGGTGACAGATCAGCGGTGAGGAGGGTCTCGCAGAGCACGAGGATGTCGTCGCCGCCCCGGATGGAGTCATGGCAGCTGAAAACGGGCTGGAGAACAACGTCGGAGTTGTCGCCCGAGGCCTGATTGGTGCTCGACCCATCGAAACCCCAAATGCCCGGTTCGGCACCATCTGCCAGGATCTTGGTTTTGGATCGGATCTCGGCGGTGGGCACCGCACCATCGATCCAGAGGTATTCAGCCCGGTAGACCATCGATTTCTCCTTGTGTAAGGGTCCTGCGGTGCGGCGCGCCGCACTCACACCAAACGCTCATGCGCAGGCCGACCGCACTGTCAGCCGTCGTTGACCCCTTGAGTCAAACCGAAGACCACCAAAACAACAATCTGGCGATTGTGAATGGAATGTGAACGATCACCGTCCGGCGGTGGACCAAAGTGTCGCAAGCGCCCGGCGGATCGCCACACTCATCGGAATGGAACGTCAGTACGACTACGTCCTCAAGGCGGTCGAGGAGCGGCGAGTGCAGCTGATCCGCCTCTGGTTCACCGACGTATTGGGCCAATTGAAATCGGTGGCGATCAGCCCTGCCGAGCTCGACAGCGCATTCGAGGAAGGTGTCCACTTCGACGGCTCCGCAATCGACGGGTTCAGCCGGCTCCAGGAATCCGACGTGATCGCCAAACCTGATCCCAACACCTTCGAACTCATGCCCTGGGCCGACGGCGGTTCGACCGGCAGGATGTTCTGCGACATCTCCAACCCCGATGGCACACCCTTCACCGGAGATCCGCGCCACATCCTGCGACGCAATCTCGCCGCCGCCGAAGCCGAGGGCTACGGACTGTTCACCGCCCCGGAGATGGAGTTCTTCTATTTCGCCGACGGCAATCCGTCCCACGAACCCGAACTGCTCGATTCCGGTTCGTTCTTCGATCTGACCACCAGCGACGTCGCCTCGGACCTGCGCCGTCGCACGATTTCGGTGCTCGAGGCCATGAGTATCCCGGTCGAGTACTCCTTCCACGAAGACTCGCCGAGCCAGCACGAGATCGACCTGCGCTACACCGACGCACTCACCATGGCCGATCAGATCATGACCTTTCGGCTGGTCGTGCGCGAGCTGGCGTTGGAGCGCAACCGCTTCGCCAGCTTCATGCCCAAACCGATCGCCGGGATCCAAGGCTCGGGCATGCACATGCACCTGTCGCTGTTCGACGGCGACGGCAACGCGTTCCACGACCCCGACGCCGAGTACGGCCTCAGCGGCGTGGGGCGCGCATTCACCGCCGGGCTCCTCCACCACGCCCGGGAGATCACCGCGGTCACGAACCAGTTGGTCAACTCCTACAAACGCCTCGTCGCCGGGTTCGAGGCGCCGGTCTGGATCAGCTGGGCTCAGCAGAACCGCTCAGCGCTCGTGCGGGTTCCGATCACCAGGATGGACAAGCCGAGTTCGACCCGCATCGAATACCGCTCACCCGACCCCGCGTGCAATCCCTACCTGGCGTTTTCGGTCATCGTCGCTGCCGGTCTCAAGGGAATACGGGAGGGGTACGAACTCCCGGGTGAGCTGCGCCAAGACCTGTCCACGCTCAGTGCGACCGAAGGTCGTGCATTGGGGATGACGGCGCTCCCGGCGTCGTTG
>JAHEJO010000041.1 GCA_024638805.1 Acidimicrobiales bacterium
GGCCAGCCAGGAGAGCATTGCGGCGGCACCGGCGGTGAACGTGTTCGCTGCAGCCTGGACGGCGACGGCGTCGGCGGCAAAGGCCGAACCGGCGTTGAAACCGAACCAACCAAACCAGAGGATCCCGGCGCCGATCATCGTGAGCGGGAGATTGTGCGGCGGCATCGGTTCCACAGGCCAGCCCCGCCTCTTGCCGAGCACGAGTACGAGGGCCAGCGAGGCGGCGCCGGCGGCGACGTGGACCACCGTACCTCCGGCGAAATCGAGGCTGCCCCGTTCGTTCAGGAAACCGCTTGCCGCCCCATCCGGACCGTTGAACCTGAACACCCAGGCCCAGGCGGGAACGAACACGAACAACATCCACAGCGGAACGAACGCAAGCCAAGCGCCGAACTTCATTCGATCGGCCACCGCTCCGGAGATGAGCGCGGGGGTGATGCTGGCGAAGGTCAGAGCGAAGAAGATGTCCCGCAGATCCTCACTCGGTACGTCGGCGAGAAAGAACGCATCGAATGTGCCGATGAACGCGTTCTCTCCGGTCGATGAGAGCGTGTAGCCGATGAGGATCCAGAACATCGGCACGATGCCGAGACAGACCATGTTCATCATGAGCATGTTGAGCATGTTCTTCGACCGAGCCATGCCGCCGTAGAACAGGGCGAGGCCCGGCACCATGAACAGTACGAGGGCGGTCGAGGTCAGGATCCATGCGGTGTCACCGTTCACGGCCGCAAGTGTCGTGGCCGACCGGACCGATCGTGTTTCGACAGTGTTTCAGGCGTGTGAACAGCGACGACCCCGACTCCCCGGTGACCGGCGCACCGGGCGCTGTTCCCGGGCCGGTCAGAGGTCCCCGGTGAAGACGCCGATGTAGGGCAGGTTTCGGTAGATCTGGGCTGCGTCGAGGCCATAGCCGATCACGAAGTCATGGGGGATCTCGAAGCCGATGTGTTCGACGTTGAGGCCGGCTGCCTCCGAACCCTCCCGGACGAGCAGTGAGCACACCGACACCGACGCAGCACCCTGTTTGGAGAAATGGTCCAGCAAGTACTGCATGGTCAGTCCGGTATCGACGATGTCTTCGACCAGGACGACGTGGCGACCGGCGGCCGGCGTGTCGAGATCCTTTACGATCTTGACGACGCCCGTGGTCTCGAGTGCGTCGCCGTATGACGATACGACCATCACGTCGAACTCGACCGGAGCTTTGAATGCCCGCATGAGATCGGCGGCGAAGATCACGCTGCCTTTCATGACGGCGATGAACAGCGGGGTCGTGTCTCTGTACTTGCGCGCCAGTTCATCGCCCAACTCCCTGACCCGTTCCTGGATCTGAGCCTCGGTGAGGAGAATCGCGCCGACCTGCCCGGGGGCGGGGTAGGGCGCGAGCGGCTCGGAGGTGGGCGGGGACGGTGCGGTGTCGGTCACGTCGTCAGTCTTGCAGCCCGACGGCGCCGGATCGAGCTGTGATTTGGCGACTGAAGGTACGGTGAGCCCATGTCTCGGCGATCGGAGAATCTGGAACGGCTCGACGGCGGCACGTTCGACGTGCTCATCGTCGGCGGTGGCATCAACGGTGCGGTCTCGGCGGCAGCGCTGACCGCCCGCGGTGTACGGGTTGCGGTGATCGACCGGGGTGACTTCGCCGGCTTCACGAGCCAGGAATCGTCCAATCTGGTCTGGGGTGGCTTCAAGTACCTGGAGAACTACGAGATCCCGCTGGTGTGGAAGCTGTGCAAGTCCCGGAACCACTTGATGCGCCAGTACCCCACCCAGATCGCCGAGATCGGGTTCCTGGCAACGCTTGACCGCTCGTCGCCGTTTCCTTCATGGCTGGCTGCGATGGGCAGTTTCAGTTACTGGGCGATCGGGCGGTTCTTCACGAAACCGCCGAAGTACTACCGGCCGAGGAAGATCGAGGCGATCGAGCCGGTCATCGACACGACGACGGCGAGTGGCGCCATCGAATATGCCGACGGCTATCTGAAGGACAATGACGCCCGCTTCGTCTGGGGTTTCATCCGCTCGGCACTCGACGGTGGTGCGGTGGCGCTGAACTACGCCTCGCTGGGTGGCTCCAATCGCACGAGCGAGGGCTGGGAGCTGACCGTCGTGGACGAGCTGACCGACCGGAAAGTGAACCTGCGCGCTCGAGCCATCGTCAATGCCGCCGGACCCTTCGTGGACGGGTTGAACGAGAAATGGGATCTTCGCACCGAGCATCGGATCGTGTACTCCAAGGGCATCCACCTCATCGTGCCCAAGCTCACCGATTCCGATCGAGTGCTGGCATTCTTCGATGACACCCGCCGACTGTTCTATGTGATCCCGATGGCGCACCGCTCGGTGATCGGGACGACGGACACTCGGACCGAGAACGCGAGCGAGGGTGTCACCGGCGAGGACCGGGTCTTCCTGCTCGATCAGATCAACGATCGGCTGGATCTCGAGGCGCCGCTGACGCCCGCTGACGTTATCGGCGAGCGCTCGGGGGTCCGTCCACTCGTCGTGGCCATGTCGGGTGGTGACCAGGAGGGCGTCGACTGGACCAAGCTGAGTCGGAAACACGAAGTCGAGTCCGAAAAACAGTCGAGGGTCGTCACGATCTTCGGCGGCAAACTAACCGATTGCTTGAATGTGGGTGACGAGGTGGCCGAGGCACTCGGGGACCTCGGCATCGAGATGGGTGGTCCGTCGCAGGGTTGGTTCGGCGAACCACCTGCGTCGGAGCGGGAAGCCTTCTACGTGGCGGCGAGGCGGGTTGGTCTCGACCGAGCGCCCGCCATCGAGAGGGCCTCCACGATGGCCGAGGTCATCTGGCGGCGCCATGGTCATGCCGCCCACGACATTCTGCGGTTGATCGAAGCCGACCCGTCCACGGCCGAACCGGTCCTCGGCCAGACCGACGTTCTCTGGGCGGAGGTCCAGCTGATGGCCGATCGCGAGATGATCGCTGACATCGACGACTTTCTGCGCAGACGCACGAAGCTCTCACTGATCTTCCGTCGCGATGAACTGCTCGCTCACCCGGACATGCCGAGGGTGAAAGAGGTGCTCGGCCTGACCTGACCCCACGGTTCCTCGGCTGCGGCCGCACCGGCGGAACTTGTTTTCGACGCTCCGATCGTTCTGTGGTAGCAACTGGCCATGGGAGAATTCGTGAATCTCGAAGACAGTGGGCGGGACGGAGTTGCGATCATCCGTGTCGGCCGACCCAAGGTCAATGCGATCAACAGCCAGCTCAGCGCCGAACTCCTGGCCGTGGCCAAAGGACTGCAGACTCGAACCGACATCCGAGCCGTGGTGGTGTGGGGAGGTCCCAAGTTCTTCGCCGCCGGGGCGGACATCGGCGAGTTCCCCTCCGACGGACCGCCCGAGGACCGCGACCCCACGCCGATGACCAACGTGCTGAACGAGGCGCTGTCGACGATCGAGAACCTCGACCAGATCACCATCTCGGCGGTCAACGGGTTCGCCCTCGGTGGCGGTTGTGAGATGAGCATGGCCACCGACTTCCGTGTGTGCGGCGAGTCGGCGGTGTTCGGCCAGCCCGAGATCCTTCTCGGCATCACTCCCGGAGCCGGTGGCACCCAACGCCTGACCCGGCTGGTCGGCGTGACCAAGTCCAAGGAGCTCGGCTACACCGGCCGGCAGGTCAAGGCGACCGAAGCGCTGGAGATCGGACTCGTTTCGGCCATCTACCCCGACGACGAGGTCTTGGACTCCGCACTCGACATGGCTGACGGGTTTGCCCGCGGACCGGCGGCGCTGGTGAACGTGAAGCGTTCGATCATGGACGGTCTTCACGTCGATCTGGCGACGGCCATCGAAATCGAGAAGCGCGAGTTCGTGGCCAGCTTCAAAACCGACGATGCGGTGATCGGGATCAAGAGTTTCCTCGCCAACGGTCCCGGCAAAGCGGACTTCACCGGCAAATAGCACCCGCCTGCCCCCTCCCTGCGGGAAAATCGTGTGGGGTCCACGGATTTCGTGGGCTGGAGACGACAGAACGGGTCCGTTGGATACTCTGGCCGCAATTCGTGAGTACCTTGCGCTGATGAGGTCTGGATCAACACTCACTTACGGCGAGGTTGGCGCAACTCTCTCGGGCGAGCTCCCGGCAGGTTACCAGCACCTGCGCCGGACCGAGACCATCGGTAACGGCCGCGCCGTCTTCGACCGGGCCGCTCGCGCGATCGTGAACTGGGACATGCATCGCGGTGCCGGCTTCGACGTCGACGCGAGCTCGACCGAGGCCCGTGCTGACTCGTCCCACACCTCGACGGTCACGGTGTCCTGGGGTGTCGGGCCGGCCCGGTTCACCGCGCCGTGCGAGGTTGTCGCAGTGGTGGACGACGATGACCGGAAGGGCTTCGCGTACGGCACCTTGCCCGGGCACCCCGAGACCGGAGAGGAAGCGTTCTTGGTGTCGATCGGCGACAACGACGTGGTCACGATGGAGGTTGTCGCCTTTTCTCGACCCTCACGCTGGTACGTCAAACTGGCCGGCCGGTTCGGGACGCGGGTCCAGTGGTTCGCAGCGGGGCGCTACATCAAGGCAGTCCGCAAGCTCGCCAACTGATGTCGCTGCCTCGTTTCTGCGTGCTGGGTCCACATCGGAACGGTTCTGGCGTGTCAGGCGCACCGCAAACGTCGACTGGACACGGTTTTTCGGGGGGCGGGCGGGTGAAGGTTGATTGACTCGGTCGGGAATTGGAGTAGCGTTTCTCCATGGCAGAAACACCAGGGTTTGAGACGCTCCAGATCCACGCCGGTCAAGAACCGGACTCCGCAACCGGCTCACGAGCAACACCGATCTATCAGACCACCGCCTACCAGTTCAGAGACTCCGCCCACGCCGCCAATCTGTTCGCACTTGGAGAGCCGGGCAACATCTACACCCGGATCATGAACCCGACCCAGGGTGTGCTCGAGACACGGGTGGCGGCTCTGGAGAACGGCCTCAGCGAGACCGCAGCCGGTGTCCCCGGGGCTCTCGCGGTCGCCTCCGGTCAAGCGGCCGAGACCACGACCATCCTGAACATCGCCCAGGCGGGCGACCACATCGTCGCCGGCTCGGCCTTGTACGGCGGCACCTACAACCTGCTCCACTACACACTCCCCAAGCTCGGTATTCAGACCAGTTTCGTCGACGACATGGACAACCCCGAGGCCTGGGCCGCCGCGGTCGCGCCCAACACCAAACTGTTCTACGGGGAGAGCATCGGCAATCCGAAGAACAACGTGCTCGACATCGAAGCAGTCGCCGAGGTGGCCCATGCCGCAGGCGTCCCTCTCGTCATCGACAACACGGTGGCCAGCCCGTATCTGATCCGCCCGCTCGAGTGGGGCGCCGACATCGTCGTGCATTCCGCGACGAAGTTCCTCGGTGGCCACGGCACCAGCATCGGCGGTGTCATCGTCGACGGCGGCAGCTTCGAGTTCTCCGACGCCGAGCGTTACCCGAATTTCAACGAACCCGACCCCTCCTACCACGGCCTCACCTACTGGCCGATGCTCGGCCACGGCGCGTTCATCGCCAAGGCACGGGTACAGCTACTCCGAGATCTGGGTTCGGCGATCAGCCCGTTCAACAGTTTCCTGATCCTCCAGGGCATCGAGACGCTGAGTCTGCGCATGGAGCGCCACGTCCAGAACTCCATGCAGGTAGCCGAATGGCTCGCCCAGCAGGATCAGGTCGAGCGGGTGAACTTCGCCGGACTCACCTCGTCGCCGTGGCATGAGGCAGCCAAGAAGTACACCCACGGTCTCGGGTTCGGGTCGGTCCCCAGCTTCATCATCAAGGGCGGCAAAGAGGCCGGCGCTCGGTTCGTGAACGCTCTCGAACTCCACAGCCATGTCGCCAACATCGGTGATGTGCGCAGCCTGGTGATCCACCCGGCGTCCACCACCCACAGCCAGCTCTCACCCGAGGAACAAGCGGCCACCGGGGTCGAAGCGGGACTCGTTCGCCTCAGCGTCGGTCTCGAGTCGATCGACGACATCATCGGCGATCTCGAGCAGGGCTTCCGAGCGGCAAAAGAGGTGCAGTAGACGCTGCGTTCAGCCTCGGCGAGAAACATGGTGAGCTTGTCGGTGGTGGTGCCAAAGTGCAGCACAACACTGCTTGAATGATGCCGATGCGTCTGATCGTGGCAGCAGTTTCACTGGCGTGTCTCGCTGCCGCCTGCGGTGGGTCCGAACCCGACCCGATGGCGGACCCGGGCACGACCCGTTTGGTCTTCGATGATGAGACCAGTGTGCCGGAATCCACCATCGACACATCGCCGTCGACCGCAGTGACAACCAGCACGGCGCCGACGACCACCTCGACCACCGCCCCCGTGGTCACCACCGCCGACAACCGGCCGGGCTTCGCCGTCGTCACGACGATCGATCGCGACGTCGATGTGGCCACTGTCGTCGTTGCCGACTCCTCCGGCAATATCCTCGCCACCTTGATCGACGACGAAGGGGTCGGATGCGAGGGGACCGCTCCGCACTACTACGCCACCCAGGGCGCTGACGGCACGATCTCTCCTGTCACGATCTCGGAGGAACCGCGGCTCTACACCGGTTTCGCCGTCGCGTCCCCCAGTCGAACCCAGGTTCTCGATATCGCGAGCTGCGAAGGCTTTCTCGGCTCGGTGACCCTGTACGAACTCGACGGGTCGCTCCGGCTGAGGTCTCCCATCGACATCGACATCACCGGAGCGGTTTCGGGCGACGCCGGGTGGACCGCCGACGGATTCGTCACGATGTTCCTTGCCGCTGAATACCCCGGGTTCGCTCCAGATCCCGACGACAGCGACTCGGGTCCTGCGGTCACCGAATACCTCGTGAACCCACGAACCGGGGAAAGGACAAGGTCCGGGCAACTCGACGAGTTCTATTACGGCACCACCCGCTTGCCCGATGGACGGCTGATCTTCGTCAACTACGCCGAGGATCCCGAGGTGTCTGTGGCCGCCCGTAACGGGTCGATCGAGCAGGTCTTCCCGGCCAGCGACTACGCCGTCAGTCCCGATGCCACAAAGCTGCTCATGTGGGACTCGGTGTTTGATGCCAGCCCCGACATCTCGATCGATCTCGTCGATCTCGAGACGGGCCAACGGGCGACCGTGGGAGCGGGAAGTTCGTTGCGGGCGGTATGGAACGACGACAGCACGAGGGTGGCGTTCTCCAACGGCCTCGAAACCCATGTGTACGATCTGAATCTGGACGAGTGGATCTCGGTCGGAGAGGCCGAGCCCCTTGGCTGTGAAGACGACGGGTACGTGGTGTGGGGGCGGGTGCCACTGGCGTTCGGCCCCAACGGTGATCTGTACGTCGGTGACGCCCTCTGTGGCGTGTCATCGGACGGATTTCCGTTCGAACATTTCGCTCTTCACCAGATCTCGCTCTCCTGACGCCACCTTCCTCCTTGCGGCTCGTCCCGGTCGGTTCCCCCTATCCTGAGCGATCATCTTTCGAAGGAGACCTAACGTGTCCGAATGCCCCAACCCCGACGGGTCGAGCCCGCGTCAGACCAAGTTCGATGCTCCGTTCGACATGTGCATCGACCCGTCGAAGCGCTACTCGGCCACGCTCAACATCAGCCACGGCGACACCGATCTCGGTGATGTCGTGATCAGCCTGAACGCATCGGCGGCGCCGGCGACGGTCAACAACTTCGTCTCCCTGGCCCGGTACCACTACTACGACGGCCTGATCTTCCACAGGATCATCCAGGGATTCATGTGCCAGGGCGGCGACCCGGAAGGCAGTGGCCGGGGCGGTCCCGGGTATCGGTTCGCAGACGAACTCCCCAAACCCGGGACATACGAACTGGGTTCCCTGGCCATGGCCAACGCCGGCCCGGACACCAACGGCAGTCAGTTCTTCATCATCTCGGGGCCCTCGGGTGTCGGCCTACCGCCCAACTACAGCCTGTTCGGCAAGGTCGTGAAGGGCATGGACATCATCGACACGATCGAAAAGGTCCCCACGGGGCCCCAGGATCGGCCTCAGCCACCCGTCACGATGAACTCGGTGATGATCACCGAACACGACGACTGAACGCGAGATGGGGGAGATCCTCGACGTTGGGGGAGATCCTCGAGGTTGATCTGCTCGAGTCCGAACGGGGGAGCCCGGACCAGCGGCGAGCGGTGGTCGATGGGGTTCGACGGAGTCTCGCCACCGGCTTCGTCTACACGAACCACGATTTGAGCGGGGACCTCCTCGACACAACCTACGGAATGCTGCGGGAGTTCTTCGAGCTTCCCGGCGAGACCAAGGCGCAGGCGGCGGCACCGGGCACCTCCGGCCAGACCGGGTACACCGGTTTGTTGGTCGAGACGGCGGCGGTCGCCGACGTTCCCGATTGGAAGGAAATGCTCAACTGGGGTCGCGAGATCCCGAGCGGCCATCCGCTCCAACGGAAATACCCGACCCGCTATCCACGCCAGGTGGAGCCCGCAGGCCGTGGCGCGGGGAAGGGCGGTACCGCTACTCGGTAGTTCAGTTCTGCCACCCGACACCCTGGACGATTCTGGCCCCCGTACCGTCGTGCGTGTCGCCGGATGCACCGCAACGTTTCGCACCCATCGAAGCGGGCGACCGACTGGATCAGGTGCTGTACGAGATCAACCTCGTCGAAGACGCTCGACGGGTGAATTGAGCCCGGACAGCCGCTAGGCGGGGTCTGACGAGGAGAAGTCGAGACCGGCCGAATTCATGCAGAAGCGATCGCCTGTCGGCTGGGGGCCGTCGGGGAAGACATGGCCGAGATGTGCACCGCAGGTTGCACACGTGACCTCGGTACGGACCATGCCAAGAGTGCGATCCTCGTGCAGGTGCACACGGTCGTTCGCGATCGGCTTCCAGAAGCTCGGCCAGCCGGATCCGCTCTCGTACTTCGTGTCGCTTTCGAACAGAGGCGTTGCACACACGATGCAGCTGTAGGTGCCGTCGGCTTTGTTGTCCCAGTAGACCCCGGTGAAGGCTCGTTCGGTCCCGGCCTCCTGGGTGACGTGATACTGCTCGTGGGTGAGCCGCTCCCGCAGTTGCTCGTCGGTGAAGGTTCGCGTGCCATGGGTATCTGCCATGTCGATTGAAACGATCGGGCGCCTCCGATTGTTCCCGGGTTGACGAGCCAGCCTGGGGAAACGACCATGTGCTCCAGGCAAAGGCTCAAGCCATTGAGAAAAGGAGAACCGAAGAATGAAGAGTTTCGCATGTGGATCGGTCGTGGAGGGCTGCGAGGGGGTGGTGACGGGCGAAACCGACGACGAGGTTCTGGCCGCAGCTGCACAACACGCTGCCGACGCCCACGGCATCACCGACGTGTCCGAGGATTTGGTTGCTGCGATCAAGGCGGGCATCACCGACTCCTGAAGCGGGTTCGCGCCCGGCCGCAGCGGCTCCGCTGGAGTTGAGCAAAAGTCATTAGCCTCAACGCTATGTCTTCAGGTCGAGTCTCGTCACGTGTTGGATCGATAACCCCGTCGGCGACGCTGGCGATCACAGCCAAGGCCAAGCAGCTCCGGGCGGCGGGTCGCCCCGTCATCGGCTTCGGTGCGGGCGAGCCTGATTTTGCCACGCCCGACTACATCGTCGAGGCGGCCGTGGCGGCGTGCCGGGACCCGAAGAACCACAAGTACTCTCCAGCGGCCGGACAACCGGAACTGAAAGCGGCCATCGCTGACAAGACCAAGCGGGACAGTGGGCTCGACGTGGATCCCGCACAAGTTGTCGTGACCAATGGCGGCAAACACGCGGTGTACAACGCGATTGCGGCGATCGTCGACGCCGGTGACGACGTGCTGATTCCCACCCCGTTCTGGACCACCTACCCCGAACCCGTACGGCTCGCCGGCGGCACACCGGTGTTCGTGGAGACGGATATCAGCTCGGGTTTCAAGGTGAGCGTCGACTCGCTGGAGGCGGCCAGGACTCCTCGCACCAAGGCCCTCATCTTCGTCAGTCCCAGCAATCCGAGCGGTGCGGTGTACACCGCCGAGGAGGTCACCGCCATCGGCCGGTGGGCTGCGGGCAACGATGTCTGGGTACTCACCGATGAGATCTACGAGCACCTCGTCTACGACGACACCACGTTCGCTTCGATGCCGGCGCTCGTACCGGAGATCGCCGACAGTTGTCTGGTACTCAACGGTGTCGCCAAGACCTATGCGATGACCGGCTGGCGGGTCGGTTGGGCGATCGCTCCGGCCGACGTCGCCAAGTCCCTCGGCTCGTTGCAGAGTCATCAAACCTCCAACGTGTGCAACGTGGCTCAGGCGGCGGCCCTGGCCGCGGTGTCCGGCGACCTGTCGGCGGTGTACGAGATGCGGTCCCATTTCGACCGCCGCCGCCAGACGATGCACCAGAAGCTCTCCGCGATGAGTGGAGTCGAGTGCCTCAAACCCGATGGTGCGTTCTACGCGTTCCCCAGCTTCATCGGTCTCCTGGGCCGCACGATCGGTGGCACAACGATCGCGTCGACTCTCGATCTTGCCGACGTGGCCCTCGAACAGGCAAATGTGGCGTTTGTGCCCGGAGAGGCGTTCGGCAGCCCCGGCTACGGCCGTTTCTCCTATGCACTCGGCGACGAAGACCTCGCCGAAGGCCTGGATCGCTTCGCCGCGCTCGTTGCCGGTTGACCAGCGATGCCGCACCTCAGATACGGTTCCTGGCCCTCACCACTGTCGGCGGCTCGGATCGCCGAAGGGGCGGTGGGGATCGATGGGCCTGTGACCCGAGGTGGCGACGACACCGCTGAGGTGTGGTGGGGTGAGCTCAGGCCAACCGAAGGCGGCCGGACCGCGTTGGTGCGCAACGGGCTGGACCGCCTCGATACCGAGTTCAACGCCAGAACCCGTGCCCACGAATACGGTGGACGGGCCTGGTGGCTCGGTCACTCGTGCGCCGGTGGGCCAGCACCGGTCTACTTCGCCAACTGGGAGGACCAGCGCATCTACCGCTTCACCACCGGACCCGAGGCCGACGCCACGCCCGTACCGATCACACCGGCGCCGCGGGTTCAGCATGGTCTTCGCTTCGCCGACGGCTGCGAAACGCCCGACGGGGAATGGGTCATCTGCGTGATGGAGGACCACGAGCCGGAAACCGTCGAATCCAACGGGGGCGAAGCGGTCAACGTGATCGTCGCCGTGCCGACCGACGGGTCGGCTGCCTGGGACCGCCACCGATTGAAGGTTCTGGCCGGCGGCGCCGATTTCGTTGCCGGTCCCCGGGTCGCCGCCGACGGCGGCTGGCTCTGCTGGTTCCGGTGGGACCACCCGAACATGCCCTGGGACGGGACCGAGCTGTGTGCGGCCCCCTTGTTCGACGACGCACGGCTCGGAAACGAAATGCTCGTGGCCGGCGGCGACCGGACGGCGATTCACGGCGCCGATTGGACACACGACGGTGACCTGGTGTTCTCGACCGACGAGACCGGCTGGTGGAACCTTGCTCGTTGGTCTCCCGGATCGAGCGAGACCCGTCGTGTGACCTCGGTTTCCGACGCCGAGATCGGCGCCCCCCACTGGCAGTTCGGCACCCAACGGTGGACCGAACTCGTCGACGGCAGGCTCGTCGTCGTGGTCACCAGACAAGCACGGGATCAGCTGGGCACCGTGGGTGACGACGGTGCTGTCTGGATGCTCGACGACTTCGACTGCGCTGCCATTGCCGGGCTCGCAGCGCTCGGCGATGACGTGGTGGTGGTCGGCGCGTCGGCGACAGCGATGACCGCGGTGACCCAGGTGAATCCGATCACCGCCGAGACCGTGCACCACCGTCCGCCGGTCGACCTGGGAATCGACCGGGCGTGGTTCTCCACCGCCGAACCGATCTCGTTCTCCTCAGGAGGGCAACGAAGCTCGCACGCCTTCTTCTACCCGCCTCGGGGTCCGTCGCTGAGCGGTGAGAACGGAGAGCTTCCACCGCTCGTCGTGATGGGTCACGGTGGACCGACCTCCCATTCCAACCCTGCGCTCAACCTGAAGGTTCAATATTGGACCTCGCGCGGGTTTGCCGTCGTCGATGTGAACTACGGAGGGTCGAGCGGCTACGGAACCGCCTACCGGCGCCTGTTGAACGGTCAGTGGGGTGTCGTCGATGTCGAGGACGTCATCGCCGCGGCAACCCATCTGGCTGACGCCGGCCGGGTCGATCGCTCCCGGATCGCGATCCGCGGCGGATCCGCCGGCGGTTTCACGGTGTTGGCCGCGCTCGAAGGCAGTGACGTCTTCGCCGCCGGGACCAGCCTGTACGGGGTCGCCGATCTTGCAGCACTGGCGGCCGATACCCACAAGTTCGAAAGCCGGTACCTGGACAATCTGATCGGCCCGTGGCCGGAGTCCGAAGCGGTGTACGCCGAGCGGTCTCCGATCAACCACACCGACCATCTCGCCTGCCCGCTCCTCGTGATGCAGGGCAGCGAGGACGAGGTGGTCCCACCCGCCCAGAGCGAGGCGATCGTGGCGGCCGTCGCCGCCAAAGGCCTGCCCCACGCCTACCTCGAGTTCGAGGGCGAGCAGCACGGCTTTCGCCAGGCGGCCAACATCATCCGCAGCTTCGAAGCCGAGCTCTGGTTCTACGGACGCGTCTTCGGGTTCGCTCCCGCCGACGAGATCGAACCGCTCCCCATGGGATGAATTCGCCGGACTGGGCGAGTTGAGCGATCGCGGCCCAGCTCACTAGTGTCGAGCGGTGCTCCCGGCCTCCGTCCCCTCGACCCAAGGTGTCGAGCTGACCGTGCACGATTTCGGCGGAACCGGACCACTGTTGGTTTTCGCCCACGCCACGGGTTTCCACGGCCTGGTGTGGAAACCACTCGCCCTGCGCCTGGCCCCCCACTTCCACTGCGTCGGTTTCGACTTCAGAGGCCACGGAACGTCGTCCCTGCCCGACAGCGCCGACCTCGCCTGGCGTTCACTCGCCGACGATCTGATGGCGGTGGTCGATGCGGCCAGCCCGCAGGAGCCGGTGCGGGTCGTGGGTCATTCGATGGGAGGGGCTGCGATTGCACTGGCGGCGGCGGACAACCCGGCTCGCTTCGTCTCGGGTTGGACCTTCGAACCGATCCTGCTCCCATGGAGCAGCGGCCTGCGGCAATCGCCATTGTCCCGAGGGGCCAAACTCCGGCGCGCCGACTTTGCGTCGCGGCAGGCGGCGATGGTCAACTACCACACGAAACCGCCGCTGAGTGTTCTGCACCACCACGCGCTGTTGTGCTACGTGGAGCACGGCTTCGTCGACCTCGACGACGGCACGGTCACGATCGCCTGCCGCCCCGAAACCGAGTCGCTCGTGTACCAGAACGCGGCGTCGGGGGCCGACGAGGCGGCCGCCCGGGTGTCGATGCCCTACGCACTCGTGGTCGGCTCAGACCCGCGGGGGCCCGGCGACATGGCGAGAGCCGTCGCGCCACGTTCAGAACGCCTCCATCTGATCGAGATGGATCTGACCCACTTCGGACCGCTGGAGGATCCCGATGCGGTCGCCGCCGCCACCGTGAGCTGGTTCGACGCGTGAGCTAGGGACGTGACGGACCGCCGATACTCGGATCGACGGCGGCCAGCAGGGTTGCCTCCTCGGGCAGGTCGGCGAGCACGTTGTCGATGTAGTGGTTGGTGGCGTTGACGAGGCCGTAGTCGTGACCCGCCTTCTCCGAGAGATACCAGAGGTGTTCCATGACCTGGACGTAGAACTCGGGCTCGGAGAGCTTTCCTCTCAGCCCGTCGGGGGTGGCGGCGATCGTCGGCTGGTACCGCTCGGTCAACCAGCGGTACACCTTGATCGCCTCGGGCATGTCGGTTCCCGGACCCCCCGGTTCGGCGGCCAACCAGGCGCCGTACCCGTGGAGCGCACGTAGAAGCCGGCGAGCCTGGTTCTCCTGGGCGTCGATCCCGGTCAGTCGTTTGAGTTCGCGCCGGTGGTGGCCCTCTTCGACGACCATCGGTCGGAATCGAATCTGTTGGCGACCGCCCTCGGTCTGGCGAATCTCCATCTGTTCGGTGTCGAAACCGAGGTCGTTCAACCTCTCGAGCCGTTCGGCGATCCGGTACAGCTCGTCACCGTTGAGTTCGTCGGTTCGGGTCAATTCGCTCCAGAGATCGTGATAGCGCCGTTCGAGTGATTCGACGACCTCGATCGGATCCACTCCTTCGGGTAGCCTTCCCATCGCTTCGAGCTCGAACAACCCACCGACGATGTTCTCCACGGCGATCTGGAGGTCGTGGGTGCGTTGGCCGTCGGTGAGCTGAATCTCGCGGGCTCCGGTTTCGGTGTCGACCAGGTAGGCGACGAGTGCCCCCGCATCTCGGCGGAACAGAGCGTTGCCGAGGGAACAGTCCCCCCAGAAAAAGCCGACGAGATGAATTCGGCACAGCAACACCGTCAATGCGTCGACCAGGCTGTCGTGGAGACCGTCGCCCCCGGGCCCGGCGAAGAGGTGCAGGTAGGGCAGTGAGTACCGGAGGTGTTCGGTGATGAGGATCGCGTCGAGCGGCGTCCCTTGCTCGTCGATCCGTTGGTCGGCGACGCCGACGAGATCCACGACGGGCAGGTCCTGCTCCTTGAGGTACTCGAGCAGCTCGAACTCCCTGTGCGCGAGGGTCGGGTTGATCTCTTTGAAGGCGAAGAAGTTGCCGTCGTGCTCGATGAATCGGACGACGTGGCGATGACGGCCGCGTGGAAGCCGAACGGCCATGTCGTCGGGCCAGTCCTCGAGGGGGGTGGCCCACGGAAATGCGAGGAAATCAGGGTGACGTACAGGTGAGGTTTTGAGTGTCAGCGCAACCATCTTCATGGAACGTTACGGGTTCTGTGCGCACTTCGGCGTGGGGCGCCCACCGCAGGCTCGCTACCGTGCCGGCGTGGAAGCTCGGGCGCATGACATCCTGATCGTCGGAGCGGGGATGACGGGCCTCACCGCGGCGCTGGCGTTGGCCGAGGCCGGACGTTCGGTGCTGGTCGTCGACAAGGGCAGAGGTGTGGGAGGCCGAATGGCGACCCGACGAATCGGCGTCGCCACCCTGGATCACGGTGCTCAGTTCTTCACGGTGCGTTCCGAGGAGTTTCGCCGAGCCGTCGAATGGTGGGCAGCCGACGGGATCGTGAGCGTCTGGACCAACGGGTTCGGCGATCACCCCGACGGTCACCCCCGCTACCGAGCCGCCGGCGGCATGGCCGGCCTCGCCAAACACCTCGCATCGGCAGCGCGTCGGGCGGGTGCCGAGATCGTGATGAATCAGCGGGTCGACTCGTTGATCGACACGGGCGATGCGATCGCGGCGACCTACGCCGCAGGCTCTCGACCACCCGACGAAGCGGCGGCCGCTGTCCTCACCTCACCCGTGCCCCAGTCGATCGACATGCTGGAATCCGGAGGTTCGCCCGTCCCGGAAGCGGCCCGAGCGATCTCCTACGATCCGGTCATCGCCCTCCTGGCCGTCACCGACGGCGGGATCGACGGGCGTCTCGGACCCGCCGGAGCACGGCAGCTGTCATCTGATCCGACCTTCACGTTCGTCGCCGACAACCGGACCAAGGGAATCTCCGACCGGAGTGCGGTGACGTTCCACGTCGACCCCGGGCTGTCCTCGTCGATGTGGCAGCTCCCCGACGTCGAGATCCGCTCCCGACTCGAACCTGAGATCGGCCGGTTCCTCGGCCCGGTCGGCGTCCGGGAATTCCAGGTCAAGAAGTGGCGCTATGCGGCTCCCCGCCAGATCCATCCCGACCGGTACATCGACGTGCGGGGGTGCAGCCGGCCCGTCCTGCTGGCCGGTGACGCCTTCGGCGGTGCCAAAGTGGAGGGAGCGTTCCTCAGCGGTCGAGCGTCGGCCGCCGCCCTGGTCACCGGGTAGATCCGCCACCTGGATCGACAACTTTCCCCGATGGGTAGGGATTGAACCAGCCTGGTGGGATCATGAGGAAATGGCGCGCATCCTCGTCACCGAAAAGCTGGCTCAGACCGGACTCGAACTGCTCGGCCGGGCAGGCCACGACGTCGACGTGCAGACCGGTCTCACACCGGCGGAGATTCGTGCCATCCTGCCCGGTGCTGACGCACTGATCGTCCGTTCCGCCACCAAGGTCGACGCGGTGATGCTCGAGGCGGGTTCGGCGTTGTCGGTCATCGGACGGGCCGGTGTCGGCCTGGACAACGTCGACGTCGACGCAGCGACCGCGCGCGGGATCATGGTGGTGAACGCCCCCCTGTCCAATGTGCTCAGCGCAGCCGAGCAGACGATGGCGCTGATCTTGGCCCAGGCCCGCAACACGGCCCAGGCGCATGCTGCCCTGGTCGCCGGGCGTTGGGAGCGAAGCAAGTGGACCGGGATGGAACTCGGCGGCAAGACCCTTGGCATCGTCGGGCTCGGCCGGATCGGTTCGCTCGTCGCGGCGCGAGCCCGCGCCTTCGAGATGCATCTCCTCGGCTACGACCCGTTCATATCCTCCGAACGGGCCGAGAAGTTCGGAGTCCGTCTCGTCGAACTCGATGAACTTGCCGCGGACAGCGACATCGTCACCGTGCACGTCGCCAGGACACCGGAGACGATCGGCTTGATCGGGTCCGACTTCTTCGCCAAGGCCAAGACCGGCGTTCGCGTGATCAACGTGGCCCGGGGCGGCATCGTCGACGAGGTGGCACTGCTCGACGCACTCCAGAGCGGCAAGGCCGCCGGGGCCGGCCTCGATGTCTTCACGTCGGAGCCGATGACCGAGTCGCCCCTCTTCCACCATCCTCATGTGGTCGTGACCCCTCATCTCGGCGCGTCGACGAGAGAAGCCCAGGATCGGGCCGGGGTGACGATCGCCGAACAGGTGATCTTGGCACTGTCGGGTGACTTCGTACCATTCGCCGTCAACGTGGATGCCGGTGAGGTCCCCGGGACGGTCAAGCCGTTCCTCGCGTTGGCCGAGCAACTGGGATCGTTGTTCGCTGGTCTTGTCGGCAAGCTGCCCGAACGGGTGGTGGTCATTCTGGAGGGTGAACTCGGTGGGTACGACAGCCGCCTCCTCACCCTTTCGGTCGCCAAGGGACTCCTTCGCTTCACCGGTGAGCCGGTCAGCTACGTGAACGCCCGGTCACTGCTCGAAGAAGTCGGCGTCCAGCTGAACGTGATCTCCAAGGCCCAACCGTCGGACTTCGTGAGCTTGCTGACCGTCACCGGAGGCGGGCGGTCGCTTTCGGCCACACTGCTCGGGCTGTGCAACGAGCCGCGGGTGGTCAGGCTGGACGATCACAAGATCGATGTTCCGCCGGCCACGAACATGCTGGTGGTCCGCAACGACGACCGCCCCGGCATGATCGGCTGCGTGGGGACGATCCTGGGCGAGGAAGGTATCAACATCGACGAGATGAACGTCGGCCGCAGCGACAGCCCAGCCTCGGCGATCATGGTGATCACCACCAAGGACAGCTTCAGCGATGGGCTCGCCGGCCGCCTCCTCGGTCAGGACGGCATCATCGATGTCGACCTGATCAGCGTGGCCTGAGGTCAGAAATCGACCCACACACCGGGGGTCAGGGTGGCGAAGTCGAAGCTGTGGACGCCGGCTGTCGAGACGGTGTAGAGGGTCCCGTCGGCGACGACCGTGCGCAGGATCTGGGGTGTCCACGTCCAGCACCACTCCTCCGGCGCGATGGGCGCCACCCCGCCGCCGGCGTCGATCGGCACCGGGATCGTCGTCGTTTCCGGTGGGTCCTCATCGGCCGCCGGTTCTGGCACAGTCGTCGCCGGTGGCTCCTCGGCTACCACGCCATCCACGTCCTCGGTGTAGTAGACGCCCTCGCACTGCCTGGTCGGTGGATGACGAACCGAGCCGGCATCGATCAGCGACCGATTCTCCACCCGGACCAGCACGGCCTTGGCGGTGTTCCCGTCGCGGTCGGAGCGTTCGTCCCAGGACTCGACCGGCACGATGGCGGTGTTGGTCGGTGACCAGTAGTTGAATGCCCTTGCGTCCCACTGGACGATCGACGAGCTGTTCTTGCTGCCGAGGGGGAGTGTGTCGATCCGCACGGGGTTGTCGGGATCGGTCACGTCGAAGAGCGACATCTGAGCACCCGTGGTGCGTCCCTGGTCCGTCGCGTCCTGTCCGACGCCGAGGAGAAGACCTTCGCCGAGCGGATGGAGGTAGCTGGAGAACCCCGGAATCTTGAGTTCGCCCCGCGCCTTGGGTGCACCGGGGTCGCTGAGATCGATCACGTAGAGCGGATCGGTCTGCCTGAATGTGACGACGTAGGCCAGGTCGCCCTGGTAGCGGACGGCGAAGATCTGTTCGCCCTTGCCGAGCCCGTCGACCCTTCCGGTCTCGACCAGCGCTCCGTCTCGTTCGGCCAGAATGACCACCGCGCTCACGGTGTCGTTCCAGTCGGTCCCGACCTGGCGGGTTGTAGCTACCCTCAGGAACCCGTCGTATTCGCTCAGGCTGTACTGGTTCAACAACGTGCCATCGACTCGGCCTGATGCCATGTAGGTGGCCCGCACCGGATCGGTGATGTCGAAGTTGTGCAAGGCGGTTCTGGCGATCTCGCCGTCCTTGACCAGGCCGGTTTCGAAATCCCATTCGGGATAGCGGGGTGTGGCGACCGTCAACCGGTCGGTCGAGGCGTACACGGTCTGGCCGTCGGTGATCACACCCACCGAATCGGTCACGGTGAAGCCGGCGTCGGCGTCGACGGTGAGGATCCCGATGCTCCCGAAGCCGGCGAACTCCATCGGGAGGTGGGTCCTGTCGCAGTCGAAGAGCAGTCCGGACTCGACCGCGTCGCCGTCTTCCACCACCCGGTAGGCGGGCAGCCAATCATCGATCGTGCTCCTGCGGAGCAGGTCTTTGTTGGCCTCGATGGCCGCGTCCTCGGCTCCGGGGTTGCTGGGATAGAGCCACGGGAAGTTCCCCATGCCGGCGGCGATGACCACCCTCACCGAGCCGTCAGCCTCTCGGGCCGAGAGATATCGGCCGACGAATTCGATCGTCCGACCCACCGTCCCGTCGTTCAGGTCGATCGTGGTGATCCGGGTGATTTCCTCGCCCTCGGGCCGGATCGACCGGGCCGCGTCGGCCCTCATGATCGGAACCTGTGACCAGCTGGTCCCCATGAGCAGTGCCTGGTCGCCGTTGATGAAGAGTTCGCCACCACCGAAATCACCGATATCGATCGTGTGGACGAGGCTGGGCTGGGAACCGGTGATGTCGAGCACTCGCACCGTGCCTTCGGCCACAACGATGAGCCGGGTTCCGTCGGTCTTGACGATGTCGGCTTCGTCGACATCGACCTCCTGGGTGTTGGTCTGGGAGAATCCGTCCTGCCCGTCGGCGCCTCCCTGGCTGGGTTCGCTGGCGACGACGGTCGTCGCCGGGCCGCCGGCGCTATCGTCGCCGGCCGCGGCGAGGTCCCTGTCCCCCTCGAGGATTCCCGGTCCCCAGAAGTACCCGCTGCCGAATCCGTAGGGTCCGACTCGTTCGAGGCCTTCGTTGATCAGTCGGGCGAGCAGTGCGTCGCAGTCGCCGACAGTTTCGAGTCCGGCGGTGAGGATGATCTCGTCGCCGGTCAGATTGGTGGTTCGAGTGCCGTCGGTGATCGCTTCGGGATCGTCGGCGACGCAGCTGGCGGCGCCGAGCCCCAGGGCGAGGGCGACGGATACAAACGCTCGTGATCGACTCATACCCATGTGACGACCATCGGCAGGTTCTGGTTCCCGGCAAAGCGGATTCGCCCGGCGCCGCCATTTGCGGACCGTGCAGGCCCTCCTCAGTGGGTCGCTTCGTAGGCGGCGATGGCGTCCTGGTGGCGGAGGGTCAGGCTGATGTCGTCGAGTCCCTGGAGGAACCGTTCCTGTGTGGACTCATCCAGTGGGAAGTCGGCTGTGAAACCGATGGCTGGGGCTTCGACGGTCCGTCTGCCGACGTCGATGGTCAGCTCGAGCTCGGGGTCAGCTTCAACGGCGTCCATCAGCGTGCGCACCTCCTCTGTGCCGAGGACGACCGGAACCAGACCGTTCTTCGTGGCGTTGTTGGCGAAGATGTCGCCGAAGCGGGGGCTGATCACCGCCACGAACCCGCTC
>JAHEJO010000042.1 GCA_024638805.1 Acidimicrobiales bacterium
ATCGCCAGCTTTGCCGGCGCCAGCTTCCTCATCAGCCTGCTGGTCTTCGCGGTGGTCTCCGGCGGTTCGTTCTTCCTACTCAAGCCGTTGGTGAACAAACTCGACCTCGATCTGCCCAACCCGTCGGGGTTCGGGGCCGATCGTCTGGTGGGGCATTCGGCCACGGTGATCCGAGCCATCGGTACCGGCGACACCACCGGACAGGTGAAGGTCGGTGGGGAAGTCTGGACCGCGGTCAGTCACGACGGCCGTTCCCTCGAAGCCGGGCTGGCGGTCAAGATTCTCGAGGTGCGGGGCAACCGCGTGATTGTGGAACCGGACTTCTTCAGCGAGTCCATGAAGGAACTGCCGTCGTAGACGGCAGCGAAAGGTAGAACCATGTTCGAAGTCGTCATCGGAACTCTAGTCGTCATCGCTCTGATCTTCGCCGTCATCGTCGCAACCGGTGTCCGGATCGTCCAGCCGTTTCAGAAGGGCGTGGTCGAACGGCTAGGCAAGTACAAGGAGACGGTCAACCCCGGCCTGCGCCTCATCATCCCGTTCGTCGATCGCCTCCGAGCGGTCGACATGCGCGAGCAGGTCATCGACGTGCCGCCACAAGAGGTGATCACACAGGACAACGTGACCGCAGCGGTCGACGCCGTGGTGTACTTCGAGCCGACCGACCCCCAGCGGCTTCTGTACAACATCTCCAATTTTCAATTGGCGGTCACCAAGCTCGCCCAGACCAACCTGCGCAACGTCATCGGGGAAATGACCCTGGACGAGGCCTTCACGTCACGTGAACGAGTGAACAGTGCGCTGCGGCAGATTCTCGACGATGCCACCGACAAATGGGGGGTGCGGGTGGTCCGCGTGGAAATCCAGCGCATCGACCCGCCGGCCGACGTGATGCATGCCATGCACGAGCAGATGAAGGCCGAGCGCACCCGTCGCGCGGTGGTGACCGAGGCCATGGGTTCACGGGAAGCGGCCGTCACTCGAGCCGAGGGCGAGAAGACCGCAGCGATCCTGTCCGCCGAAGGCCGCAAACAGAAAGATGTCCTCAACGCCGAGGGCGAGGCGCAGGCGACCAGGCTAAGAGCAGAAGCCGAACGGTACCGTCAGTCGGTCGTGGCCGAGGGTGAGGCCGACGCAATCGACCGGGTCTACCGGGCAATCCAAGAAGCCGGAACCGACGACAGGGTGATCGCCATCAAGTATCTCGAGACGCTGGAGCGTATGGCCGACGGTCAGGCCACCAAGATCTTCCTTCCGGCCGAAATGAGCTCGACGATGGGAGCGATCGGCGGGATCAGTGAGATGGTGCGCGAGGCGTCGTTGGAACCCAGGGCGCCTGCCACGGCCGAACGCACCCGCAAACCGTTGCCGGCGCCGCCGGAGGTGGCCGACACACCCACAACGGCCCACGTTCGCAAGGCCGTGGCCACAAGCCTTCCACCGGCGATGGATCCCGACGCCCACACGAGCCAACGACCGCTCGATCCCCCGCCGCGCCGCAACACTCCACCCCCGCCCCGCAACTAGGCAAGTCGAGCGCTGGCTCTGTTCGGGCGACAGCGAGCCGAACGACGCCAGGAGTGAGGACGGTGCCAGCCGCGTGAGGCTGGACCGCCGGAGGCGGGCAGCACGAGGCGCGCTCGGCATTGTTCGAGCGACAGCGAGCCGAACGACGCCAGGAGTGAGGACGGTGTTAGAGCGGCTCGAGTTCGATCTCGCCGGCGTCGTCGTCATCGACCATTCTCCACCCGGCCATCTCCGCAAGTGCTTCCTGCCCTTCCTCGGGACCGCTGGCCAGGATGTGATCGCCGGCTTCGAGCCGAGCGGTGCCGTGAGGCCGGTACCGGTAGCGGCCGTCCCGTTCGACCGCCAACACGTTGAAACCAGGCTCAACCGGCAGCGTGAGCGACTTCAGTGTTGCGCCATCCATCCGACTCCCGGCTCCGATGGGTAGTCGGAACACAACGTCGTCGGCATCGCCGAGTGCCATTCCGAGAACCGGATGGAGTTCGGTGCTCGTCTCCACGAGCCACACCATCTGCTGGGCCTGATCACCGATATCCTCTGCGGCTCGCCCGAGCTGCAGGAGGCCTCTCAATTGGGCGGGGTCGCCGGCCTTGTCCCCGGCCGAGCGCAGGACCCAGAGCTCGAGACGGTTGTTCATCTCGTCCAGCCTGTCCTCGAGGTGACGGACCTCGGCGGCGAGGCTTCGGTCCCTGAGCACGAGCGAGGAATAGGCCAGTCCGACCGCCATCTCGGAGAGGTCCTTCATGTCCACCAGGGTGTCGATCGCCCGGTCCAGATCGGTGAGGGTGGTGTGCTCCTCCATGACCGGCGGCAGCCATTCGGGAGCGCCGGCGAGGTGGCGGAGGCTGGGAATGGCGTCGGGGGATCCGCGAAAGATCAGGACATCATCGGGAATGAGCACGAAATCGCCGGCGGGATCGACGATCCAGTTGCGGTGTCGACGGATGGCCATCACCCGCATCCCGACGGTGGTGGGCAATTCGAAGGCGCTGAGGGGCCGGTTGGCAAAGCTGGAACCGTGGGCGATCATGAGCCGATGACTGACCTCTTCGGCGACGGAGAGGTCGTGGAGCAACTCGGGTGGAATACCCAGCTTGCGGGTCACGATGCGGGTGATGTCCACGGCGTCGTCGCCGATTCGTTCGACGGCGGCGACCACCTGGAGGACCGCTGCCATCGCTTCGGCCTCTCTGGGGTGGCGGACGGCGACGATGCACAGGGCGCGCATGTCGTAGACGAGCTGGTTGAGTTTGGCCTCGAGGCTCGAAACCTCGTCAGCCATGTCGAGGTCGTTGAAATACAGCGCGGCGTAGGCGAGATCGACCATCAGCTCGCTCGTGTCCTTCGCCTCGGCCAGCATCTCTCGCATGTTTCGGCCATCCATTAGCGGCGTTCCCCGACCTTCCGATATTGCGGCGTCCGAGTGCGGAACAGCCGTCGTGAATAACTACCAAAAAAGAAGCAGGTCACGCCACCCCCCAGAAAACAACGGCGGCCACGAGGGTGACCGCCCCGACGACATCGAGGCTCGCGGTGACGAGTGGGATCCCGATGTTGTCCGGGTCGAGACCGAAACGGACCGTTGCCAGCGTCCCATAGTACGCCACGGCCAGAACCACGAACGTGGCCGCCAGCCCGCCCGTGACTGCGACGAGGAGGAGGGAGAACAGACCCGGGCTCCCCCGATCGGCGACGGCTGCAGTCAACTCGACGATCACCGCCAGCAACGCGAAGATGGGTGCTGCCAACGCGGCGGTGAACGCCATGTCGGACCGGGCCTCGTTGGTCGGAACGAGGCTGAACTGGACGATACCGAGGTGCACTTTAGTCGAGAGCCGATTGGCAAGGATGCCGCCGAGGGCGCCGGCGGTGCCGAGATATCCGGGCAGGAGGACCAGGAGGACCCAGCTCAGACGACCCTCGGCCGCTTCGATGGCGACGCCGGCAAGAAGGCTCAACGAGCCGGCGGCGATGAGGACCGGAAGCGACTCTCCAACGATGCGGCGAGCCATCTGAAGCCCCGAGCGGTAGAGCCACAGGCACAGCACCAACGTGGCAATCGTCAGCGCGGAGGCGACGAGCATGGTCGTGTTACCTCGCCGAACCAGGACGAGGGAGAACACCAGAGCGGGCAGGGTGATCAGGTCCGAGGCAGCGGTGACCATCGGAGCGACGACGTTGTCGAGGTCGAGATCCAACCGGACGGCGGCCAGGGCGAGAGCCAGGGTGAACCCCAGGACCACGATCGAGGCCACCACGCCGCCGAGCACACCGGCGACCACGAAGTCGCTGAACCCGATCGGGCTCACTCGGTCGTTCCCGATGAAGAGGGCCAGCAGCTCCGCCAGTACCGAGATGCCCAGGCTGGCTGCCAACGAGTTGACAAGAACCGCGATGAGATTCTGCCCCAGCACCGTGTCAGAACGCAGGCTCCAGCTGAACGTGCCCATCTGAATGTTGGTGGAAAAGCGGCTGCCGAGGGGTCCGAACACGTTGCCGCGGAGGCCGATCGCAGCTGGAATGAAGAGCAGGAGTCCGGGTAGCTCGTCGAAGCGCGCCTGCTGGGAGGCCAACGTCAGACCGGCGACGACGCTCGTCACCGCACTGAACGCCAACGCCGCCAGGCTCTGTCCGGCATCACCCTTGGCCGGACCGAGGATGCCACCCAGCGGACGCCAGCGCAGCCGGGGGACGGTGAGGCGTACTCGCCCCACCGAGCGGAATCTGCGGGCGGGCACAAAACGTGAGCGTAGAGCACAACCGATCCCGGCGGACCCTTCCTGCCGGGCTAGTTTGTCACCGATGTTCCCGCCCGGTCTTCGTTCGCTGTTGGTGGCCATCGCGGTGCTGTGCGGCATCACGTCATGCGTGGCCGACGGCAAGGAGCTGGCCTCGCCCAAGCCCTGGCAGACCACCACCACCCGACCGCTGCCGCCCACCTCCGCCCCGGACCAATCGGAGGGACTCGACGGCATGACGATCAACTCGCCCGACTTCGATCCCGGTGGCGAGGCGCCGGCGCTGGTGACCTGCGCCGGTCAGAACCTCCACCCGGCGTTCCAGTGGTCGGGCGCTCCCCCGCAAGCCGTCGAGCTGGGGATCACTCTGAGTGATCAGACCGACCCGACCAACCCGCTTCTCCTGTGGCTCATGGCCGGGCTGGATCCCCAGGCGGGCGTGCTGGCCCAGGGCGACCTACCAACCGGTGCGTTCGAGACGCTCAATGACTACGGCCAGCCGGGCTGGGGCAATCCGTGTCTCGAGAGGTTCCAGACCGGCCGTCGTGATCTCCAATTCCGCTTGTACGCCCTCGATCAGCCCTCGGAGATCTCCCCGGGCGCGCCCGGCAACGAGGCCTGGGACGAACTGGCGGCCCGCTCGATCGATTCGGCAACCGTTCTCATGCGCATCACGGCCCAGGCACCCTGACCAGGTGCGCTGACTACGCCAGCCAGAGCCGAACGAGCCCTTTTTCGACGTCGGGGTCAGCCCGCTCGTATCCCACGTCACCGGGCAGCAGGACCCGGTACTGGCCGTGGGGATCGAGGACACGCACCTTGCGGTACGGGCGACACTCTGTGGCGACTTCCATCACGTGATCGACCGAAGCGAACTCGGCCAGGGTTTCGAGCATTCTGACCTGCGGCGAGATCATGGCGAAGTCGCCGATCGTGTGCTGCTCGAGAGCGTCGCGGGGACGGATCCATGTCGTGGCCACCACCTCACCGTCGTCGTGCACAGGGTTCTGTCCGTCCGGCATCCTGGCCACGAAGAAGCGGGCGTCGAACCGGCGGGGCGGCCCGGGTGGGGTCACGAAGCGGGCGACCTCCTGAATGAGCGCACAATCGAAACGGATGCGATGACGGTCAACGAGGTCGGCAAACGACGACGGATCGGCGCGGAGACGATCGGCCACGTCGTCGAGGTCGGCGCTTCCGCAGTCACCGAGGAGCACTGCGGCTTCTTCGAGGGCCTCTCGAACAACGGCCACCCACCAGGCAAGTCCCCCCTCGGCGAGGCCCAGCCGGCGTGACGCCTCGCCGTCGGACATCGAGTCGCACGCGGCCCACAACCTCGGATCACGATCGGCAGCGTCGACGCGGCCCCCGGGAAAAACCCAGGCCGCGGGAGCGAAGGCGACCCGACTCGTACGTTTGACCATCAGAACCTCGAGATCCGGGCGGTCGTCGAGCAGAAGGACCGTGGATGCGTGGTGGATGGGCACCGCGTCTTCATTGAACGGGCCCGCAACCACCTGCTCAGGCTAACGGGACACCCCCTCAGGAAGAATTCCCCTTCACTGAGTGGCGAGCACTCACTTAGAGTATGGTGCAGACCCAGTTCCGACCCGGGTTGACCTGACACTCTTGGAGAGAACCAAGTGAGATTCATCTCGATGGGTGCGAGACGGAGCCGCTTGGGGTCACGGTCGCTCACCCGGGTCGGGACTGTCGCAGCCCTGTTGCTCGCCCTGCTCGTCGTCTCCCCTCGGGCCGATGCGCAGGAGAGCTCGAGCTACGACATCGACGCGCCGACCCAGAGCGAACTGCACATCGACGTCCGCTACAGCTCGGGCAGACGGTCGCCGGCTCGGAACGACAACCCCTATGCCGCATGCACATTCGATCTGTTCGGGCGCGACGAGGTCAATGACGTCCTCGTCGGCGCACAACGTTGGGGCGGCGAGTTCACCACTATCGGTGCCTACGACGCCGACCGGTTTGTTCCCAATGACCGCTGGTGGGTCGGGGTTTGCCCGGTCGACTCGTGGACACGATTCACCGGCGGCAGCCGCGCGACGGTGTGGGCTCCCGGCCAGACCGTCCCGGTGGATACCTCCCAGCTGGCCGAACACGCCGCCGCGGCGGTCACGGTTGGACCGACCACGATCCGCACCGCCCCCAGCGGCTCGGACGATCGGCCGTTCCTGACAAACCTGCCCGTCGGATTCACGTTCATTCCGACCCCGGACCAGACCGTGACCGGATCAGCGTCGGCAGGGCCGCTCACCATCACAGCAACCGGCTCACTCAGGGCCACGGTCATCGATGCGGATACTGCGTTCACCCGCTGCGATTGGCCGTTGCCGACGATGGATGAGTTGGTGTACGACGATGTGCCCGATTGTTCGATTCGATTCGACGAGCCCGGCGAGGTCGACGTGACCGCCGAAATCGTGTACGACCTCACCTACACCTGCTCGACCGGTTGCGACCTCTCCACAGCACCATTGCAGTTGATCGCCTCGGCGAACGCCAGCGGTGTGGTTCGGGAGGCGATCGGTCTGGTGGTGGCCGGCTGAGCGCCTGTGCTGTCAAGCGCCTCGTCGCCGTTGCACCGATTTCAGAAGCCGAACTGCTGCCGCCCCGGCAAGAGCCACCTCGCTGATCGACACCCCGGCGCCCCCACTGCTGCTGGGTGCTCCCAATTTGGTGGTCAGCTCGTCGCTGACCCAGCCTCGCCGGTTGGCGAACCGAAGGACAACGCCGCTCACCAACACGATGTCGCCGATCCGGCCAAGGGCTCGGAGCCGGCCGGTCTCAGAAGGTCGTAAGATCCCCATTGGGGCGACGGTAGCGCCTCAACGGAAATCTCGGGCCATCGAGGCTGTGCCGAGAACGAGGGGTTCCATCCGCTCGGCCACCACATTCACCACCGGTGTTCCTCCTGTTTCGGTTCGTTCCAGACGACCTTTGATCAACAGAGCGGGATTGTTGCGGGCCACCCGGCGGTAGCGGGCCCAACAGCCAACGCTCACCACCACATTCATCAGACCCGTCTCGTCCTCGAGGCTCATGAAGGTCACCCCCGATGCGGTGGCCGGTCTCTGGCGGTGGGTCACCACGCCCCCGACCACCACCTTCGTTCCGTGTTCGACCAGTGCCAGTTCGACTGCGCTCAACGCCCCGATTCGGTCCAGATCCGGTCTTACGAAAACCGTCGGATGTCCCTCGGGGGCCACCCCGGTGGACCACAGGTCGGCGAGCGCTTCTTCGCGATCGCTCATTCCCGGCAGTTGTGGAGCGTGGGTGCCGGTGACAATGCCGGGGAGTGTGTTCGGCCGATGCGCAGCCGCCACCGCTCCAGCGGTCCAAAGGGCCTGTCGACGTGCGGTGCTGAGGGAATCGAAACAGCCGGCAGTGGCCATCGTCTCCATCTGCTCCTTGCTGGCTCCGGTTCGGCGAACAACCTCCTCGAGCGACGAATACGGCCGGTTGGTGGCGATCGCTTCTGCCAACTCATCGCCCACACCACGCACCGATGACACTCCGAGCCGAACCGACCAACCGTGATCGAAATGGTGAGGCCAGGTTCCTTGACCCAGAGCGCTGAGATGTTTCGGCGCCTCCGACCCCGTCACCGGGGACACCAGATCAGCATCAGCTCCGGAAAGGTTGATGTCGGGGCCCATGGTGGGAACACCATGGCGTCGGGCGTCCTGAACCAGAGAATGGGGCGAGTAGAAGCCCATCGGCTGGGCGTTCAGGAGAGCTGCGCAGAATGCCGCTGGATAGTGGAGTTTGATCCAACTCGACGCGTAGACCAGATAAGCGAATGAAATCGAGTGACTCTCGGGGAAACCGTAATTGGCGAAGGCGACGAGTTTGGTCCAGATCTGTTCCTGGATGTCGGGCTCCACTCCCCGTTCACCCATTCCTTCGTACAAGCGGCTCTGCAAACGTTGCATCCGCGTCACACTGCGCTTCGAACCCATCGCCCGTCGTAGCTCGTCAGCCTCGGAGGGGCTGAACCCGGCCACGTCGATCGCCATCTGCATCAGCTGCTCCTGGAAGAGGGGGATTCCCAGCGTCTTCTCCAGAGCCGGCTTGAGGAGGGGATGAAGATAGGTGACCGGTTCTTCCCCATTCCGTCTTCGGATGTAAGGGTGAACCGACCCGCCCTGAATCGGGCCGGGACGAATCAGTGCTATCTCGACGACGAGGTCGTAGAAGTTGCGGGGCTTGAGACGGGGCAGTGTGCTCATCTGAGCCCGAGACTCGACCTGGAATACTCCGACCGAATCAGCTCGACACAGCATCTCGTAGACCTCGTCCTCCTGGGGGATGGCGGAGAGGTCGACACGTGTCCCATGGTGTTGTTCGATCAGGTCGATCGAATAGTGAAGGGCGCTGAGCATGCCGAGCCCGAGCAGATCGAACTTCACCAGTCCTGCGATGGCACAATCGTCCTTGTCCCACTGGAGAACGGTCCTGTCCTTCATACGAGCCCACTCGACCGGACACACCTCGATCACGGGTCGATCGCACATGACCATCCCGCCGGAATGAATACCCAGATGGCGGGGAAGATGCTCGAACTCCATCGCCAGTTCCATCACATCGTCGGGCAGTTCGGGGGTTTCGACACCTCGACGGGGTTCCGAGGTCGGTCCGTTGGTGTAGCCGTTGGAGATCGATCGGCGGGGCACGTGCGGTTCGTTGGAGCCGGCTGGGGCATGGAATTGTCGCTTCAGTACGGACCACTGGTCGATACCTTTGGAGAACGCATCCTGCTGACCGGAGGCGTAGCCCAGAGCTTTGGCGGCGTCTCGTACCGCAGACCTCGAACGGTAGGTGATGACATTTGCTACTTGTGCGGCGTGGCGGCGACCGTGCTTTTCGTAGACGTACTGGATGGCTTCTTCCCGACGATCCGATTCGATGTCCAGATCGATGTCGGGAGGACCATCGCGCTCTGGAGCCAGAAACCGTTCGAACAACAGACCCAAGCTGACGGCGTCGGCCTTGGTGATGCCGAGCACGTAACAGACCGCTGAGTTGGCGGCACTTCCCCTTCCCTGACAGAAGATGTCGGATTTTCGGCAGAACTCGACAATGTCCCACACCACGAGGAAATAGCCGGGGAAACCCAGATGTTCGATCAGATCGAGTTCATGATCGAGTTGTTTCCACGCTGCTGGAACGAACTCGTCATGGCGGGGGCCGTAACGATGCACACCCGCTTCCTCGACCAGATGGCGAAGGAGGGCCATCTCGTTCATTCCTTCCGGCGTGGGGTAGGGGGGTAACTTCGGGGCCACCAGCTTCAGGTCGAACGCACACGTGCGACCGATCTCCGCCGCCGTTTCCACGACCCCCGGGTACCGAGCGAAACGACGGGCCTGCTCGACGCCGGACCTGAGGTTGGCACCGGCTGATGGGGCGAACCATCCAGCCATTTCGTCGAGGGTCGAGCGAGCCCGTATCGCCGCCATCGCAGCTGCAAGACGATGCTTTCGAGGGGTGGCGTAATGGACGTTGTTGGTGGCAACGATCTGCAAATTGCGACGACCGGCCAGCCGGACGAGCGCATCGTTGCGAGCCGAGTCCAACGGGGAACCGTGGTCCCACAGTTCCACGACCACATTGTCATTCCCGAACATGTCGGTCAGGTGAGCGAGTTCACGGTCGGCCGCCGCCGGCCCTTCGGACTCCAGTGCGGCTGGGACCATCCCCTTGCGGCATCCCGTGAGGACGAGGAGGTGGTTGGCTTCGCCGGGACACAACCACCGATCGATGTCGCCGAATTCCATGTTGGGAGCGGTCTTTTCACCAGCGAGCTGTGACTCGCTGATCACCCGGGCCAGTGCGGCATACCCGATCGGATCCTTGGCGAGAACGAGCAGGTGGGTCCCGTGGGGATCGGGCTCGGGAACCGCTCCGGATTTCGAAGGGCGGGGGCAGCCGAGTGTGAGTTCGGCACCGAAGACGGTTCGCAGACCAACCGCACGAGCCGCCTCGGCGAATCGTGGCACGGCGTAGAAACCGTCGTGGTCGGTGATGGCGAGCGCTTCGAGCCCCAGACGGGCTGCCTCCTCGACCAGGTCCTCGGGATCCGATGCACCGTCGAGGAAGCTGAAACTGGAATGGCAGTGCAACTCTGCGTAAGGGACAGCACCGTCGATACGGGTGATCGACGATTCATATGCGCCACGTTTCCTGCCCCATGCCGGACTGTCACCGCCGTTGGCCCATGAGGGGAAGTCCTCTTTGTGCAGTGGTCGATCCGACAGCACACGCTCGAGATCGGACCATGGAACCGGTGGATTCATCCATCCCATAGGTTGACCAACGTATCGAACATATGTTCGCTTCGTCCATCGGAGGCGACACCCGATCCCACGACGACCCAAGCTCATGTCAGCAATACCCTCCACCAGCTACAGCTCGATGGCCGTTCACGCCGTAGACCCCTGCATGCAACAGGACCCGCCTTCCTCGACTCCTGGCGCCGAATCCTCTGAAATCACCCCAGCAGCGCAGGTGAGCGGTGGAGCCAACCCTTCTCCGATAGCTCAGGCCAGCCGATTCATGGGGGGTGGTCTCGACCGCCAGATCCGTGTCGGATTGATCGCCGTGGGACTGGTGATCGCCGGTGTCGTGGCGTTCAGCCAACGAAACGACGTCGGACTCGACGACGTCTCGCCGGGACAATGCGTTCAGGACCCAGGCGATGAGCCGCTCAACGATGTCGAGAAGATCGACTGCGGACAACCCCATGACATGGAAGTCTTCGCGGTGGTGAACATCGCCACGGGAGAGAACGAACCGTGGCCGGGTGAGGGTGAGGTCGAGGATCGGTCGCTCGATGCGTGCCTCGACCGGGTCGAGACCTACATCGGCCAGAACTTCTGGGACTCGCCTTACGACGTCACGGGAATCAGCCCGGTGCGCGAGGGCTGGGACGACGGGCTCCACAGCACCATCTGTCTGTTGATCAACGTCGATGGCCGTCCACTCATTGGCTCACTCGATGTGAACAGCTAGGTTCGGTGAGGCACGAACGACAGGGCCTAACCTGGAAACGTGGAGCAGCTCGACGTGGTGAGCCCAGCGTCGGGTGCGGTGCTCGACACCAGGCCCCGCGACGAGGTTCACTCTCACGGACTCTGGCATCAGGTGTTCCACTGCCTCGTACTCCGACCTTCGGCCCGTTCGGTCATCCTGCAACGAAGGGGCGCACACAAGGTGGCGTTTCCTCTCCAGCTCGATCTCTCCGTCACCGGACACCTCGCCACCGGGGAAGGTCCTGGCGACGGCGTGCGCGAGATCGAAGAAGAACTCGGCGTCGTCGTGGATCCTCGTGAACTGATTCCACTGGGCACCCGGTTACTCGCCGACGACAACGGCGAAGGGGCCAACCGCGAGATGGTCCACCTGTGCTTCGTACTCGATGATCGCCCTCTGACCGCCTACCGCCCTGCGCTCGGCGAAGTCGATGGACTCGTCGAGATCGAGGCGCAGCATCTGCTCACGATTCTCGCCGATGCACGGCGATCGGTCCCGACGATCGCGTGCGCAGCCTCCGATCCGGGCACGGCGACGCCGACCACGATCCGTCAGCGCGACCTTGTCGAGGGGTCGGACGGGTATTGGACCGTCCTGGCCGTGATGGCGCAACGAGCCCTCGACGGTGAGACGCTACTGGCGATCTAATGCCGGGTCAGCAATGTTCGGGGTGTCGACGCAGAGGCAGGAGCGTCGCCGGCTAGGACGCAGGTGCCGGGTTAGGAGCCGCCGAGAGTTCCGCCGATCAGGCTCAGCGCCTCGGCCCGCGAGGCGGGATTGCGTCGAAGACTGCCGCGGACCGCCGACGTCGTCGTCATCGCGCCGGGCTTCCGAACGCCCCGCATCGACATGCAAAGGTGCTCGGCCTCCATCACCACGATCGCACCCGACGCGTCGAGGCGATCCACGAGCGCATCGGCCACCTGCATGTTGAGCCGCTCCTGCACTTGTAGGCGGCGGGCGAATCCATCGACGAGCCGTGCCAGCTTCGACAGACCACAGACCCTGCCGCCCTTTCCGGGGATGTACGCAACATGGGCACGACCGATGAACGGCAGCATGTGATGCTCGCACAGCGAAGCGAACGGGATATCGCGAACGATGACCATTTCGTTGTGGTCGACCTCGAACTGGCGTTCGAGGTGCCGGGTCGGGTCGTCCCGATAACCGCCCAGGATCTCGGCGTACGCTCCTGCCACCCGTGTCGGCGTGTCGCGTAGGCCGTCCCGGTCGGGGTTCTCCCCGACCGAGATCAGAATCTCTCTGACCGCTCGCTCGATGCGTTCGATGTCGACCGCGCCCACAGGTTCATTCGTTGCCACGAGTCAGTATGTGCTGGACCGGGCCAGTTTCCATTTGTTACTCCTCCTTCGTCGTGCACCGATACCATCGGAGCGGTGAGTTCAGCCGAGCGGGCGTTGTTCGCCACAGTTGCCGAATACCCGAGACTGATCGTGGCATTCTCCGGCGGCGTCGACTCGTCACTGCTTGCGGTGGCCGCTCGAAAGGTCCTGGGACGCAACGGAGTCCTGGCGGTGACCGCCGACTCGGCGTCACTCGCCGAGGGCGAAGCCGAGCACTGTGACGCAGTGACGACTCGATGGGACATCCCCTGGACCACCGTCGCCACGGAAGAGTTGACCGACGAGCGCTATCGCCGCAACGCTGGTGACCGGTGTTTCTGGTGCAAGTCGGCACTCATGGATGCGGTCGAACCGATCGCAGACGACGACACCAGGATCGCATTGGGTGTGAACACCGACGACCTCGGCGATCACCGACCGGGCCAGGAAGCTGCCCGACAGCGCGGTGCGGTCTTTCCGCTGGTCACAGCCGGGCTCACCAAGTCCGACGTTCGCACGGTGGCCAGATCGTGGGGGCTCGACGTGTGGGACCGGCCTGCCATGCCGTGCCTGTCGAGCAGGATCCCATACGGCACGGGCGTGACCGTTGCACTCCTCACCCGTGTCGATCGGGCGGAACGCTCGATCCGTCGATTGGGTTTCCGGGATGTCCGCGTACGCCACTACGGCGACACCGCCCGCATCGAGGTACCAACAGCCGACCTGCCGAGAGCGATCGAGCTGGCGGACAAGATCCATGCCGGCGTACTGTCGGCCGGCTATCGCTATGCAACCCTGGATCTCGCCGGTCTGCGGTCGGGCAATCTCAATGACGCCCTCGCCTGACCTGCGTCTCGACACGTTGCGGACCGAGCGGATCGGCATGCCCGAAGCCGTGCTGTGCCAGTTCAAGACGGTCGATCAGTGCGTCGGCGCCGTCACCCAGCTCATCGAGGCGACGAGCGATGCCGTGGTCGCCACCCGCATCACCGACGAACAACGTAGCAAGCTGATCTCCCTCCGACCCGACATTGCAGAAGCGACCACCATGGTATGGCGGCCGCGCCAACCGACCGGCGGTGAGGTTGCGATCGTGAGCGCCGGGACCTCCGACACCCCGATCGCTGCCGAAGCGGAGTTGACCCTCGTGGCGATGGGTCACACGGCCAGCCGAACCACCGACGTCGGGGTGGCCGGCGTCCATCGCCTTCAGTCGGCTATCGAGAGTCTCGAGGATGCGGACGCGATCATCGCAATCGCGGGCATGGAGGGTGCCCTGCCCACCGTTCTGGCCGGCCTTGTCCCCCATCCGATCGTTGCCGTGCCGACATCGGTCGGCTACGGAGCGTCCTTCGAAGGGATCAGTGCGCTGCTCACGATGCTCTCTAGCTGTGCACCCGGGATTTCGGTAGTCGGCATCGACAACGGCTACGGGGCCGCCTGCGCCGTCCATCGCATCCTTCAGAGATGAGCGTCGCGGGCGCCCGGCTGGACCACCTGTGGCTCGACCCCACCTTCGGCGTTTCGGGCGACATGATCCTCGGCGCTCTCGTCTCGATCGGTGCCGATGCAACGTCTGTCTCCGCCCAGCTGGCCGGCCTGCATCTGCCCGGCGTCAGCCTGTCGTTCGAATCAGCCATACGCTGCGGTCTGTCCGCGAGCCGCGCCGTGGTCACCGTGCCGTCCCAGGTGGAGCGTCATCGACCGTGGAGCACGATCGATCGCATGCTGGCCGAGGCTTCACTCCCCCCGACCGTGTCCGACGGCGCCCGCACGACCTTCCGGCGGCTCGGCGAGATCGAGTCGCGCATTCACGGCGTCCGGATCGACGAGGTCCGGTTCCACGAGGTCGGGGCTGACGATGCGATCGCTGACGTCGTCGGCGGTTGGCTCGGCTGGCATTCGCTGGGATCGCCGAAGATCACCGTCGGAACGTTCGGTCTCGGTCACGGGACGGTCGCCTCCAGCCACGGTGCGCTCCCCTTGCCGGTGCCGGCGGTGGCCGAACTCCTCGTCGGCCAGACGATTCGCCCGCTCCCTGTCGAGGCGGAGACGGTGACACCCACCGGTGCAGCCATCCTGACCACGATGGCCGGTGGCTTCTCCGCCGCCCCGCCGGCCGGACGGTTGATCGCCTCCGGCCGTGGCGCAGGGGTCCGGGACCCGCTCGACTACCCCAACGTGGTGACGGCGCTGCTGATCGATCCCCACCATCGGAGTGAGGGGGCAACCATGGTCGAACTGTCCACGAATCTCGACGACCTCACCTCCGAGCTCGTTGCCCATGCCGTCCAGAGCCTGCTCGATGCCGGTGCGGCCGACGCCTGGATCACCCCGATCGTGATGAAGAAGGGTCGTCCTGCCTTTTCACTCAACGCTCTCTGCCACCCCGGCGACGCGCAACGGCTGGGAGCGGTGATGATGGCCGAGACGGCAACTCTGGGGGTCCGCCAATCGTGGGTCCACCGGTTCGTGGCCCCGCGTCGGGTCGAGTCCGTCGTTGTTCAGGGTCACACGATCAGGATGAAGGTCGGACCCCACGGATCCAAACCCGAATACGACGACGTCGCGGCCGCGGCCCGGGCGCTCGGCGTGCCCGCCCTCGAGATCAGTCGAGCAGCGTCGGCGCGGTGGAAAGCGCCCTCCTGATCGAGTGGTTACGCTCTGGCCATGAAGGCTGCCGTTCTGAACGAAATCCCCGGTTCGCTGCGCATCGAGGATGTGTCGATCGATGCGCCCGGGCCCCGCGAAGTACTCGTCCGAACGGTGGCCGCCGGCCTGTGCCATAGCGATCTTCACTTCATGGAAGGTACGTACACAACCGCCGTCCCGGCGGTGTTGGGTCATGAGTCCGCCGGCGTGGTCGAAGCGGTGGGCTCGATGGTCGACTACGTCGGACCGGGCGACCACGTGATCACCTGTCTCGCCGCCTTCTGTGGGCACTGCGAGGACTGCTTGGGCGGGCATCCCGCCCGATGCCAGCGCAAAGGCGCCGATCTCGTCCGCCGCCCCGGCGAGCCCTCCCGCCTGTCCCGAGGCGATGAGGCCCTCCACCAGTTCCTTCACTGCTCGTCGTTTGCCGAACAACTCCTCGTGCACGAGCACGCCCTGGTGAAGATCAGGCCCGACATGCCACTGGAGAAGGCGGCGCTCGTCGGCTGCGGTGTGACCACCGGTCTCGGCGCCATCTTCCGCACCGCCCGGGTCGATCCCGGTTCCGACGTCGTGGTCATCGGCTGCGGCGGCATCGGCCTGTCGGCGGTCCAGGGAGCGAGAATCGCCGGCGCCAACCGGATCATCGCGGTCGACATGCACACCTCCAAACTGGAGCTCGCCCAATCGTTGGGAGCCACCGATGTCGTCAACGCATCGTCGGAGGATCCGGTTGCAGCGGTCAAAGAGCTCACCGGCGGAGGGGCCCGGTTCACCTTCGAGGCCGTCGGTCTGAAACAGACGGCCGAACAGGCCTTTCGGATGCTCCGCGCCGGTGGTCAGGCAACGGTGATCGGCTTGATCCCCATCGGCACGATGGTGGAGGTCCACGGGGTCGAACTCACAAACGAGAAGACACTGGCCGGCTCCAACATGGGCTCCACCCGGTTCCGGACCGACATGCCCCGGTACGTGGATATGTATCTCGATGGTCGACTGAATCTCGACGAGATGATCAGTGGCACGATGGCCTTAGAGGACATCAACGACGGGTTCGCCCGGTTGAAGACCGGCATCGTGGCCCGCCAGCTCATCACGTTCGGCTGACCGGCCGAGCCGCCACGCTCTGGCGAACAGACCGTCCCCCCACGACCGTTCCATCGCTGGGACATCGTGGTCGAGCCGGCATCGCCGGCAACGCAGCCGGATGGGGCGGTCGACCCATCGAGCTAGTCCAGCCGTCTCAGGTGAGAAATCGTCAGCGGTTCTACCTTGGGCTTCTGTGCGGGCAGCCCTCATCTCTCAGTTCGCCTATCCCCACGCGGAAGAGATTCGACTGAAGAAGATCAGCGAAACCCTTGTCGCTGACGGCCACGAGGTCCATGTCCTCTCGCGATGGGAGCCAGATCTGCCCTCGGTCAGCCGGGTCGGCAATGTCACGATCCATCGGATCTGCCTCCTGTCCCGGATCCCAGCGCTGAACACCGTTCTCACCCTCCACGTCGCGTACAACCCGGTGTGGCTGGTGTGGATCTGGTGGAAGTGCCGATCGCTGGGGATCGACGTCATCATCGTCAGGAACCTGCGGCTTGCGCCGCCGTCGATTCTTGCCGGGCGGCTGCTCTCGGTTCCGGTCATCACCGACCTGAGTGAGAACTTCCCTGCACTCGCCGAAATCCAAGGGCGTGCCAAGCTGCAGGACTACTTCACGAGGACGCCGGCCATAGAACGCTTCTTCGAACGATTCACCGCCCGACGGGCCGGACATGTGTGGGCGGTAGCGGAAGAGAACCGGCGGCGACTGATCACCGACTACGGAGTGGACCCGGAACGCATCAGCGTCGTGGGGAACGTGCCGGCGATCGAAGTTGCCGCCAAGCTGTTCGAATACCGGCCCGAGGAGACCGTCGGCGCTGCCGGTCAGCTCACCCTTGTCTTCCTCGGGATCGTCGATGAAATCCGCGGCCTCGACAGCATCGTGAAAGCGATCGCCCATGCCAGCGCCGACAGCTCCGGCATGCAGATCCGACTCCTCGTCATTGGCGACGGACCGGCGCGTCGCGATCTCGAGGATCTGGCCGACGACCTTGGTGTCGGCGACAAGGTCCAGTTCACCGGCTGGATCGATTCCGACGAACGGTACGACTACCTGATGGAAGGCGACTTCGGGATCATCCCCCACGTCGACTGCGAACTGTGCCAGACAACGATCCCGAACAAACTGTTCGACTACATGGCCGCCGGGCTTCCGGTGCTGACCACCGACCTCAAACCGATCCGTGAGATCGTGCGGAGCACCGAGTGCGGCTACGTGATCCCGTCCGATCCCGGTCCGATGGCAGACCGGCTGCGCGCCATCGCGGCGCTCGATGCCGAGCACGTTCGCCAGCTCAGGAAGAACGGGCGTTATGCGATCGAAACCCGCTACAACTGGGCCCACGAGGAGCCGAAGATTCGGCGCACTGTCACCGCTGTCACCGGTGGGGATCAACGATGAGACGCGTCCTGGTCGTGGTCGGCACCCGACCAGAAGCGATCAAGATGGCGCCGGTGATTCACCGACTCCGTCGTTTCCCGAGGCAGCTGCGCGTGGAGCTCTGCGTCACGGCTCAGCATCGCGAGATGCTGGACCAGGTCCTGGAGCTGTTCGGTCTCACACCTGAGTACGACCTGGACCTGATGAAGGCTGGGCAGAACCTCTTCGATCTCACGGCCGGCGTGATCAGCGAGTTGAGGACCGTGCTCGAGGTCTCGCAGCCCGACTGGGTGCTCGTGCACGGTGATACGACAACGTCGTTCGCGGCGAGCCTCGCTGCGTACTACCACGGGGCTCGCGTGGGACATGTCGAGGCTGGACTGCGTACGCACCAGAAACGCTCCCCTTTCCCCGAGGAAATCAACCGCCAACTGACCGGCCGCATCGCCGATCTCCACTTCGCGCCGACCGATCTGGCCCGTGAGAATCTGATCTCGGAAGGCGTGCCGCACGACAGCATCTTCGTCACCGGCAACACAGTCGTCGACGCCCTCCTCCACACGGTCCGACGACTGGAGACCGAACGCCACTCCGAAGCGGCCGCCATGGATCGCTTGATCGACCCGAATCGCTCGCTCATCCTCGTCACGGCGCACCGCCGCGAGAATTTCGGTGCTCCTTTTGTCGAGATCTGCACCGCCATTCGTCGGATCGCCGAGCGGCCGGACGTCCAGATCGTGTTCCCCGTCCATCCCAATCCGAACGTGCAGGAGCCCGTCGTCCGCCTGCTGTCGGGGGTGCGGAACGTCACCTTGATCGACCCCGTCTCGTACATGCCCTTCGTCCGTCTGTTGGATCGATCGAGAATCATCCTGACCGACAGCGGCGGTGTTCAGGAAGAGGCGCCGAGCCTCGGCAAGCCGGTACTGGTCATGCGGGACGCGACAGAGCGACCCGAGGCCGTAGCTGCCGGAACAGCAACCCTGGTCGGGACCTCTGCTTCCAGGATCTCTGCGGAGGTCCACCAGCTGCTGGAGGACGCCGACATGTACCGAATGATCTCAGCCATCCCCAATCCCTACGGCGACGGACATGCGGCGGAGCGGATAGCCGAGGTCCTCCTCGGTGATCAGGGGATCGAGCTAGCAACCGAGGAAGTCGCAGCATGATCACCACCTCCGATCCGATTCAGGTCGAACTCGAACGATGGTTCATGGATTCACCCATCCACGTCGGGAACGGCGCCTACGCCACGTCCGTCGAGGATGGCCGGCCGTCGGAGGTCTACCCGGAGATCACCGCCTACGCCATCACCGTTGCAGCGTTGCTCTATGCCGGAACACAGGACGCCAAGTACCTGGACCGAGCGCGGTCGGCCGCTGAGTACATGCTCGGGATCAGCGATCCTGCGGTCCCCGGCGTGGACCGAAGCACCTACTACACCTTCGATACCGGGATCCTGATCGACGGTCTCCTCACCCTCGCCGAACACGACCAGACCCACCGGGATCGTTGGATCTTCCACGCCGGTCGCAGCCTGGAGTGGCTGGCATCGGCTTTCACCGACGGGACGTTCCCGTCGGTTGTGCCGGCTCCGGCACAACGCCGCAGCGATCGGTACCAGTGGCATCTCCGGCAGTCCATGCATCTCACCAAACTGGCGATTCCGCTCCTGAAAGGAGCCGCTGCTCTCGGCGAATCGTCCTATGAGCGCACGGCCCGCTCGTTGCTCGACTGGGCGCTGACGCTCCAGGCGGACGACGGACGACTGCGCATCAACGGCAGCACACCGAGCACCCGACTCCACCCGCACTGCTACGCCCTCGAAGGACTGGTCGTTTCCGGCGCGATCCTCGACGAACCGGTCTACACGAATGCTGCTCGACGCGGCGCTCTGTGGCTTGCCGGCGTGCAGGATCAGGACGGATCATTCCCCCAGTGGTGGCCGGTTCGATACGGATCGATGCGTGACCGTGTGCTCGACCGCGTGACGCGCCTACGGGTCACGGACGCACCATCACAAGCCATGCGGATCTGGAAGGTGCTCGGCATAGCTCATGACGAATGCGCCAAGGCCGAGCGATTCCTCGAGGGAGTTCGGCAGGAACAGGGCGGGCTTCCACTCCATGTGCGATCGATCGGTCCGGTGCA
>JAHEJO010000043.1 GCA_024638805.1 Acidimicrobiales bacterium
GCGAAGTGCTCGTTGTCGAAGCGGGCTTCGTCGTCAGCCTCGTCGTCCCTGACGGTCTGCCGCGTTCGGTCGCCTTCGCCCGCCTCCCGTTGGCCGTCAATCTCGGTTCCTAGATCGGCGACCACGGCGGTCGTCGCGTGCACCCGTGCCGATCGACCCACGGTGTCACGCGCCACAGGCGCCGCTGCCACCACTCAGCGCCGCCGCGGAACTACCCTCGACGGTCATGCCTCCGGACCTTGTCGATTCTTCTCCGCTCGGACCGCCGTCGGTGGAGTCCGCAGCTCCCGCCGTCGCAGAGGACCCGATCCCGTCGATGGACGATCTCGATGCGCTCGTGGCCGAACTCGATCGGATCGATGCGACGTTGGCCGCTCTCGCGTAGCACCTGAAGGTCGGCGGACGACCTCGACTCAGGGCGTCGACGTCGCAGTCGACCATGAACCTCGAGGGCTCAGGCTCGGATGCTGTCGCCGCCGGTCCGGTCCCGGGCCGAGAGAAGGTCGAACCTGTCGAGCAGGTCGATCGATGTTCCTGTCACGCGTGCGGTCCAGCCGGAAAGGTTCGGTACCCGTCCGGTGTCGTCGGTCAATCGATGCACGAGTGTGTTGATGACCCCCCCGTGGCTCACGACCATCACGTTCGATCCCGAGAGTTCGTGGGCGATCTGCGTGAGAGCTCGATGAACCCGGTCGAAGAGGACGTCATCCAGTTCGAAACCGGTGGGGCGCCGTCCCGTCTCGATGAAACCGGGATAGTGCTGTCGTACCTCGGCACCGGTCAGGCCGCTCCACGGACCCACCGACCGCTCGCGAAGCTCGTCCACCGATCCGATGGCCCGGGGCGGTGGCCCCCCGGTCCAATGGGCCAGGAGCAGTTCGGCGGTTTCGAGGGCTCGTAGCTGCGGGGAGGTGACCGCCTTCGTGATCGCCGGGAACCGTCGAGCCAGCTCGGTTGCGGCGACGCGGGTCTGCTGACGCCCCACATCGCTCAGCGGCGGGTCGGCCTGACCCTGCCAGCGCCCTGTGAGGTTCCACGTCGACTGTCCGTGCCGTACAAGAACCATCGAGGTGACCATGAGAGCGCAGTATGGGCTCTCTAGACTCAGAAACCGTGGCGCATCTTCGACTGTTTGCTCAAGCTCGGGAGGCTGCCGGGACCGGCAGGCTCGAGGTGCCCGACGGCACCGTCGAATCGGTCCTACGCCATGCCGAGACCACGTTCGGCGAACCGTTCGCCGCGGTCGTGGCGGCGTCCCGCGTCTGGGTGAACGGGGATCCCGCGAACGGTTCCACGTCGGTTGGCCCCAACGACGAGGTTGCCGTGCTGCCACCGGTATCGGGAGGATGACAGCGGCGCGCCACGAGCCGGCCGGACTGCCGGACGCGCCCGTCGAGCCCCAACGCGATCGTCGCGTCGCCCGGCGGGCCCACCGCAATGCAGCTGTCGCCGGCCGCGTCGCGCAACGGGAAGACCGGTGGAACAACTTTCGCTATGCGGTGCCGTACCGGACCGAAGGGCCGAAGCTGACCCTCGGGATCCTCTGGTTCGTGAGCGTTCTCGGCGCCGCCTGGATCGACGGATTGCTGACGATCATCCCGGTCTCGATCGCGGTCACAACCGGGGCCTTCCAGCTCGGTCATGCCTGGATGGTCGACCCCGCTGCGACGGAGACCAGGATCCGCTTGTCCGAGACGATCTCGGTTGCGACATTCCGTTTTGCGGCCGCCGTGCTGGCCCTGCTCGTCGCGGTCGGGGGTTGGGGCGGCGCTTTCGGTTTGGGCCTCGCAACCATCGTTGTGGCGATGATCTCGGGCCTCGTCGGTGCCTGGTACGGCGGCAGCTACAGCATGTCGGCCGCACTCGAACTCGGAGCCCTCATGGTCCGGTGCACGATCCCGATCGGCCTGGCCGCCGGTGCGCTGGTTGCCGTCGCGGTCTCCGAACCCCGCTCGTTCGTCGTTCTGTTCATTCTCATCTCCGCGTACGAAGCCGCCGACTTCCTGGTCGGCACCGGGTCGTCCAACGCGGTCGAAGGCCCTGTCGCCGGGCTCGCCAGCGTCGCGGTGGCGGCGTTCGCTCTACGTCTGATCCCACCCGAACCGTTGACACAGGCAAGCCTGACCGCGTTCGCCGTCCTCACCGGCTTGAGCTGTGTGGTCGGACAACTTGTTGCGTCGGCCCTTCTACCCCGAGGTGGGGCCTTCGCTCCGGGGCTGCGACGTCTCGACTCGGCCATGCTGGCGGCCCCTTTGTGGCTGGTTCTCCTGCCGGCCATCGCCACGGGTTGACCCGGTGCCGAGGGGCTCCACCCGGGTCGAGCGTGCGCCAAGCGGTACCGGACGGCCATCCAGTAGCCTGAACGGCGTGACTCCCTTGATCGATGAGCTCCTGGCGGCTGAACTTCTGGACGAGATCGCCACGGAGGATCTCGCCGAGCTGCGCGAGCTTCGATTGCAGTGCGCTGCGGTGGAGAGCGATGTTTCGATGGTCCGCAGATTGACCCAGGGTCGGCTCGACATCGTGGTGCACGAAGCTCGCCGCCGCACCGGTGAAGATGTCGCCGGGCTCCTCTACGACCTCCCCGACATCTTGAGCGACACCTCACGAACCGCCGGCCCCGGTGCCCGGCCCGACGTTCGGGTCGATCTGCCGGGCGAGGTCGGCACGATCCTGATGGATGAACTCGGGCGAATCGCATCCCCGACGGTCCTCAGCGGACTCCAGCATCTGGATCGCGAGGACCTGGACGACCTCTTCGGCCGGATCTCTCGATTCGAGCAGAGCCTGTCGAAGAACCGTCGTGCCCTCCACGAGCGGATCGATCGGATCCAGGCCGAGATCGGCCGCAGGTACCGTGACGGAGAGGCGAGCGTCGAATCGGTGCTCGGCACGTAGAGGAGTGGCACAGCGCGAGGGTGTATCCGATGAGTGACATGAAGAAACATGATCTCGGTTCGTTCATACGGGAGCAGAGACGCATGGCCGAGATGTCTCTCCGGAAGCTCTCGGAGGTGGCGGGCATATCCAACCCCTACCTGTCACAGATCGAACGTGGACTCCGCAAACCATCCGCGGAGATCCTGCAGCAGATCGCCCGCGGGCTCAGCATCTCGGCCGAGACGCTCTACGTGCAGGCAGGAATCCTCGATGAGGAATCGGAGCGGTCCGATCTCGTCGCATCGATCCGCAGTGCGCCCGAACTCAACGACGCCCAGAAGCGGGCCTTGCTCGAGGTGTACAAGTCGTTCGTCGAGACAGAACCGCCCGCCGTCGACGCGGAAAGCGTCGAAGAATAGTGCAACGCCTGGCAGTGCTGTCCCTTCACACCAGTCCGCTGGCGCAACCGGGCACGGGCGACGGCGGCGGCATGAACGTCTATGTGCGCGAGCTGGTCGGTGCGCTGGCCCAGGCCGGAGTCGAGTGTCGGGCCTATACGCGCCGCTGGTCGGACGACCTTCCCGAGCGGGTGACGGTTGAGCCCGGCTTCGAGGTGGTCCACATTCCCGCCGGACCCACCAGGCAACCCAAAGAAGAACTCCACCGGCACGTCGCGGAGTTCAGCAAGGGGGTCTGCGACGACATCCTCGGTTGGGGAGCGGAGGCCATCCACGCCAACTACTGGCTCTCCGGAGTGGCCGGACTGCAGATCAAACGCGCCTTGCGTCTACCGCTCCTGACCACCTTTCACACGCTGGCCCGGGTCAAAGCCGAGAACGGCGATCCCGAACCCGAAGTCCGTGCGGCCGCCGAGGCAGATGTGATGACGTGCGCCGACGTGGTCCTGGCCAACTGTGTGGCCGAGGCCGACCAGCTCGAGGAGTTCTATCACGCGCCCCGAGAGCGGATCGAGATCGTCCCTCCCGGCGTCGATCACGCGTTCTTCTCACCCGGCAGCCAGGCCGGGGCCCGGCAGGCCATCGGCGCCGGGGACAACCCGCTCCTGCTGTTCGTCGGTCGGATCCAGCCGTTGAAAGGTCTCGACGTCGCCGTCGGTGCGCTGGCCGCCAGTGAACACTCCGACGCGCAACTGTGGGTGATTGGAGGATCGAGCGGAGAACAGGGGGCCACCGAACTCGAACGGATCAGGGCGATGATCACCGAGTTGAGGGTCCAGGACAGAGTGAGGTTCGTGCCGCCCCAACCCCACCATCTGCTCTCGACCTACTATCGAGCGGCCGACATCACACTGGTGCCGAGCCGGTCCGAATCGTTCGGACTCGTCGCACTCGAGGCCTCTGCATGCGGGACACCTGTCATCGCCAGTGCGGTCGGCGGCCTCCTCACACTGGTGGATTCCGGTGTCACGGGGTTCTCGATGGACGAGCGAGAGCCGCAACGTTGGGCCGCCCACGTCGATCTTCTACTCGGCGATCCCCTGCTGGCCCGACGGATGTCGATCAGCGCCGCGGCCAGGGCGCGGACCTACACCTGGTCCACTTCGGCGGGTCGTCTCCGTCGCATCTACGCTGACGTCGCCAGCCGTTCGCTCCAGCCGTGTGATTGACCGCGACAAATCGCATCGTGTCTGACCTGCGACCGACCCCGACAGGCCCGATCGTGGTCATCGGGTGTCACGCGGAGGGCGAGGTCGGCGATGTGATCATCGACGGGGTGGTACCACCGCCGGGGCGTACCGTCTGGGACCAGTCCCGCTGGATCGCCAGCGACGAGCGGCTCCGCAATTTCCTGCTCAACGAACCCCGCGGTGGCGTGTTCCGGCACGTCAACCTGATCGTGCCTCCCACGGACCCCACCGCCGACGCAGCCTTCATCATCATGGAGCCCGAGGACACCCCGCCGATGTCCGGTTCGAATTCGATCTGTGTCGCCACCGTCGTTCTCGAGCTGGGCATCGTGGCGATGGACGAACCCACAACGGAGGTGACGCTCCAGGCGCCCGGGGGACTCGTCAAGGCCCTCGCCACATGCCGGTCCGGCAAAGTGACCCATGTGCAGATCACCAGCGTTGCGTCGTTCGTCGCGGGTCGGGATCTGCGGCTGAGCGTGCCGGGTGTGGGTGTTCTGAGGGTGGACACAGGATTCGGTGGGGACAGCTTCGTGATGGTCGATGCCGCCGATCTGGGGGCGGAGCTGGTGCCCGGTGCAGCGCGGACCCTCGCAGAACTCGGAGCCCGCATCACACGGGCGGCCAACGAACAACTCGTCTTCGAGCATCCCACGATGGACTGGCACCACTTCTCTTTCTGCCAGATCGCCGGGCCGCTGGAGGTCGGGACCGATGGCACGCCGACGATGACCAACGCTGTCGTGATCGAACCCGGCAAACTCGATCGGTCCCCGACCGGGACCGGGCTGTGCGCACGTATGGCTCTGCTTCGGGCTCAGGACCGGATGGCGGCCGGTGACACCCTTCGAATGCGGTCGGTCATCGGTTCGGAATTCGTCGGCCGCATCGATGCCGACACTACGGTCGGCGGGGTCGAGGCCATCGTCCCGACGATCTCGGGACGGGCGTGGCGCACCGGTCGGTTCGAGTACACGCTCGATCCGACCGACCCCTGGCCGTCGGGGTATCGGGTGGCCGATACGTGGCCGACCCGGCGGTGATCAGCGGCCGGCGGCTGCCTCGGACGGGTAGGAGAACCAGCGAAGATGTTCGAAGTCGTCGTTGGTCTCCGGTGGCTTCAGCGGGGCCGGCGGGCTCGTGGCGAGCTCTGAGATGAGGCGACGAGCCCGTTCGAAGTGGATCGGCAAGCGAGCCTCGGTCGCTCGGTCCCGATCCCTGCAGTACTCCATCCGACCGTCGATGTAGTGAATGTCCCCCAACGACAGCGGTGGTGCAGCGATGCCGTCCCGGTGCCGCCACAGTCCCGAGGTGGGTTCGAACCGGTAGTAGGGGAGCAGGGACGAACCGGTGGTGGCCACGAGATCGACCGCATCAACGATGTAGGCGAAGGTTTCCTCGTCGATGAAGTAGTTGAAATTGACGCGCACCCAACCGGGTTTGATGCCTTCGCAGCCCCGGGTGACCTCGCGTTCGAACTCGTGCGATCGGTCCAGATCGATGCCGAGAAGGCGGTGCCCGTACGGGCCGGCGCACGAGCAGCCCCCCCGGGACTGGATACCGAAGAGGTCGTTGAGGACGGCCACGACGAAGTTGTGGTGGAGATACCGATGGCTCGCGTCCACGGTCGGGCGTGGGTGCTCGCGGACCACGAAAGAGACGATCGAGAGCCGATCGGCGTGTGCGCTGCCGAGGATCTCGATAGTTGGGTTGGCGCTCCAGGCGTCGATCGCGCTCCGGACCAGGCGCGCCTCCCTCGCCTCGATGACATCGGCCCCGACCGCTTCTTTCAGTTGGAAGACGAGGCCAGCGCGGATCGACCCCACGATGTCAGGCGTGCCACCTTCTTCACGGTGCTCGATGTCGCTCAAATAGTCGTGTTCGGAGGGGCCGACGTACGCCACCGTCCCTCCGCCCGGGACCGCAGGAACCCGGTTCGTGAAAAGTTCGCGCCGGGCGACCAGGAGCCCGGGCGTGCCGGGACCACCGATGAACTTGTGAGGCGAGACGAAGATGGCGTCGAGGTACCCCGGACCTCCGCCAACCGCTCCCATGTCGATACGTACATACGGCGCAGCGGCGGCATAGTCCCAGAACGCGAGCGCTCCGTACCGGTGCAGCAGTGCCGAGACTTTGGCGGTGTCGGTCATGATGCCGGTCACGTTCGAGGCGGCCGAGAACGAGCCGATTCTCTGAGGCCGATCCTGGTGGCGCTGCAACTCTGCTTCGAGCTGGTCGAGATCGATGTGACCGTCGGCGTCCTCGGCGATCGTGATCACATCGGCGATCGATTCGCGCCACGGCAGCTCGTTCGAGTGGTGCTCGTAGGGGCCGATGAAGACGACGGGGCGATCTTCGGGAGCGATCGCGTCGGACAGGTGGAACCTGTCCTCGAGGTTCGACGGGATCCGAAGTCCGAGTACGTTGACGAGACGGTCGATCGCAGCGGTCGACCCGCTGCCACAGAAGACCACGGCGTGTTCGTCGGTAGCCCCGACGCACTCTCCGATGATCCGTCTGGCCTCTTCACGGAACCGGGATGTTTGCAACCCAGTACCCGATGATTCGGTGTGGGTGTTGGCGTACAGGGGCAACACCATCGACGTGATGTACTCCTCGATGAACGACAACGCCCGTCCCGATGCGGTGTAGTCGGCGTAGACGACCGGGCGCGGCCCGAACGGTCCGGGCACGCATTCGGCTCCGCCGATCACCGATGCGCGGATCTGCTCGATCAGTTGGTCCATCGGGCTCACACCCCCCTATTCGGCCGCAGAGGAGCCGATCGTAGAATCCACCCAGTCGCGGATCCGGTGGCCGGGCAGGGCGCCGACCTGCCGCCCGATCTCGCGACCGCTTCGAAACAGGATCATCGTGGGAATACCGCGCACACCGAGGCGTGCCGAGACACCGGGCGATTCGTCGACGTTGACCTTTGCGATTCGGACGGTCCCGGCGCGCTCGCCGGCCAGATCGACCAGGGCCGGTGCGATCGTCCGACACGGGCCGCACCATGGGGCCCAGAGGTCGACGAGGACCGGCAGCGTCGATGTGTGGAGAAGGTTGTTCATCTCAGCCTCGTCGACGTTCACCAACCAGGGCAGATCGGTGTGGCACTTGGCGCACCGCGGGTGTCCAGCCGTGGCGACGGGGAGGCGGTTGCGTGTCCCGCATGCAGGACAGACCGTTTCGTTCTCGGACCTCATCGGCGGCTCCGCCGTCGGGCCGGATCACCGACCGTGCAGACGCCGATCGTGAGCGCCTCGGGCCGGGCGACGGTCCGTTCGAAGATCAAGGCTGGTGTCCTCCCGTGAAGAGTTGCGCCCAGCGTATGGGCTGGTCCCGGCGGGCGCCAGGGACCAGCGACGCTCTGAGCCACATCACCTGCTCAGGCGAAGCGGGACGCGAACCCGATTCGGGCGGCGGCGATGAAGTGTTCCTCGGTGTAGGCGTAGATAGAGCCCAGGAGCCGATCGAGTTCGTCCGGAGCGGTGATCAGCTGGTTCGCCAGCCGACCCTCGAGGAAGATGGCGTCTTCTTTGCCGACCGTGTAGGCCATGCCGTAGAGCTTTGCGTTGCGCTGGAGGAGGTGGCGGTAGAACTGGTCGTGGTTGTCCTGGGGAGGCGGGATGAAATAGGACGAGAAGTGCAGTGACCGTTGGCCCAGCTCGAATTCGGCGGAGAAGTTCTCCTTCGCCGTGCCGCTGAACCGGACATACCACGACGGTGGCGCGTCGGCGATCCTCTCGACTGCCACCACCGAGGGGTTCTGAAGCACCTGGGTGGCGAAGGCTGCGCTGATGAAGGCGTCCAGCTCGGCGAGGGCTGCAGGCGGTGAGATCTCGGACATCAGCGGGCGAGGAGGAACAATTGCAGGGCGGCCGCCCCGAAGATGAGTACGAGCAGGACGACGAGGGTGATCACGATCGACGGTCTCATCGTTGGGGGTTCACTTGTGTCGGGCCGAGCGTCACGGCGATCGGGCGCCCGCCGACCTCGGTGGCCGTCAGCGTGAGCTGGTCACCCTCGTGGACCCCCATTTCCTCGGCGGCCGACCCTCTGTCGACCGCCAAGGAGAGCAACCCGGTGGCATCGACGAGCGCGCCGATCGATCCGGTTGTGATGTCGGCGTAGGTGTCCACCGCAAGAGCGGCCCGCGACAGCTGGTCGCCCTCGATACGAACCGCCGGCCAGCCGGCGACCGCAGATGGGTCCACATTCAACTGGACATTGCCGAAACGGTCGATCCAGAGCACCTCGGCGGCGATGGCGCCGGCATCGTCGGTTTGTGCGACCGGGAGGATCCCCGGCATCAGGAGGGCGGGATCGATCGGCGTTCCCATCGCCGACGCCGGAACGCCGTTGGACAGGTGAGCGGCGACGGGCGCAAAGACGTCTCGCCCGTCGAACGTGCTTCCGATGCCCGGCAGGTGGAACTCGTCGTTGTCCAGGATCCAGGCGGCGGTTGCGCCTCCGACCATTGCGATCGCGGGAGCGAAGAGACCGTTGTCGGGTCCGACCAGAAAGCTCTGACCATCCCCAACCTCCAGGCAGACCGCTTTGCGCGTGCTGCCGACCCCGGGGTCCACCACCCCGAGCACGACACCGGGCAGGAGATGCTGGGCGGACCTGGCCAGTGCCAATCCGGCCGCCCGGACGTCGTGGGCATCGATTCCGTGGGTGATGTCGACGATGCGAACCCTGGGGTTGATCGCCCATATCACCGACTTGGTGACACCGACCGATTCGTCGGAGAGGCCGAAATCGCTGATGAACGAGATCGTGTCCAGGGCCATCACCGCGCTCCCAGCTCACGACTCCGTTGGGTGGCGGCGGTGACGGCAGCCTCGAAGGCCGCACGAACGCCGTGGGCCTCGAGCTGGCCGAGCCCGGCACTGGTCGTCCCGGCCGGTGTCGTCACGTCAGCCCGGAGCCGGGTCGCGTCTGCGCCCTCGGCGCGGAGCATCGCACCGGCACCGGCGATCGTCTGGTAGGTCAGTTGCCGGGCGACGCTCCTCGGTAGGCCGCATGCCACGCCGGCATCGGTCATCGCTTCTGCAACCAAGAAGAGGTACGCCGGCCCGGAACCGCTCAACCCGGTGACGGCGTCGAGTTGGGCCTCGGTCACCGGCACGGCCGTGCCCACGGCACCGAGAATTCGGAGGCCCCAGCGGAGATCGTCCTCACCGGCCGAGGAGCCGATGGCGACGCCGGCAGCACCCATGCGCAGGAGGGCGGGCGTGTTCGGCATACAGCGGACGACGGCGGCGTCGGTCACCCGCTCGAGCGCGACGGTGGTGATGCCGGCACAGACGCTGAGGAGGCGGGGAACCGCCGGCAGCGCGGAGACCACCTCGATCGCCAGATGCGGCTTCACCGCGAGCACCGTCGGGACGCCCGATGCGGCGAAGGCGGATACCGCCACGCCCGGGTGTTCGTTCGAGATCCTCTCCCGGGTGGTGATGTCGGGCTCGATGACCGAGAGATCGACCGAATCGGCGAAATTGCCGACGAGTCCGGCCAGCAGGGCCTGACCCATGCGGCCGCCCCCGACGATCTGTAGCTCCATCACCGCCCAAGGTTACCCGTCCGGCGCCCCCGCGACGGGCCGTGGTCTCGTCTTCTCAGCCGAGCTGGACGCCGGCGTCGGCGGGACTGAGATCCATGAACCTCTGGGTCATCCACAGCCTGTCGTCCTCGTGCACGACACCGATCCCGACCGCGTCGAAGCTGGGGTCGACCATGTTCGCCAGGTGGGTCGGGCTGGCCACGAAAGCCTCGAACAGCTCGGTCAGCTGTGCTTCTGGTGCGACGCCGACATTCTCGCCGAGCTTGCGCCAGTCGGCCCGCATGCCGAGGGACAGATCGTCTGCGTGCGACAGTTGCCCGGACTGGGCCATGAAGGTCGTCCACGCGGTGGCGGTCAATTCGAGTTCGGCGTCGAGGCGGAGCGGATCGACGCCCTTTTCCTCTCTGAGCTCGTTGATCCAGCCGACGAACGTCTGCGCCTCTGCCTGTTCGGTCGTCGTGAAGGCAACCCGGTTGGGTGTCGCCTCGACGGTTCGACCGAGAACGTCCTCGGCCGCCACCTCGGCGACCCCGGTGCCGACCAGTCCGATGAGAACGAGCCCGAGTGCGGCAAAGGCGAGAAAGGTCGCCATGCGGATCGGGATGTGGTGGCGGGCGTGGGTCACGGTTTTGAGACGAGGGGAGCGTGGTCTGGTGTCGGAGGCTCTGTGCGTAGGAGTGGACGTCCCCAAGACTTCGGCGAGAGGTCGACGTGACTTGAGAGATGTGCTGCAATCGTTGGCGTGACCGAGACCGCCAATATCGTGAATCACCTGCTGAGCGCCACCACATCGCGCATCGTGACCCCCGACCACATCACCTCGGCCGAGGAACTGAAGAGTCGTGCAGGGTTGTGGGCCGCTCATCTCCGGAGCCGACACGACCGTGGCTCGCGTATCGGCCTGATCAGTCGAAACGATGAGTCGTTCATCGTGGGGTACCTCGCATGCCTGGCCGCCGGCATGATCGTCGTGCCCATGAACCCGTTGTCGCCCGAACCCGAGCGCGCTCGCGACATGGCCGCGGTGAAAATGGGCGAGGTCCTGATCGGCCCTTCCTCGCAGAGCGAGGTGCCTGCGGTCCTGTCCGCGGCACCCGACGTGATGGTCACCGTCCTCGAGGATGCGAACGTCGAGGCCGAGCCGATGGATCCACTGCTCGGCGCCGCCGCCGTCGAGCCCGACGATGTCGCCGTGCTGCTGTTCACGAGCGGAACGGCAGGGCCGTCCAAACCGGCGATCCTCACCCACCGGAATCTGAAGGCTTCACTGCTGTCGATGGAAGCGACCGGGGTGGATCTGCGCTCCCACCCCCAGGCCGTCGTCGCCCTGGTTCCCCTGTTCCACGTTTTCGGTCTCAACGTGATCGTCAACCTCGGGTTGACCGTGGGCGCCACGATCGTGCTGCACGACGTGTTCGATGCGAAACGATTGGTCGAGGAGGTGGCCGCCTACAACGTGACGATTCTGGCCGGTCCTCCCAACATGTGGCGAGTGCTGGCTCGGCTCGACCCGGCCGACACGGTCGCACTTCGCGCCCTCGACATTGCCGTGTCGGGCGCAGCTCCCCTCGACCCGACCGTGGCCAAGGACATGCGGGATCGTCATGGTGTGGATCTGCGAGAAGGATACGGGCTCACCGAAACCGGCGGCGTGCTCAGCTCCGGATTCGGCATCGAGGAAATGGAAGTGGGCTCGGTAGGGGTGGTGATGCCCGGCGTCGAATGCCGGCTCGTCGATGCCGACGGCCATGACGTGTTGATCGGCGACATCGGCGAGGTCTGGGTTCGCGGTCCGATGGTCAGTCCCGGTTATTGGGACGATGACGATGCGACCAGACTCACCCGCACCGACGATGGTTGGTTCCGCACCGGCGATCTGGCAACCGTCGACGAGGACGGCCACCTCAGCATTTCGGGTCGGACCAAGGATCTGGTGATCGTTGCCGGTTTCAACGTCCACCCCGCCGAGGTGGAGAATGTGCTCCAGGGCCATCCTGGGGTGGAGTCGGCGGGTGTGGTCGGCATACCCGACAGCGGCACAGGTGAGCGGGTCAAGGCATTCGTGACACTTCGCGAAGGGGCCGATGCCGAGGGTATCGAGGACCGGTTGCGAGCCCATTGTGAGGACAACCTCGCCCGGTACAAAGTGCCCCGCAGCATCGAGGTGATGGACTCGCTGCCCGTGGGCATCGCCGGCAAGGTTCGCCGCCGCGATCTGGCGGGCTAGAGAGGCCGCCACCGGTGTCAACATCTGACGGTCGTCGCCGGTTGGGTTATTCTCACCCGGCGTGGATCCCGCTGTCTCCGACGCGACCGTCGGCCGTCTTCCCGCCTACCTGCGCGCTGCGATCGAACTCGGGACCAAGGGCGAAACGTCGGTCTCCTCCGAGCGATTGGCCGAGGTGGCGTCGGTTCATCCCGCCAGCCTCCGCCGGGATCTCGCCAACCTGGACATCGCCGGCACCCGGGGTGTCGGCTACGACGTCAAATACCTGGTGTCGCAGATCTCGCTCGTGCTCGGTCTCAACCACGAGTGGCCCGTGGTGATCGTCGGGGCCGGCAATCTCGGCAAGGCGCTGGCGAACTATCCGGGTTTCGCCGAGCGGGGGTTTCCGATCGCAGCGTTGATCGACGTCTCCGCCGAGCTGATCCGAACCCGGATCGGGGGTGTCGAGGTCCAGCCCCCCGAGGCTCTCGCCGACCTCGTCGAGGAACGCGACATTGTCGTCGGGATCGTGACGACCCCGCCCGAGGTCGCCCAGGAGGCCGTCGATCTGCTCGTCGCCCACGGGATCCGCTCGATCCTGAATTTCACCGCCCTGGTGCCCGAAGTCCCGCCCGACATCACATGCCGCTCGGTCGATATCGCCACCGAGCTCCAGATCCTCAGTTTTCACAGTCAGCGCGGGCGAGCTGCCAGCAGTGGCACCGGTGTGCCGCTCGGCCTGCGCGCTGACGAGTGATCGGTCAGAACGCCGAGGATCATGCTCGGACCCCTTCGCAGTGACCAATGGCTCTTTCCGGTCATCGAGTGGCGTATTCCTCCCGAAACCGGCGACAATGACCACTGATGACGTATCTCGTCGTGGGACTCAATCACCGATCGGCGCCGACCGAACTCCTCGAGCAGCTGACACTGCCCGCCGAGACGGTTCCCAAGGCCCTGGCCGAGCTCGCCTCCCACGGTGTCGTGAACGAGGCCGTCGTCATCTCGACGTGCAACCGAACCGAGATCTACCTGCACGCGGAACGGTTCCACGACGGGTTTCGGATCTGTCGTGACGCGCTGGCGCTTGTGTCGGGAACCGATGTGGACCGCTTCGACGAGTATCTGTACGTTCATCATGGCGGCGAGGCGGTCGAGCACCTGTTCAACGTGACCGCCGGACTGGACAGTGTCGTCCTCGGCGAACACGAGGTTCTGGGCCAGATCCGTTCGGCGTGGGACACCGCCAGGTCCGAAGGAACCAGCCGGGCCCTGCTCAACCCGCTGTTCGAGCATGCGATTATGGCCGGCAGGCGGGTCCGGTCCGAAACAGCGATCGGTCAGCGCACGGTCTCCCTGGCCCACTCCGCCGTCGAGCTGGCCGAGGACCGGCTGCACAATCTGGACGGCAAGTCGGTACTGGTCGTGGGTTCGGGCGAGGTGGGCGCGTCGGTGGCCGAGGCGCTGGCCCGAAAAGGCGTACGAGAGCTGCTCGTCTGCAATCGCACACCGGAAAAGGCCGCCGCTCTCGCCGAGAAGGTCGGCGGTCAGGCCCGTTCGCTGTCCGAGCTGACCCGGCTGCTCCAAACCGCCGACGTGATCGTCACCGCCACCGGGGCACGAGGGTTCCTGATCGAGGCCGGCATGTTCGAGCCCCGCTCGGAGCGTGTGCTCGTGTTGGACATGGCGATCCCTCGGGACGTGTCCCCCGATGTCATGACGCTCGACTGGATCGACCTGCTCGTCCTCGCCGATCTGCAAGCGTTCGCCAACTCGAACATCTCCGAGCGCCAAGCCGCCGCAGACCACGCCCGGTCCCTGCTCGATGCGGAGATGGAGCGCTACCGGCGTACGATCACCGCCGCCGAGGTGAAACCTCTGCTGGCGGCGCTCTACCGAAGCGCTGAAGCCGATCGTGTGGACGAGCTCGACCGAGTACGCAAATACCATCAGGACCTGAGCACCGATCAGTGGGAAGCCGTCGACGCCGCCACCAGAGCGGTCGTGAACAAGTTGTTGCACGGTCCGTCGTCAGCGGTGAGAAAGGCGGCTGGTACTCACCGGGGTGACCGACTGGCCGAGGCGATCAGGGAGCTGTTCGACCTGTCGTGAAGCTCCGGTTGGCCACCCGCCGGTCGCCGCTGGCGTTGTGGCAGGCCGACGAGGTCGCTCGCCTGCTTCGCCGCGCCCATCCCGGGATCGAGATCGAATCCCTGCCGATCTCGACCACCGCTGATGAGCGGCTCGACCTCACCATCGCTGAACTGGGAGGAAAGGGTGCGTTTGCGACCCAGGTTCAGGCGTTGGTCGTTGCCGGTGAGGCCGACGCAGCGGTCCATTCGGCCAAAGATCTGCCGTCGATCACCGTGCCCGATCTGGTACTTGCGGCGGTGCCTCGTCGAGGGAACCCCTTCGATGTGCTCGTCGGCGCGAAGTTGAACGATCTTCCTTCGGGCGCCACCATCCTCACCGGGTCGGCGCGTCGGCGTGTTCAACTGCAGCATCGGCGACCCGACATCTCCTTCGGTGAGCTGCGGGGCAACATCGCCACCCGATTGGGGAGAATCCCCGACCGTGGTGCGATCGTCATGGCTGCCGCCGCCCTCGAACGTCTGGGTGTGACTTCGCCAACGATGCAGCTTCTCGGCCTCGAGGCGATGGTCCCTCAGGTCGGTCAAGGTGCACTGGCGGTCGAGTGCCGGGCCGACGATGCGGCGGTACGCGAGTTGTTGGCGGTGATCGAACACCGGCCGAGCCGGATCCGCCTCGAGGCCGAACGTGACTTCCTGGTGGAGTTGGGCGGTGACTGCGATCTTCCGGCGGGTGCGTTCGCCGAGCTTGGTCCGAACTCGGCCGTGACCGTCACCGCAGTGCTGGCCGGCCGGTCGGGAACGCCGCTCGAACGACGGTCGATCACCGGTGCCGTATCTTCGCATCCCGGAGCTCGGATCGCGACCGACCTCCGATCGGTGGTTCCGGTCGATCCGAAGGGGGAGCGGTGAGCCCGGTCGGGTTGCCCCTGGCCGGCACCACCGTTCTCACCTGCCGCCAGGCCGGCAGAGGCGACGATCTGCATCTGGCCATCGCTCGAGCCGGCGGGACGGTGGTGCACCTGCCCTTGATCGATGTCACGCCGCCCGCTGATGGTGGCGCAGCGTTGACCGAGGTGCTGAACCGACTCGGTCGGTACGACTGGTTGGTCTGTACCTCGGTGAACGGCGTTCGGGCCATCGCCCACTGGACCCTGCCCGACGCCCTGAAGCTGGCCGCGGTCGGTCCCGCCACCGCCGAGGCATTCGGTGAGATCTTCGGTCGGCCCGTCGATCTGGTGCCCGCCAGTCACACTGCGGCGGATCTGGCCGAAGCCTTTCCGTTGCGGCCAGGACGTGTTCTGGCCGTGGTTGCCGAACTGGCCGGCGACGGTCTCGGATCCGCCCTCGGCGCGAAGGCGTCGGCGGTCGATGTCGTCCGAGGCTATGGCACGCGAGCGCCGGACCACCCACCCGAACTCCTCCAAAGGGCGAGCCGGGCAGATGTAGTGATTCTCACCTCGGCGTCCGCGGCGAGGCGGTTGGCCCATGTGCTGGGTGATCGCCTCCCCGGCGCTGCGGTGGCGTTGGGCGAGGGTCCGGCCCAGGTGGCCCGTCCGATGTTCGGCAGGACCGTCTGCGGTCCGGCGACACTCGCCGCCAAGGACATCATCGACCTGCTGGTCGCCTCCGCCGACGCGGGTACCTGAACCGTTGCCCCAGCCCAGCAGCCGGCCGACCGGGGCGTTCGGTGGCAGTCTCACCGTCGGGACCTAGTCCGCGGTGCTCCTCTCGGTCCACGGGGTGGCAATGCGAACACCGTGCACAGCCAGCGATGCGTTGGTGTAGGCCGGGTCGTCGGTGACCTCGGGACCGAACCAACCCGGCGCCTCGAATCCGGCCATCGCCTCGTCGCTGTCGAACTCGACCTCGGCCATGACCAGGCCGCTCAGCTCGTCGGCGAAGACGTCGAGCAGGATCACGTGGCCGCCCTCTTCGAACTCGTAGCGGGTCTTGTGCACCCGGCGGCCCTCGGTCTGGGCCCACACCGCGTCGAATTGTTCGACCGAGATCGGCCACTCCAGTTCGGTCCTGACCGCGCCTCTGCCCGCTTTGAGCGTGAGCGTGCAGCCCCGGTCGCCGGAGTCCCGGACCCGGACCGACACATTCCCATCGATCGCGAGATACCCCTGGCGGAGCGTCGAACCGTCCGTGACCGATTGCGGTGCGCAGGTGACCAGATACTTGCGTTCGCGTTCGAGCAGACGGTCGGCGGACTCGGTCGAGGAGTCCGATGTCGACCCATCGGCGCGGTGCTGCTCCTCCGCCACCAGTTCGGCGATACCTCCGGTAGCAAGTTCGGGACCTTCCTTCAACGTGGCGTTCCAGTAGTGACCGAGTCGCCTTCCGAACGCATCGGGCGTCTCGGCGTAGAGGGTCGTGGCGAGACGAAACGCTCGGCGCCGGAGGTCGGCTTGTTGTGTGCGCGCAATGCGGATCGCCGGCTTCACCCGCTTCTTACCGCCGAACTTGACCGGTGACTTCTTCAGGCGGGCGACGAGCACCGAGAGGTCGTGGTCGTCGCCGAGCGCCTCGGCCAGGTCGTCGAGTTGGGCGATGAATGGTGTGAGCACGCTCGGTGCCGCTTCTTCCAGGAGGCGCACCTGATACCAGAGCGTTTTGACGGGCTTGCGAAACTCGTGCATCCGATCGTCCGTTGGCTTGTTCCGTGCCCGCCGCAGGGTCTTCTGTCCGCGCACGTAAGTTCTCCTGATGCCGTCGGCCAGGATGGCGGGATCGTCGGGAAGCTCCCAGAGTTCGATGTGCCGGCGGGCGTCGACGAGGAGGCTGTGAGCGAACAGAATCCGGGGGTCGCCACCGCTGATGCCCTGCGTGGCTGCCGACGCGTCGGCAGCCTGGACCGTGCGGATGGCGTCGAGATCCTCGTCGTCGTCACCGCTGCCGACGAACCGGAGATCATCGAAGGTGGCGAGCACGGCATGAGAGTCGCGGATGGACGACAGCTCCTTGGCAGCACTGCGGACGAGCCCATTGAAGGACGAGAATTCGCCGCCGAGCGGCTTGCGCACGAGGCGGGCGATGGCTCGCACCTCCTTACAGCGCTTCCGCACGTCATGGACCGCATCTTCGATCTCCGCTGGACCCATTCCGTCCATCCCGGCGAGATGATCGAGTGCGATGTCGAGCCGCTCCAAGGCAACCCGCCGGAATTCGTCGGGCAGGTGCGCCATAGGCTCAAGTGTCAGCGCCATCAGACCTCCTCATAGTCCGCGCCCTTCCCATTCTGCCTACCGAGAGGTCGTCATTGAAAGGGGCCAAAGACCCCAGGCTCATCAACCCGTTGGTCAGTCGTCGATCACCGGCCGGGCACGCCGCAGGGTCGGAGCAGCCGGTAGGTGGCGCAGCGGCACCGACGCTGTCTTGTAAAGCGACTCGGCCAGTCGCACCGGGACCTTCGTGGCGTCGACCACCCCGCGTCCAATGGCCCTGCGCCGAAAGGGAGCCCCGACCCAGCCCAGGGCAACGAATGCTGCGATCGAGAGCGCGCTGATCGCCAGCATGGCGGCGACGATCCATTGCCAGGATCCTTCGGCACCGATCGTCGGCAGGTCCTTCTGGTTCATCCCGAAGAACCCGACGACGAGCGTCAAAGGGAGCATGATCGCGGCGTAGATGGTGAGCACCCGGGTCACGTCCGTCGCCTTCCCGGCTTCGGCACCTCGATAGGCGTCGAGGGTTTCCGACAGTGCGGTGCGCACGCCTTCCAGACCACGCGCCGTGCGATCGACGACGTCGAAAACGTCGGAGAACCGACGGCGTGAACCCTCCGAGAGCAGGTTGGAACTGCTGCGTCGGAGTTCGTCGAGGACCTCGCGTTGAGGATGGACGATGCGCCTCACCTTGGCCATGTCCTTGCGAACCGCGGTCAAATCGCCGAGAAACGTCGGATCTGCGGCGAGCGCGGGGCCGACGAGTTCGTCGACCCGGTTCTCGAACAGGTCCACGACCGAGAGCACCCGCCGGGTCACCACATCGGTCAACCGCCCCAGTAGTTCGTCCGGCCCCCCCGTCGCCAGTGCGCTGCTCTGCTGCAACTGGATCCACAGCGCATCGATACTCGGCGATGGTTCGTTGCGAAACGTGAGCAGGTGGGACGCGGTGCAGAAACAGTCGATCTCGTGGGTACGTAGGGAGTTGGCGCCGGATCCCAACCCGTGAATGATGACGAGCAGGTGGTCGACGAAGTCATCGGTCTTCGGGTAGTCCATCTCGGCGAGGGCGTCGTGGAGTGCCAACGGGTCCAGACCGAACTGACCGAGGATCGGCTCGAGGTCCTCCGCGCTGGCTTCGTCGGGTGACAGCTCCACGTCGATCCACACCCAGGCCGGCCCTGCGGCGGACGCGATCGGGTCGGCCGGGACCGCAGCGGCGCCCGGTTCTGCGGAAAGGCACCGAACTTGCATCTCTGTAGTGTCCTACACCGACGACGATCAAAGGTTCATGTCCCTCGATCCCGCGCTGGGCGGGGCGGGTGGAGGGCTCGGAGTCGACGGTGGCCGTTCGATCCCACGGTGATAGAACGAGATCGTGACCGACTGGACCGAAGCCGACATCCCCGACCAGACCGGACGTGTGGCGCTGGTGACTGGAGCCAACAGTGGGATTGGCTTCGACACGGCCCGGGCCCTGGCACGACGGGGGGCACACGTGGTCATGGCGTGCCGCAACATCGAAAAGGCGAACCAAGCCGCAGTCGAGATCTCCCCTGCCGGGCTTCCAGGTTCGCTCGAGGTTCTCCGGATCGATCTCGCCGATCTCGGGTCCGTCACGAGCGCTGCTCGGCTATTCCTGGCCGAGCACGACCGCCTCGACCTGCTGATCAACAACGCCGGCATGATGGCAACCCCTGAACAGCGGACGAGCCAGGGATTCGAATGGCAACTCGGGATCAACCATTTCGGACACTTCGCGCTCACCGGACAGTTGCTGGGTGCCGTGATGGGCTCGGAGCAGAGCCGGGTCATCACGGTGTCGAGCCTGGCCCACGGCGGAGGGGTTGTCGACTTCGACGATCTCAACAGCGAACGCAGCTACTCGCCATGGGCGGCCTATGGGCGAAGCAAACTGGCAAACCTCCTCTTCATGTCGGAGTTGCAACGACGGCTGGCGGCCGCGGACTCGAGCACGATCTCGGTCGCCGCCCACCCCGGTATCTCGGCCACCAACCTCAGCGCCGGCATTGGTGGGATCACCAGCAAGCTCCTGCCGGTGGTCATGCCGCTGGTCAACGCCGTGATCGCCCAACCCGCCGCCATGGGGGCGCTGCCCACCCTCCGGGCGGCAACCGACCTGACGGTGGCAGGTGGTGAGTACTT
>JAHEJO010000002.1 GCA_024638805.1 Acidimicrobiales bacterium
GTCAGTGGCTCCACCGGTGCCGGAAAGACGTCGCTGGTGGGTGCACTGATCGATGAACTCGATCCTGACGAACGACTGGTCGTCGTGGAGGACACCGCTGAGCTACGAGTGAGGTCGGCCTCGGCGGTACGTATGGAAGCCCAAACCGCTGGGCCGGAAGGCACCGGCGAGGTGACCCTCCGAACGCTGGTGCGCAACGCCCTTCGAATGCGTCCAGATCGCCTCGTCGTCGGGGAGGTTCGTGGCCCCGAAGCGCTCGATCTTCTCCTCGCCCTCAACACCGGTCACAAAGGGTGCCTCGCCACCTGCCACGGCGCCGACCCGCAGACCGTACTGCACCGGCTCGAAGTGTTGGCCCTGCTCGCCGACGCCTCGGTCGATCGCGCCGCGGTCCGCCCTCTCGTCGACGGTGGCATCGATCTGGTGGTTCATGTCGAGCGCAGAGGTGGGGCGCGCCGGGTGGTCGATGTGCACGAGGTGAGGGCAGGCTGGTGAGGATGCTCGCGGAAACGGCGATGATCGGTGCCGGAGCGTCGCTGATCCCATTGCTCTGGGATGGCGGTCGAGCTCTGGGCCGTCGACAAGCACAGGTGAGCCCGTCGGGTTGGCTCGGCGCCGGATGTGCACTTTCGGTCCTCGGTGCGGTCGCCGTCGGATCCCCCCTCCTCGGGGGTCTCGGCGTGATGGTTGTGATCATCGCAGCCCGGGGTGTACGCACCGAACGGCGACGGCGCGCGCAGCTCCGCCGGGAAAAAGAGCTTCCGGTGGTCGTCGAACTGATCGCTCAACGCCTCCGGGGCGGGTGCGCCGTGGCGACGGCGATCGATGGGTTGTCCGAATCACAGCTCGAGGTGGCCGGATTGGACCGTGTCGCGGCGGAGATCCGTGCCGGTTCGACCCTTTCCGACGCCATGGATCGCTGTTCGGCTGGGAGCGGTTTGTTGAAGGCGGCGTTGGTGGCGGTCGAACGATCCGGCGGTGCCGGCGGCGGCACGGTCGAGCGGTTGGCCGATCGGCTCCGCCTTTCGGTCGCCGGACGAGCCGATGCCCGCGCCCAGTCGGGTCAACAGCTCTCATCGGCGTGGGTCATGGCGGGCCTCCCGCCCGTGGTGACCGTCCTCTACGGTCTGACCGATCGCGGGGCGGCAGCGTTCTACCTCCACCATCCGGTGGGGGCGGGTGTGATCGTCGCGTCACTCGGCCTGTCGGGTCTGTCGTGGTCGTGGATGAACAGGATCCTGCGGACCGGTCGTCTGTGGTGATGACCCTCGGCCTGGCACTCTCGGCGGCGCTGGCAACGTTTGTCTTCTGTTGCGGACCCGGCGACGGGCGCCCGTTGTCGGACCGCCCCGGAGTCCGCAGCGCGCGATCGAGCCGTGCGGCGATCGTCGGTGTCGGGCTCGCAACCGGAATCCTCACCGGATCGCTGCTGGTGTCGTTCTTGATCGCCGGCGGCGCGGTTGCGTGGACGCCATTGCAGAAAGCGCGCACGGCTGCTCGGGTTCGAAGCGAACTGGCCGAGGCCGTGCCCGAGACCGTCGAGATAGTGACCTTGGCGATCAGCGCCGGGATGATGATCGACGATGCCTTCGGGCTCGTCGTGCAGTGTGGCCCCCGAGCTGTGCGCGCTGCCTTCACCGGCGCGCTGGCACGACTCGGAGCCGGATCGACCAGGAGGGAGGTGATCACCGGCATCCCGCTTGTCGCCGGGCCCGGATTCACACCCATGGCCCAGGTACTTCTCGCCGCCGAGCGTGACGGCGCGCCCGTCGCGCTGGTGCTGGATCGACTCGCCGGGGAGGCGATGGTCGCCCACCGTCACGCCGCACGGGAACGTGCCGGTCGAGTGCCGGTCCTTCTCCTCGCTCCGCTGCTCGCGTGCAGTCTTCCTGCCGTCCTGATCGGCACCATCGTCCCGTTCGTCATCGTCACGCTCGGACAGACCTCGTTCTGATCCGCTCGCAGTGCAGCACTGCCATCGAGTTCTGTGAACAAACGTGAAAGGACATTCCCATGGCACTTCTCTGGGCCGCCTACCTCCATCCGCTCGTTCGACGCACCGGCGAGCGTGGTCAAGCGACCGTCGAGTACGTGGTCGTCGTTCTGGCCGCATCGCTGGTCGCCGGACTCCTCATCCGCTGGGTCAACGGGACGGGGAAGATCGGCGAGTTACTCGATCGAGTTCTCGACGCGGTGATCGGGCAGGTGTGACGTCGTCGACGGGCGAGAAGCGGGTGCGGCAACGTCCGCGCTCGCCCGCCCGCCAACGCGGTCAAGCCGTTGTGGAGCTGAGCTTGGTTCTTCCGGTTGTGGCCGTGCTGGCCCTCTTCGTCGCACAGGTTGCCCGCGTGGCGGTCGACTCGCTGCTCGTGCACCATGCGGCTCGCGAAGCAGCGCGGGCGGCCGCGGTAGAACCTGAACAGAGTTCTGCGGAGCGAGCCGCACGGGCAGCTGCGGTCCTCAGGCCGGACCGGCTGACCGTGCGTCTGGCCGGCGGACGCTCGCCTGGTGACGCATTGGCCGTCACCGTCGACTATTCAGCTGAGACCGATGTGCCCCTGGTGGGACGTCTCGTCGGTGATATCGACCTGTCTGCGTCGGTGACGATCCGCGTCGAATGATGCGGGCGGTTCGTCAGAAGGGGTCGTCGTCTCCCAGAGAGACTCGTAAGAGAGCGACTGCGCCCCACCGGTCGAGCGGTTCGTTGCCGTTTCCGCATTTCGGGGACTGGACACAACTCGGGCATCCGTTCGTGCAGGTGCATGCCTCGACAAGGTCGGCGGAGGCGATCATCAGTTCTTCGGCCCGGGAGAAGGCGAGTTCGGCGATGCCTGCCCCGCCGGGGTATCCGTCGTAGATGAACACCGCGGGTAGACCGCTGCTGGGCGAGCGAGGGATCGATACGCCGCCGACATCCCATCGATCGCAGATGGCAAACAGGGGGAGCATCCCGATCGCCGCATGCTCGGCGGCGTGCAGCGAGCCGGGAACGGCGAAAGGCCTTATGCCGGCACGTTGCAGAACCGAGACTTCCCACTCCCACCAGACCGCGGTCGTCTCGAGGCTCTGAGGCGGGAGATCGAGCTCGGTGATCTCCGCGGTGCCCTGGGTCCCGGGGCTGGCCGATCCGTACTCCTGATAGCCGGTGACGGTGGTCGTGACGCATACGGAGCCAAAATGCAGCATGGACCGACCGAGGGTCGTGCGTCGCATGACGTCGGTGACCGCGATGTCCACCCGAGAACGGGCCGAGGTCCAACGCTGTGAATCGTCGGGTTCAACCACCGCTCGCCGAGCGTCGAGGTCCAGATTCGTCACCCGGTAGTTACGGCCCAGGTGCATGTAGAGCGCCCCGGTGTGCACCATTGACGGCGCCCTGGCCTTCTCAACCGTCCCGATCGGCGTCCCGTGGACATCCACGATCTTCACTTCACCACCCGACGCCGAGCGAAGGCCGATTCGGGTGAACGGCACACCTCGGCCGGTCCACAGCGCCTCGGGCAGTCGGGTCTCGTCGGTTCGAATCGTCAGCTCGTCACCCCCGACGAGTCGGCGGATTCCGTCGTCGAGTTCAGGCCACCAGGACCCGTCGTTCGGATTCAGCGGTGACTCGTAGGCCGCGCAGCAGAGGTGGGGGTCGAGGACGTGGGGGTTGGTGACGTTGATGACCGCCGGCTCGGGAGGACGATCGAAGAGATGATGGGGGTTCTGCACAAACCACTGGTCCATCTGGTTCTCACCTGCGATCACGACAGCAAGGGAATCTTCGGCCGCCCGCCCGACCCGTCCGATCTGCTGCCACAACGACGCAATCGTTCCGGGAAACCCGCAGAGGATGGTGGCATCGAGACCACCGATGTCGACGCCGAGCTCCAAGGCGCTGGTGGCGACGACGACCCGCACGACCCCCGAGGCGAGCTCTTCTTCGATCTCCCTGCGTTCGGGTGGCAGATACCCGCTGCGATACGAACGAATCGAGTCCGAGAGGGTCGGCGCGACCGCTCGTCTGATCCCGGATGCGACCCTTTCTGTCATCGCCCGGCTCGGGCAGAAGATGATCGTCCGTCTGCCGGCTTCGGCCAACTCAGCACCCAGCCGGATCGCCTCGGTTGCCGGTGACTGGCGCTTGCCTTTCTCGGCATCGATGGTGGCCGGCTGAACGAGGGCGATCGTGCGTTGTGCGCGCGGCGACCCGTCGGCGCCAATCGCGTCGACCGTTCCGGCGATCAGTTGTCCGGCCAGCTGCTCTGGTTCGCCGATCGTCGCACTGGTGAAGACGAACCGGGGGTGGGATCCGTACAGCTCTGCGATTCGTTGAACGCGTCGGAGGAGATGGGCGACGTGTGTGCCGAAGATGCCACGTAGAACATGGAGCTCATCGATGACCACGAACTCGAGGCGGGTGAAAAACCTCGCCCACCGCCGATGCTGGGGGAGGATGCCGTTGTGAACCATCTCGGGGTTGGTGAGGATCACGTTGGCGTTGTTCCTCAGCCAGCGGCGGTCGTCGGTGTCGGCGTCACCGTCGTAGGCGCCGGCGATCAGCCCCGGAACCGCCAGTTGGCCCAGGGATCGAAGCTGGTCCCGGGCGAGCGCTTTGGTGGGATAGATGAGCAATGAGGTTGAAGCTCTCAGGCCGCTGACGATCGATTCTGCGATCGGAAGCTGGTAACACAGCGACTTTCCGCTGGAGGTCCCCGTGGCGATGACAACCGAGCGCCCATCGCGCACACGGTTGATCGCATCGGCCTGGTGCTTCCACAAGCCGCCGGTGGGGGAGCAGTGCTGGATCGGCTCCGGCAGCGGATCGTGCAGTTCTCCGAGGCTGAACCGCTGGGCGGGGATGACGCGGTGATGGACCAGTCGACCGTCCGAGGCGAGTGCATCGAGGATCGTCGACAGGGGGCGTGCTCCGGGGATGGGTTCGACGGGCGGTGCCGGCCCGACGGCTGCGAGGGTCACCTGAGCATCGTCGCGTCGGCCCCCGGTCGACCGCCGGCGTCGCCGCCGTGTGCGCGGCACGTATGTCGCCTCGAGCTCCCCGGGGGGAAAGGGCAGTGTCGGAGTCCGCACCCTCCCAGGCTAGGACGGTCCATCGACGCGATGTCGATCGCCGCCGCTCTTCAGCGAAGGTGGGCGTCGGTCAACACGGGCCACGGCACGAGACCAGGTCGCCGGATGCGACGTTGTTCGTCCACGTCGAAACCTGCGTTCTCGAGGATCGCGCGGAGTTGGGCCGGAGGGGTGGCACGGATCGCCCTTCCGGCCACGGAGGTCAACCGTTCGAGCGCAAACGAGCCCGGACCGGTGATCGTGGCGATCGATGCGATCAGCAACCTGCCCCCCGGTCGGAGTATCTCTGCGAGTTCGGCAGCTGCGGTGCGCTGATCGGGATACCAGTGGAACGACTCGGTGCACGTGACGACGTCGACGCTCCCCGGTCGGATCGGCACTCGCATCGCGTCCGCCCGCAGCAGGGTGTGATCCTCCGTCGATCCGGCTCGGCGGAGCATGCCCGGTGAGAAGTCGAGCCCGATCACCCTGGATTGGGGATGGCTGTCCCTCAGCCGGCGGATCAGCTGCCCCGTTCCGCACCCGAGGTCGACCACGACGGAGAATCGATGACCCTCGAGCCGCTCGATGATCACATCGTGGACCGGCGTGTAGGCGGCGGCCTGAAGAGTTTCACCGTCGTAGGTGTTCGACCATCGGTCGAACAGAGACGTCGATCGGCTTCCGGGCATCGACCCACGCTAGAGCGCCTCGGGTGTCGACGTGATGCGGGCCTTCGGCTCGGCTTCGAGGGTCCGCCGAATGACCGTCGCCGGGCGGGAAGATACTACGACCATGACCACCACCGGCCCTCCTCTCACGACCGGAGAACAATCGATTCTGATCGCCAAGGTGGAGCGACTGTGGCGTAAAGCTCGCTCCTCCACGTTTCCGGCCGAGGCCCGCGCCTTCGAAGAGAAGGCGATGTACCTGATGGCCCGGGCGCGCATCACCGACGCGATGCTCGATCTGAGCGGTGACCCCGGCCAGATCGTCGACGCCAAGATCGGCGCAGCGCTGCACGGTGGCTACCGCGTCCCGTCCGAGACGATCTTCAGTGAGGTCTGCAATGCCTTCGGGTGCAGGGGGTACCTCTACCTGAGTGGCCGCACCAGTCAGCCGGCTGCGGTCGGGTTCTCCTCCGACATCGATCGAGTCAGAGTTCTCTGGCCGCTGTTGCACACTGACGCGCTCCGGTCGGCGACCGAACTTCGGGGACGCACGGCGGCACAGACCTCGGCGTTGCGTCGCTCCTCGATGTACGGCTACGCCGAGGCGATCGCCGAGCGCTTCGCAGCGATCAACACGGTTGCGTCCAGCGATGCCGATCGAGGAGTGGACCAGAGCGACAGCGACGATCCGCCGAACCTCGACGGGACGGCCGGTCACGCGTCGGGTTGCCGGTCGGAATCGGCTCTGATCGTGTCGAGCCGCCTGAAGCAGGTCGACGATTACTTCGACGAGATGGACATCTCGCGCCGGTCCCGTCGCGTGAGCGGAGGTGCGGGTGGTCACGCCCACGGTCGAGCGGCAGGAATGGCTGCAGACCTCACCGGTGGTTCAACGAAGTTGCGCTCGGGCCGACGCGAGCTTGCTGGATGAGCACGACGGCTCAGCGTGACGTCGACCGCCGACAGGTCTATCGAGCCGAGGAACTTGCTGCGGAACTGACCATTCTGGACGAGCGGAGGTCGTTGGCCGAGCTGGTGGCGATCGCCGAGCGGCTGCGGTCCGGGTGGTGGTGGCAGGCACACTTCGGCACCCGAGGGATCGAGGTGAGGACGAACCGCAGTCGCCTCGGTAGCTATTGGAATCCGACCACACGGATCGTGAGCCTGTGTCCTTCGGCATCGGATCTGTCCACGCTCTGCCACGAGCTGGCCCATGTCGCAGCCACCGATTGGGGACGATCCACCGGGCCACCCCACGGGCCGATGTTTCGAACCTTGCATGTGGGCGTCCGCCACGCCCTGCTCGGTCAGCGTGCGGGTGACGATCTCGCCGAGGTCTACACCCAGTTCGGCCTGCCACTCCACCGCTTCTCGAGCGCGATCCACGATCGGCCTGCCTGGGCCGAAACCGCCCTCGATCCCGCCGAGTACACAGCTGAACGCATCGTGAGGGTCGACCGTTTCGACCAGCGGCCGTCGGGTTCGATTCGTCCGGGTCCAATCGCCCTGTAGGGGCGGCGGGTGGGTCATGATGGGACGTGATGAGCTCGTTGCTCCCCACACCAGAGCCCGATCGCGACGCGGTCCTCGCTTTCGTGGGTCATCACCTCGCCGGTCTGTACTCAGGCCCTCTGACCGGATCCCACGCATTCGTGGGGGGCCAGAGCCACGCCGACGCGGCCCTGGCCCGGTTCGACGTCACGGGCTACGCGAACAACCGCAACGAGGTCTGGCCCGCACCGAGACGGGGTGCTTCGGGCCTGTCGCCCTACATCCGTCACGGTTACCTCCAGCTGTCGCGGGTCTGGAACCACGTGTCCGGCCCGGACGAGGATGTCGCCCGATTTCGTGAAGAACTCATGTGGCAGGAGTACGCCCGACATTGGTATGCCCGTCTCGGGGGCCGATCTGCGACCAGTGTGCGCAACGATCTGGCGGGGTCGGCCTCGGGAGCAGGGCGGTGGGACAGGTCGATGGCCTGCCTGGACATGTGCGTCGAAGAGCTGGAGGACGACGGCTGGTTGGTCAACCAGGCCAGGATGTGGCTCGCCTCCCACTGGTCGGTGCGCCAGGGCGGTCGCTGGGTCGACGGTGAAGACGAGTTCTTCATCCACCTGCTCGATGGCTCGCGTGCGGCAAACCGGCTCGGCTGGCAGTGGACGACCGGCGCCGGCTCGTCGAAGACGTATGGGTTCAGCCGCTGGCAGGTGGAGAAACGGGCGCCTGGCCTGTGCGGGCAGTGCGACCGCTCGGCCGACTGCCCGATCGAGCATTGGCCCTCGGACCCCGAGCTCATCAAACTGGAGCCCGAACCCCTGCTGCGCCGCACGATAGATCCGATCGCCGAAGCCGGACCGCACCAAACCGAACGATCCGCCGACCCTGAGATCGTCTGGTTGACGGGCGAGTCACTGGGGGATGACGACCCGGTTCTGCGAGCCCATCCCGATCTGCCGGTGGTCTTCGTCTTCGATGAGCCACTGCTCCGACGGCTGGCCCTGTCCGCCAAACGTCTGGTGTTCCTGACCGAGGGCCTGGCCGAACTTGCTGTGGAACGCCCGGTCGAACTACACCGGTCCCGACCCGGCGTCGCCCTGGCCGGACGGGCTGCCGCGGTCACGTTCGCGCCGGTGCCCGGTTTCCGCAGGCTGCTCGAGCGCCGTGCCGATCCGGTCCACGTGGCGGAGTTGCATCCCTACCCTTGGCTTCGGCGTCCCACCGGTGGGACCGTGTCATCGTTTTCGGCCTGGCGGCAACGGGTGAGCGAGCCGGCCGGTGTCTGAGCGCCTGCCCATGATCCGGATCGAGATCCCGTCGACGTTCGAACTCGTCAACGTCGTGCGGATGACGATCCTCAACGCGGTGGAGTCCAGCGGCACCCTGACCGGAACCCGTTTGGACGACCTGCGGCTGGCGACGTCCGAAGCCGTCACCAATGCCATCCAAGCGAACCTGGCGAACGACCCGGGCCAACGCGTCGAGATCCGGTGCGAGCTGGAACCGGGTCTGGTCAAGCTCCAGATCACCGATTTCGGTGTCGGCATCCTGAGCCCCGAGAAGCTGCTCCCGCCGCTCTCGGACCCATCGCGATTGCACACCGAAGGGGGCTTCGGGCTGCCGTTGATACGTTCGCTGAGCAGAGACGGTGTCGAGTTCACGGACAACTCGCCCGGCACGACGGTCACGATCTGGATGTCCCAATAAAAGAATCGCCCTAACGCTCCGATCGGGCTTGCCACTAGTCTGTGTCAGGCCCGTCCGGTGTACGGCGTTGACCGGGTGAGCTCCTGAAGTCCCTGATTTGTCGCCAGCGAGTGATCGATGTCAGCACACCACAGTCTTCCGATTCGAGATGAGGCCTTCACCGGCAGCGATCACGTCATCGCCCGTGGCGTCGTTCGCCCTGTGGCCACTTTCCTTCGACGGGAGACCGCAGCGGGCGTCCTGCTGATCCTGTCGACAGCCGTCGCATTGATCTGGGCCAATGTGGACATCGAGAGCTACCACCACTTGTGGGAGACCGAGATCGCACTGAAGATCGGCGATTTCGAGCTGACCGAACCGCTCGAAGCCTGGGTCAACGACGCATTGATGGCGCTGTTCTTCTTCGTGGTCGGTATGGAGATCAAATCCGAACTCGTGCTCGGGGACCTTCGCAACCCTCGAATCGCGGCTCTACCTGCGATCGGCGCGCTCGGTGGGATGATCGTGCCGGCCGCCCTCTACTTCGCGCTCAACACCAGCAGTCCGGAGTCGACCGGTTGGGGAATCCCGATGGCGACCGACATCGCATTCGCCGTCGGCGTCCTGGCCCTGGTCGGGAACCACGTACCCAAACAGCTGTCCCTGTTCCTGCTCACGCTGGCGATCGTCGACGACATCGGAGCGATCGCCGTCATTGCGATCTTCTACACCTCGAACCTTCACCTCGACTGGTTGGCCTGGGCGGTAGCCGGACTCCTACTCGTCTTCACACTGCAGAGGATGCGGGTGTGGTTCGTCCCGGTGTACTCGGTGATCGGCATGTTCGTCTGGTTCGCCACGTTCGAGTCCGGCGTCCACGCCACGATCGCCGGCGTGGCTCTCGGACTGCTCACGCCCGCCCGCCCGCTGTTGTCGAGCGAAGAGAAATTGGAGTTCGACGCCGCCGACTTCACCAGCTCGGCCAAGGCCCGGGACGCTCGCTTCCAGGTGAGGGAGCGGGTTGGGGTGACGTCCCGTCTCATCACCGTCCTCAGTCCGTTCACCAGCTACATCGTCATTCCGATCTTCGCCTTGGCAAACGCCGGGATTCTGCTCAGCGGCGATGTCGTCAACGATGCCCTTTCCAGTTCGGTCACACTCGGAATCGTGATGGGTCTGGTCATCGGCAAGCCGCTCGGGATCTATGCATTCGCGCTCGTCGGGATCCGTTCGGGAATCGCAACCCTGCCACCCGCTCTCAAGAAGACGCACATCCTGGGCGCGGGTGCGGTGGCCGGTATCGGATTCACCGTCGCGCTGTTCATCAACGGGTTGGCCTTCACCGGGCCCGAGCTCGAAGGAATCAAGGACCAGGCAACGATCGGCATCCTCGCCGCCAGCCTGCTGGCCACGATTGTAGGTTTCGTGATCCTGAGATTGACCGGGGCCGCTCACGAGGGGACACCCGAGGGTGATCTGATCGCCACGATGGTCGACGCCGACGCCGATGGCACCCCCGATCTCGAGGTGATCAAGCGCTGAGATTCCTGCCCTGCCGGGTTCTTGCTCGGTGGCGGCAGCGTTTTGGTGTCGGCGCTCTCTAGAGTCTGGTCTCGTGACCCACTCCCTCGTCATCGTCGAATCTCCCGCCAAAGCCAAGAAGATCGGGGAGTATTTGGGTTCGGCCTACGTCGTGGAGTCCTCGATCGGGCACGTCCGGGACCTGCCCCGGAACGCCGGAGACGTGCCGGCCGCCTATAGGGGCGAGAAGTGGGCTCGGATGGGTGTCGACGTCGACAACGACTTCAAGGCGCTGTACGTCACCAATCCCGACAAGAAAGGCCACGTGCGGCATCTGAAGTCGCTCCTGAAGGAAGCGGACGAACTGGTTCTGGCCACCGATAAGGACCGCGAGGGTGAGGCGATCGCATGGCATCTCCTCGAGATCCTGAACCCCAAGGTCCCGGTGAAGCGGATCGTTTTCAACGAGGTGACCAAGGAGGCGATCCAGCGTGCGCTGGACCAGCCGGGTGAGCTGAACCTCAAGGTCGTCGAGGCGCAGGAGGCCCGTCGTCTTCTCGACCGGCTCTACGGCTATGAGGTGTCGCCGGTTCTGTGGCGAAAGGTGCAGCAGGGTCTCTCGGCCGGGCGGGTCCAGTCCGTGGCCACGCGGATAGTGGTCGAACGCGAACGCGAGCGCATGGCGTTCGTCTCGGCCAACTACTGGGATCTCATCGCCACGTTCACCGCGGCCAAGAGCGATCGACCTTTCACGGCCAAGATCTTTGCGCTCGATGACGCCCGGGTTGCCGGCGGCAAGGATTTCGATTCCACCGGCCAACTCAAGGCGGCCAGGACCGGGCTGGTCCACCTCGATCAGGCTGCGGCGACAACGCTGGCGTCGAGCGTCGAGGGTCGGACGGCGATCGTGGAGAGCCGCGAGGCCAAGCCCTACCGCCGCCGCCCTGCGCCGCCGTTCATCACCTCCACCTATCAACAGGAGGCTGGACGCAAGCTACGGTTGTCGTCGGCCAACGCCATGCGGGTGGCCCAGGGTCTGTACGAGCGTGGCTACATCACCTACATGCGAACCGACAGCACAACGTTGTCGGAGCAGGCGCTGAACGCGTCCCGGAGCCAGATCTCGCATCGCTACGGCGCCGAGTTCGTTCCCGACCTGCCCCGGGTCTACAAGGGGAAGTCGAAGAACGCTCAGGAGGCCCACGAAGCGATCCGACCGGCCGGGGATCGGTTCCACACCCCCGAGGAGGTTGCCGGTGAGTTGAGCACCCAGGACCTACGGGTCTATGAGCTGATCTGGCAGCGCACCGTTGCCTCCCAGATGACCGATGCAACGGGCGAAACGGTGACGATCCGGCTCGGCGTCGACACCACCGAAGGCAGGCACGCAACGTTCTCGACGAGCGGCACGACGATCCGCCACCAGGGTTTTTTGAAGGTGTATCACGAAGATGTCGACGAGGACGACCAGAGCGACGACGTCGAGGAGCAGGAGTTGCCTCCGCTGAACGAGGGCGAGTCGGCGACGGTGCGTTCCGCCGAAGCGGAAGGCCACGACACCCAACCACCGGCCCGCTACACCGAAGCGTCACTCGTCAAGAAACTCGAAGAGCTCGAAGTCGGCAGACCCTCGACCTACGCCAGCATCATGCGCACGATCCAAGACCGCGAATACGTCTGGAAACGAGGTTCGGCCCTGGTCCCCAGTTTCAAAGCGTTCGCCGTCGTGACCCTCCTCGAGGAACATTTTCCGGATCTTGTCGACTACGCCTTCACCGCCGAGATGGAGAACGATCTCGACGAGATCGCGCTCGGCGGCGAGGAACGGGTGCCCTGGCTCACGCGGTTCTACTTCGGAGCTGACGACGACCCCGGGTTGAAGGCGAAGGTGAGCGATCGGCTCGACCGGATCGATGCCCGGGCGGTCAATTCCATCCCGATCGGCGTCGACCCCGAAGGCCAGGCGATCGTCGCCCGCGTCGGTCGCTACGGACCGTACTTGGAGCGGGGCGAGGCCCGTGCGTCGATCCCCAACGACATCCTGCCCGATGAACTCACCGTCGAACGAGCGCTCGAACTCATCAACGCCCCACAGGGCGACCGGGAGTTGGGGACACATCCCCAGACCGGTCAGCCGATCTTCGTCAAGAACGGGCGCTTCGGCCCGTATGTGCAACTGGGAGAGCGCGACGAGGAGGCCGGTATCAAGCCCAAGATGGAGTCGCTGTTCAAGACCATGGACCCCGACACCGTGACCCTCGAGCAGGCCCTCGAGCTTCTCAGCCTCCCGAGGGTCGTCGGCGTGGACGAACTCGGGCAGGAGATCCTGGCCCGCAATGGTCGCTACGGCCCCTACATCGGTCGCACCGTGATCGACGGCGACAAAGAAAAGGCCGACAGTCGCAGTCTCGAGACCGAGAAACAGCTGTTCACGATCAGCGAGCCGGAGGCCCGGGCACTGTTCGCGCAACCGAAACGACGTCGCGGGCAGCAGGCGGCCAAGCCTGGCGTGCCCGTGGGCATCGACCCCGCGACCGACAAACCGATGGAGCTGAAGGAGGGCCGATTCGGTCCCTATGTCACCGATGGCGCAACGAACGCCAGCCTCCGCAAAGGTGATGATCCCGAGACGATCACGATCGAACGGGCATCGGAGTTGCTCGCCGACCGTCGAGCGGCCGGTCCGGCCAAGAAACGAAAGAAGGCGGCGAAGAAGAAGAAAACCGCCACCAAGAAGGTAAACGCTCAGAAATCGCCGGCCAAGAAGTCGGCGAGCAAGAAGTCGCCGAAGAAAGCGGCGGCGAAGAAGGCTGCGAAGCGCCGAGTCGACGATGCGCCGGTCGCCCCGGCTGAGGATCCGTTCTAGTTGGCCCTCTACATCGCGCTCGAAGGAGGAGAGGGGTCGGGCAAGAGTTCCCAGGCCCGGCGGCTCGCCCGGCGGCTCGACGCCGTCCTCACCCGCGAACCCGGCGGCACGACCCTGGGCTCGGAATTGCGTAAACTACTGCTCGCTCCCGACATGCCGGCGGTCAGCCCGAGAGCCGAAGCGTTGCTCATGGCCGCTGACCGGGCCGAACACATGGCATTGGTCATCGAACCGGCCCTCGCCGACCGACGCCATGTCGTGTCGGATCGGTCGGTGTACTCCTCGCTCGCCTATCAGGGTGGCGCCAGGGGGCTCGGCATCGAACAGATCCGACGACTCAACGACTTCGCTGTCGGCGGTGTTCTGCCCGACGTGGTCGTTCTGCTCGAGCTAGCGCCGGAAGTGGCGGCGTCGCGTCTGAGCGGCATCCCCGACAAGCTCGAGGCGGCGGGCACACGCTTCCACGACACGGTTCTGACGACATACCGCCAACTCGCGGCACGGGAACCGGATCGGTTCCTGATCGTTGCCGCGGATGGGGGTTATGCCAAGGTCGAGGCTGCCATATGGGCTCGGATCGAACCGCTGGTCGAGGCCGACTCGCAATGATGGGCGCGGAGTTGGATTTGTACGCCGCCGTCGTGGGTCAGGAGGAGCCCGTAGCGCGGTTGCGAACCGCTGCGGAGTCCCCTGTGCACGCCTACCTTCTCGTCGGGAATCCCGGATCGGGATCGCGTGCGGCCGCGCACGCGTTCGCCGGCGAACTTCTTGCCCATGGTCTCCCCGACGCCGCCGCCGATCGAGCTCGGCAGCTGGCGATCGCCGGCACCCATCCCGATCTCCTGATCGTCGAAGCCGAAGGGGCGGCACTGCGGGTCGGCGAAGCCGAGTTCATCATCAATGTCGCGTCGACGACGCCGGTCGAGGGTGCTCGCAAGGTGATCCTGATCCACCGGATCGACGTCATCGAGGAGGAGGCGGTCGGCAAGCTCCTCAAGATCGTGGAGGAACCCCCACCCAGCACGTTCTTCGTGGCGTTGGCCGGCGAGCTGACGCCGGAGTTGTCCACGATCGCCAGCCGTTGTGTGACCGTCGAGTTCGGGCCGCTGTCAGCCAATGCGATTGAGCGTCAACTGCTCGCCGAAGGAGTTCCCGCCGACAAGGCGACGATGGCGGCGAGCGCCGCCGGTGGCGATCTCGATCGGGCCCGACTCCTCGCCGACGATCCCGCCATCGCCAGTCGCGCCGAGCTCTGGCAGCGGATTCCCGATCGCCTCGACCGAACCGGTCACACCGCATGGGACCTCGCCCGCCAGATCCGCGATGCGATGGACGAGGCCGCCGAGCCTCTCGTCGCCCGCCATGTTCAGGAGCTGGTCGAACTGGATCTGCACGCCGAGCAGCGCGGCGAGCGGGGTCTGGGTCGAGCCCGGGTCATCGCCCGTCACAAACGCGAGCTCCGAAAACTCAGGACCGACGAGATCCGGTTCGGACTGGCAACCCTCAGCCGGGTCTACCGGGATCGACTGCTGAAAGGACCCGACCCGGTGGCGGTGAAAGCGATGCAGAGAACCCAGTCTGCGGCCGAAGAAATGGTCCGGAACCCCAACGAGTCGTTGTTCCTTCAGTCTCTGCTCCTCGACCTCGGCGGGTGAACGCCGACGAGGATTGCTAGCCTCCAGTGTTCGGCCCGAATAGCTCAGTTGGTAGAGCGACGCTCTCGTAAAGCGTAGGTCACGAGTTCAATTCTCGTTTCGGGCTCCCTCGCCTACCCCGCGTTTTCGATGGCAGCCCGAATGCGCTCGGCCAGGGACGCCGGCACCTCGGTCCGGAGCCGGTCGGCGATCACGTGCCGCAGCTCGGCCTCGAAATCGAAGGCATGACCACATGGTGGGCATTCGTCGAGGTGGGCCTGGATGCGTAGTCGGCTTTCGTCGGTGATCTCCCGGTCGAGAAAAGTATGGAGCTCATGAACGGTCCTGGAGCAGTCCGGCTTGTGTTGGTAATCGGTCATGGTCGTGTGGCGGTCGTTCCGTTGCCCAGCAGTCCTCGGTCGACAGCTACGTCGTACAACGCCTTCTGCAGTGCGTTTCTTCCACGGTGGAGACGACTCATGACCGTGCCGATCGGTACGTCGAGGATCTCGGCGATCTCCTTGTAGGCGAATCCTTCGACGTCGGCCAGAAGAACCGGTAGTCGATAGTGTTCGGGCAGTCCGGCGACCGCCTCGGACACCGCCGGCTCGGTCAGGCGATCCATCAGGTCGTCTTCGGCGCTCTGGCTGATGCCTTCGTCGCCCACCCGTCGGTACAAGTAGAGGTTGTCGACGTCGTCGAGTTCGGCTTCCTGAGGGCGGCGGCTGGCGCTTCGATATCGATTGATGTGGGTGTTGGTGAGAATCCGGAAGAGCCACGCCCGGAGGTTGGTGCCCTCCTGGAACGAGTCGTAGGCACGGTACGCCTTCAGGTAGGTCTCCTGAACCAGATCCTCGGCGTCGGAGCGGTTGTTGGTCAGGCGCACCGCAGTGCCGAACAGCGGTCCGACGAACGGTTGGGTGTCCTCGACGAAGGATGCCTGGTCGGCCACACACTCAGGATAGGACCCCCGCCGGGTCGGTGGAGACCCACACGGGCCGACCCGATCCGGAGCCGTTCTGTGCAACTCGGCTCCTGCCATGGCCCCACTACCGGGTAGGATGGCGGGCATGTTGTCGGTTATTTGGCACTACTGGGTAGGGCTTCTTCTCGCGGTGGGCTCGATCGCGGCGATCCTGGGACTCGTCTTCGGCTACATCGTCAAGGTCAAGCGGATCCAGTACCCAAGGGAGAACTGAGTGGCGGCAACGGTCGACTGGGCGACCGCGCGGTCGGTCGCCGCCCGAGTCGTGAAGGACGACGGTTTTGCGTCCACCTACCGCGCCGAGGCATTGCGGGCGGACATGGCCGAACTCACCCCGCAGGCCGAACGGCTGGTCGAACAGGAGACTGGCTTGGTCAGTCTGAACGGCTCGGCGAGAGCCAAGGTCGTCGATCGGGCGGAATGGGTCGATGCGAATCTCGCCAGCTTCGATCGGCTGATGCGACCCCTGCTGGCCAAGCTCGACAAATCCAAGCTCGACCGCCCGGATGCCGAGCCCTCCGCGGTCGGTCAGCTGCTGAGTCCGCTCGGCAAGGTCGTCGCCGGTGCTGCCGGGCGGGTCGGTCCCAAGATGACCGGCGGAGAGCTGGGTGTTCTCCTGGGATGGATGAGCGGTCGGGTGATCGGGCAGTACGACCTCCTCGTCATAGAGGACGAGCGTCCCGAGGACCAGGACTGGGTCTACTACGTTGGACCCAACATGCTCTCACTCGAGGAGCGGTACGGATTCCCCCCCGAGGAGTTCCGTCTCTGGGTCGCCATCCACGAGTGCACGCACCGGGCGCAGTTCACCGCGGTCCCCTGGCTGCGACCCCACTTCCTCGGGATGGTCAACGAACTGGTCGACGCGGTGGACCCCGATCCGAAACACCTGATCGAAACCGTTAAACGGCTCGCCGAGCAGAAACGCAACGGCGGGCAGCTCGCCGACGGCGGCGGGCTGTCGACGCTGTTCGCCACCGACGAGCAGAAGGAGATCATGGGTCGGATGACCGGACTGATGAGCCTTCTCGAGGGACATGGCGACGTGGTGATGGATCGGGCCGGGCAGAACCTCATCCCCTCACAACCTCGCTTCCATCGCGTCTTCGCCAACCGCCGCAAACGGGCCTCGGGCCCCGCCAAGGTGATCCAGCGGCTTCTGGGGCTGGAAGCGAAGATGGCCCAGTACGCAGAGGGTGAAAAGTTCGTCGAATCCGTCGAGAACGCCGGCGGGCAGGAGTTGTTCAACAGGGTCTGGGAAGACCCTGCTCACCTGCCCGATGCTCCTGAGATCAAGGATCCGTCGTTGTGGATTCAACGGATGGCCTGATCGCCGCCGACTCCCAGACCCAAGCCTGGCTGAGTCGATGCACCTTCGCCTCGCCTGGCTCCCATGTGGTGTGCGCCGTGTCCGGTGGTGCCGATTCGCTGGCGATGCTGGTGCTGGCCCTCGCCGCCGGTCTGGAGGTCACCGCCGTCCACGTCGATCACGGCCTCCGGCCTGGCAGCGCCGACGAGGCCGGCTACGTTGCCGACGTGACACGGCGATGGGGGGTGGAACTGCGGGCCGCGTCGGTGCGGATCGAGCCTGGCCCGAATCTCGAGGAGCGGGCCAGGACGGCTCGCTACCGGGTCCTTGGCCCCGACGTCCTGACCGGTCACACCGCCGATGACCAGGCCGAAACCGTCCTTCTCCAGATCCTCCGGGGGGCCGGCGTCGACGGAATCGCCGCCATGGCTCCCGGGCCGACCAAACCGATCCTCGCCCTGCGCAGGACCGAAACCCGAGGCGTGTGTCAGCATTTCGGGATGCGCTGGTTCGATGACCCGTCGAACGCCGATCCGAGATTCGTGCGGAATCGGGTGCGGCACGAAGTACTCCCGCTGATCAACGACATCGCCCGTCGCGATTGTGTCCCCCTTCTCAACCGCACCGCAGCGGCTGCACGTCAGTCGACCGCGGTTCTCCGGTCACTTCTACCCGCGGGCGACCCGTCCGACACGCGATGGTTGGCGACCCTCCCGGAGGATCAGGCGGTGCTGCTCGTACGCAGGTGGTTGGCCGATCGGACCGGACGCGCCGTGTCGGCAGCGGCAACCGCCCGGGCCATGACCGTCGTCGAGCACCGTGCCACGGGAACCGAACTCGAGGGTGGCTGGAGCCTTCGACGAACCGACGGCCGCCTGCGTGTTCACGCCGTCGGTGACGCCCGACCGGCCTCGGGTCCGCCTCGCTAGGGTGAAACCGATGCGTCCCCTCGTCATGGGCATTCTCAACGTCACGCCCGACTCCTTCTCCGACGGCGGACGCTTCGACACCGTCGATGCCGCGATCGCCCACGCCCGTTCGATGGTCGACGACGGTGCCGACATCGTGGATGTCGGCGGAGAGTCGACCCGCCCGGGTGCCGCTCCGGTCGGGGTCGATGAAGAACTCGAGCGGGTCCTCCCGATCGTCGGATCGGTCAGCCCGTTCCGCCGGGTGTCGATCGACACCAGAAACGAGCCGGTGGCGCGCGCTGCGGTCGAGGCGGGAGCAACGATGATCAACGACGTGTCGGCGTCGCTCGGATCGGTCGCGGCCGAGCTCGGTGTGGGGTTCGTGGCGATGCACATGAAAGGCCGACCGGACACCATGCAGGAGGCACCGCACTACGACGACGTGGTCGCCGAGGTGCGGGACTTCTGCGTACAGCGCGCCGTCGCCGCAGTAGACGCAGGCTGCACCGAGGTGTGGATCGATCCCGGATTCGGTTTCGGAAAGACCGAACCACACAACCTCGAGCTGCTCACCCGGCTCGACGAGATCACCGATGCTGGCTTCGGTGTGGTCGTCGGGACCAGCCGCAAGAGATGGATCGGATCGATGCACACCCGTTCGGATCAGCGCATTTCGGTCGCGCCGACGCCGCCTGTCGGAGTCCACGACCGATTGGAGGGTTCGGTGGCCACCGCAACCTACGCGATGGCGATGGGGGCAACGATGATCCGGGTGCACGATGTCAAGGCGGGCCGGCAAGCCGCAAGCGTTGTTGCGGGACGGACCACTCCCGCCGGTTCCACGGCCTCAGGAGGGCGGTATGGCAAAAGGTAAATGGGCACAGGGAATCCCACCACGGGACTTCAGATGGGTGATCGCGGACAAGTTCGCGATCTGCGAGAAGCTCGGCGGCTACGGAGAACATCACCGACCGGTTCGGCGCCAGGAGGAGGTCATCTGGGTTCGCGAACGACGCTTTCGGTATGTCATATCCCTCACACCGGGCGACGACCTGAGCGGCTACGACGAGTTGGGTGTCCGCTGGAAACACTGGCCGCTGCACGGGACCGCAGATCTCGTGACGTCGCTGGCTGCGATCTACACCGAGTTGCAGCGTCTGCTGCGCACCGACTCGCCGATCCTCGTGCACATGGAGGAGGTCAGCGACAGATTGGCGGGGTTCATCGGGGGCTATCTCGTTTTCACCCGGATGGTTCCGGAGGTTTCGGAGGCGATCCAGTTGACCGAGAAGTTGATGGAACGTCCTCTCGGTCCCGTGGGTCGCCAGATGGTCACGGCCGGGCATCGCGTCGTCGAGGCCAACGAGGCCGATTCCCAGACGGAGAAGTCCGAGTCCGACGCGTGACCGACCGCATCGAGATTCGTGGGTTCGAAATCCTTCTCTACTGCGGTGTTCTGCCCGAGGAGAGGATCCGCCGGCAGCCACTCCGGATCGATCTTGATCTCGAGGTCGATCTGTCCGGGCCGTCCGAGAACGACGTGCTCGACCGGACCGTCGATTACGGTGCCGTGATCGACCAGGTCGCCACTCGACTCCAGGCGGAACGTTTCGACCTCCTCGAACGAGTTGCCGGGCTCATCGCCGAGGTTGTGTTGTCCGATCGGTCGGTGTCGGCGGTCGAGGTCGCAGTCCACAAACTCCGACCGCCGGTGGCCCAACATGTCGGGAGTACTGGGGTCCGCCTTCGCCGGGAACAACATTGAGCGAATCGGTCCCGGCAACCCGGGCGTTCCTGGCCCTGGGCTCGAATCTCGGCGATCGCCGGCGATATCTGCGAGATGCGGTCGGTGGTCTCGATGACGTCGTCGCGGTGAGTCCCGTCTACGAGAGCGAGCCGGTCGGGGGTCCGGATCAGGATCAGTTCCTGAACATCGTCATCGAGGTGCTGACGATCCGGTCCCCGGAGCGGTTGCTCGCCGTGTGTCACGAACTCGAACGGTCCGCTCAGCGCACCCGGACGGTCCGCTGGGGTCCTCGAACGCTCGATGTGGACGTGGTCTGGATCGACGGCCACACCTCGGACGATCCGCACCTGACGGTCCCACATCCCCGGGCCCACGAGCGCAACTTCGTCATGATCCCATTGTTCGATCTCGCCCCCGGTCTGATGATTCCCGGGTACGACCCGGCAGGAGCGCTCGGCACGGTACACAATCGGGGACCGTTGTAGACAACACTCTGACCACGGCCAGTCGTCATCGAAAGTGCAGAAGCTCCCATGGCAACACTCGACCTGCTCGTCATCGGTAGTGGCGTCTCAGGTCTTTCGGCTGCGGTGCGTGCCGCCAGCGCGCACCGGCTCCGCGTCGGGGTCATCACGAAAGGGCAGCTTCACCAGACGACCACCCGATGGGCCCAGGGTGGCGTCGCCGCCGTTCTCGGCGGCACCGACGATCCGGACTCGACCGATCTTCATCTGGCGGACACGCTGGCCGCAGGAGCCGGGTTGTGCGACCTGGACGCCGTTCGGGTGCTCGTGGACGAAGGACCTGTCGGCGTCAGCGACCTCATCGCTCTGGGCGCCATCTTCGACCGAGATCACGACGGTGACTTCATGCGCGCACGAGAGGGAGGCCACAGCCTGCCCCGCATCCTCCACGCCAAGGGGGATGCAACCGGAGCCGAGATCGAACGGGCGCTCGTGGTCGCGGTGCACGATACGGCGGCCTCGTTGGTCGAACATGCTTTCGCCGATTCGCTGCTGGTCGAGGACGGTCGATGCGTCGGCGTCCGCTACCAGAACGCCGCCGGAGACCTCCACGAGATGGAGGCTGTCCATGTGCTCCTGGCCGCCGGCGGCGCCGGCCAGCTGTATTCGGTGACGACCAATCCGGTCGAGGCGACCGGCGACGGCATCTCGATGGCCTTGGCCGCCGGGGCTGCGCTCGGCGACATCGAGTTCGTACAGTTCCATCCGACCGCCCTGCACCACCCTTCCATGCCCCGACCCCTGCTGTCCGAAGCGCTCAGAGGTCACGGTGCGGTGTTGCGCGATTCCAACGGCGATCGGTTCGTCGACGAACTTCAGCCTCGGGACGTGGTCAGTCGAGCGATGATGCTGACGATGATCGACCAGGAGGTCGACCATCTCTATCTGGACGCCACCGGTCTCGAGAATTTCGCCGCCCGATTCCCCACCATTCATCGATCCCTCCAGGTTGTCGGTCTCGACGCGACGACCGACCTCCTGCCGATAGCACCGGCCGCCCACTACGCATGCGGCGGCGTGATCACCGATCTTCGTGGCGCGACCACGCTCCCGGGCCTCTGGGCAGCTGGCGAGGTCGCGTGCTCGGGTGTCCACGGAGCAAACCGACTGGCGTCCAATTCGCTTCTCGAGGGCATGGTCTTCGGGCCTCGGGCGATCGACGCGATCGCCGAAGGGGTGACAGGTGCCGAGCCCACCGGCGCCATGCGCACGGTGCTCACGCCCGACGAAGCAGCGGTACGGGGCAAAAGGCTCGCACCGCCGCCGCCCCCCCGGTGGGGACCTGCCGATGCCGACCCCGGCGAGGTTCGCCGTGAAGCACAGAACGCGATGACCAGGGGGGCCGGCGTCTTCCGGGACGCGGACTCGTTGGCGGAAACCGCAGCCGTGCTCGACCGGGTAGCGGCGCATGTGCCGGCGGTCGATCGTGACCCGGCCTGGCTCGAGGTGCGCAATCTGATCACGCTGGGCCGCGCCGTGGTGGCCGCTGCGGCGTCGCGCACCGAGAGCAGAGGCGCACACAGCCGGGAGGACTTCCCTGACACCTCCGACGAGTGGATGCTGCGACAGGTCATGGTCTGACACTCATGACGTAGAGGTGCGGGCTCGGTCAAGGCCATGCGGGATCTATGCGGTGCCGGTCGGCGTCTATCGTGCTCGAGGTGCTCGACATACTGGTTTCGGTCATCGGACCGGTCGTCGCCATCGTCGCGGTCGGTGCAGTGGTCGGCCCCGGCTTGGGTCTCGAGACCGCCACGCTGTCCAGACTCGCTTTCTGGATCCTCGGGCCTGCGTTCATCTTCGACGGCCTCGCCGAGGCGGACCTACCGCGCGAAACCGTGCTCGGCCTCGCCGCCGCGTCGGTCGCAGGTATGGTCGCCGCCGGGCTGGTCGGCGCGGGAATCTCCAAGCTGTTGGGCAACGGCTTCGAGAACATCTCAGTCGATGTCGTTTCCTCCACTTATGGGAACGTGGGCAATACCGGCATCGCCATCTGCGTGTTCGCCCTCGGTGACGAGGTTCGTCCGGCGGCAACGGTCGTGTTGGTTGTCGTTAACACGATCGGTGTGATCGTCGGTGTCTCACTGGCGACCGCCCGAACCGGCACACCGAGCGCAGCGTTTCGAGCGGCGTTGAAGACCCCTTTGGCTCTCGCTGCGTTGGCTGCCCTTCCCATCAACGTTCTCGACATCCAACTCCCGGCCTGGGTCGATCGCCCGGTCGGCCTTGTTGCCGGCGCCCTCATCCCGGTGATGCTGCTGACCCTGGGCCTCCAACTCCGGGCTGTCGACGTCAGCCGTCCCGAGCCCGGAGTCCTCGCGTCCGGTCCGTCGAAACTGTTGGTCGCACCTCTGATCGCGTGGACCGTCGGTGGCCTCGTGGGACTGGACTCGATCGACCAGGGGGTGGTGCTCATTCAGGCATCCATGCCTCCGGCGGTTTTCACCATGCTCGTCGCACTCGAACACGATCTGGGTCCGAAACGAATGACCAGTGCTCTGGTGAGCATCACCGCGCTGTCTCTGCTGACCGTTCCGATCGCGGTTGCGATCGCCCGGTAGCTCCATCACCTCACCGGATGCACACCCCAAGGCCTACGATGCACGGGATGCGGAGAGACCTGTTGCCCCCGGTTGCCGACGTGCGCACTCTCGTCGCCCTCGCGCTGGCCGAGGACCTCACGCCGTTGGGTGATCTGACCTCATCTTTGCTCGACCCGGCGACGGTGGCCTCAGCGGAGTTTCGGGCCCGCCAACCCGGCGTGGTCGCCGGATGTCTGTGCGTGGAGGAGACCTTCCAGGCGGTCGATTCGGCTCTGTCGGTCGAATGGGACAGGACCGACGGTGACGCCGTCGAGATCGATGATGTGATCGGCGTGGCCACCGGCCCGCTGTGCACCCTTCTCACCGCGGAGAGGACGGCGCTCAACTTCCTGGGCTCGCTGAGCGGCATCGCATCGAATGCAGCACGATGGGTCGACGTGGCCGCCGGTCGAGTGACCGTGTGGGACACCCGCAAGACCACACCCGGATATCGGAGTCTTCAGAAGGCGGCGGTACGGGCCGGCGGGGCGGCCAATCACCGCGGCAATCTGAGCGACTGGTTGATGCTCAAGGACAACCATCTGACCGGCACGACGATCGCCGCCGCCGTCGCGACGGCACGTCTGCGGTGGCCCGGGCGGACCGTGCACGTGGAGGTGGATCATCGCGATCAGATGTTCGAAGCGCTGGGGGCGGCCGCCGACATCATCCTGCTGGACAACTTCGGGCCCGAGGAGTTGACCGGGCTGACCGCCCGAGCCCGGCGCTGGGCCGTGGAGAACCGGACGAAACCGCCGTTGCTGGAGGCCAGCGGCGGTATCACCTTGGAGACGCTCGACGCCTACGCCGCCAGTGGCGTCGACCTCGTGTCCTCGGGTTCGCTCACCAATGCTGCCGGTGTCCTCGACATCGGCCTCGATATCCGAACGGCGCCGCTCGCCGCCCAGACGGACTAGAGCACCTCCGATGAAGCAGGAGATCCCGTACCGATTCGAACCGACCGCCACCTCCGCCCAGCTGGGGGTGGATTACGGGGACCTCGATGCCGGAGTGGAAACAGGGGTGACCGTGACCGTCGCCGGGCGGCTGATGCTGCGCCGGACCCAGGGCAAACTCGCATTCGGCACGCTCCAGGACTCGGACGGGCGGATCCAGTTGTTCGCTCCCTCCAAGGTCACCCCTGACTTCGACCGGTTCACGGGCCTGTCGCTGGGCGACTGGATCGGTGTGACGGGCGAGGTCATGACGACAAAGAGGGGTGAGCTCAGCATCAAGGTCCAGGACTGGACGCTTCTGGCCGAGACCCGGCGGCCGTTCCCCGACAAGTTCCACGGCATCTCCGACCCCGAACTGCGGTACCGGCAGCGCTACCTCGACCTGTGGGTCACCCCTGAGGCGCGCCGCGTCGTCGTGATGCGCTCCAGAATGTTGAGCCTGACCAGACGCTGGCTCGAGGACCGAGGATTTCTCGAGGTCGAAACGCCGGTGTTCCACCCAATTCCCGGTGGTGCCCTGGCCCGTCCGTTCACAACCCATCACAATGCGCTCGACTCGGAGTTCTTCCTCCGGATCGCGCCGGAGCTGTATCTGAAGCGTTTGGTTGTCGGTGGGCTCGAACGGGTCTTCGAGATCGCCCGGGTGTTCCGGAACGAAGGCATCAGCACCCGGCACAACCCCGAGTTCACGATGCTCGAGCTGTATCAAGCCTACGCCGACTACCACGACATCATGCGACTCGTCGAGGAGTTGATCGAGTTCCTGGCCGTCGAGCTGGTCGGCTCCGCCGTTGTCACCTACGACGGCCGCTCCCTCGATCTCAGCGCACCGTGGCGACGGGCCACCTTGGTCGAGCTGATCGAGGAGTACACCGGCGAGGCGCTCGGTGTCGACACGCCGATCGACGCGCTCCGGAAGGCGTGCGCTGATCATGACGTGCCTGTCGATGACGGTGATGGACGCGGCAAACTCCTGCTCGAACTCTACGAAAAGACCGTCGAGGGGAACCTCTGGGGTCCGGTGTTCGTGACGGACTACCCCGAAGAGGTTTCGCCCCTGGCCCGCGCCCATCGCACCAGGCCGGGGTACGCAGAGCGCTTCGAGGCCATCATCGCCGGGCGCGAGCTCTGCAATGCGTTCAGCGAGTTGATCGATCCCGATGATCAGAGGAGGCGATTCGAAGAACAGGCGGCGGCCAAGTCCGGCGGTGACGCCGAGGCGATGCCGGTCGACGAGGATTTCCTGCGCTCGCTGGACTACGGCTTGCCTCCGACCGGAGGCCTCGGCATCGGGATCGACCGGCTGGTCATGCTGCTGGCCGATGTTCAGACGATTCGAGATGTCGTTCTGTTCCCGACCCTCAAACCCGAGGTCTTCGATGGCGCCGAGGACTCCGGGGTCGCGATCGCGGCCCCTGACGTCGGCCCCGACGTGTGAGGAACCGCCGAACGTTCGTGGGTGCCGAGGTTGCCTATCATCGTCCGGTGGATCTGATCTGGGGACTGCCTGCGCATCCGCTGATGGTTCATGCGCCCGTCGTGTTGTTGCCCCTGTCCGTGGTCGGTTCGATCATCTTGGCCACGTCGGCCAAACACCGCGATCGGTACGATCTGCTCGTCGGTGCCGGTGCTGTCGTGGCCCTCGTCTCGACCTTTCTGGCCACCAAATCCGGTGAGCGATTGAGCGAACGGCTGGCGGTCGAGGCAGCCGTCGAACGTCACGAGGATCTCGCCGGGACGACCCTCGTACTGGCGGCCGCCTTTGCGGTTCTCACCCTCGTCAATGCCGCCACATCCAGAATCCGTGCGTTCGACCGATCCACGGTCTCTGGTGCGATTCTGCCGGTCGTCGCGGCGTGTATCGGCGTCCTGGCAACGATCTGGATGATCCGGACCGGCCACGAGGGCGCCCGGCTCGTGTGGGAGAACGTCGTCGAGTAGTGCTCGACCTCAGTGTGCCGGCAGGCGTCTCACCAACCGGGACCCACCACAATGGGGTCGTGTCTTCCGTTCCTCCGATCCACTTCGCCCAGTCCGACGGCGCCCGGATCGCCTACCAGGTGTTTGGTTCCGGCTCGGCCCCGGTCCTGGCCGTACCCCCGCTCGCCCAGAACATCGAGGTGGCCTGGGAGCGCCCCGAGATTCGGCGCATGCTCGAGCGTCTCGGTTCGTTCTGTCGGTACGTCCATTTCGACAAGCGAGGAACCGGGAGTTCGGACCGACGGATCCGGGTCCCGGTCGCCGATGAACGGGTGGAGGACGTACGGGCGGTGATGGACGACGCCGGCTTCGACAGCGCCCACCTGCTCGGGGCGTCCGAGGGAGCGCCGACCGCCCTGCTCTTCGCCGCCACCTATCCCCGCCGGGTGCTGAGCGTCACGCTCCAAGGGACGGGGGCGAGCGAGTATCCGCCCGGATTCTCCGAGGCCGACCGCGCTGGGCGGCGCAAGCTGCACGAGCGGTTCGTGGCTCTCTGGGGAACCCCCGAATCGCCGATGGCGCGCGATCTTGCGCCGTCGCTGGCCGGCGACGCCGGGTTCGCCAGCTGGCACCAACGGTACGAACGGCTGTCGGCTGATCAGGACTCACTCAGAGAACTACTCGAACTGACCTTCGACAACGACGTGCGAGAGGTCGTGGGCTCGATCAGGGCACCGCTGTTGGTGCTGCACAGGATCGATGACCGCGTCGTCCCGATCGCACGGTCGCGGGAACTCCTCGAACTCAACCCTCGGGCCCGTCTGATCGAACTGGACGGATCCGACCACGTCTTCTATGCCGGGGACACCGAGGAATGGTTGCGGGCGTTCGAACACTTCGTCACCGCAGCCGTCCGGCCCAGACCCGTCTCCAGCCTTCGGGCTAACCGGGCGACGATCGAATTGATGGGTGGTTTCGCCGTGAAGATCGGTAGGGACGAGGTCCCCTCCAGTGCCTGGGGGTCGAGGAAGGCCAGGACCTTGTGTCAACGATTGGCGGTGGCGCAGGGCCGGCCCGTGCGCCGGGAGGAGCTGATCGACATTCTCTGGCCCGATGGAACCGACCCGGTTCGGTTGTCGGCGAGGCTTTCGGTCCAGCTGTCCTCGGTGCGACGGATCCTGAACGGCGGTGTGATCGCCGACCGCAGCACCGTTCGGCTGGACACCGAAACGGTCGAGGTCGATCTGATCTCTTTCATGGAAGCAGCCGACGACGAGCAGGTCGTCCGCAGCTATGGCGGCTCCGTGCTAGCCGAGGAGCCCGACGCCCGGTGGATGGCAGGCGTTCGCGTCGACGCCATCGGCCGCTTCCTCCGGTCGGCCGAACGGTTCGGCCATCTACTGCTCGACCGGGGTGATCCGATCGGCGCTGGCGAGGTCGCCCGCAGAATGATCGACACCGACGGGTGGGATCCACGAGGGCATGCGTTGCTCATCGCATCACTTCTCCTCGCCGGTGAGGAACGGCAGGCCCGCCTCGCCCACCAGGAATGGGAGCGCCTGTCCAGCGAGCTTGGCGTCCCGGTAGGCGACCTCGACTCCTTTCGAAAGGATTCCTGAAGGGTCCCGTAGCAGGATCGCACGCATATTTCAGCACCACTCAGGACCGTGCACGCACGGTTGGGTGGCGACAGCGCGGGAGCCGTAACCTCTCAGGGGTGGCCACCAATCCTCTCACCACCCTTCCGACGGCGGCGGCTGACACCCTGCGGGTCGAGGAGACGCTTCTCTCGACGGTGCACATCGATGGCGACCCATATCTCACCGAGGTCGCATCGCATTTGATCAAGGCCGGTGGAAAACGGTTGCGACCCCGGTTTGCGATCGCTGCCGCCGGATGTGCGCTGCCCGATGGAGTCCCGGTGTCCCTGGATGTCGTCCGCGGCGGCGTCTCGGTCGAACTCGTGCACATCGGGAGCCTGTACCACGACGACGTCATGGATGAGGCGGTCCTGCGCCGACAGGTCGAGAGCGTCAACGCCCGGTGGGGCAACCTGCGAGCGATTCTCGCCGGCGACTACCTCCTGGCCAAGGCGTCCGAGATCGCAGCCGATCTCGGAGTCGAGGTCGCCGGGCTGCTCGCCACCACGATCGGCAAACTGTGCCAGGGTCAGGTGGCGGAGCTCCAGACCCTCTACGACACACAGCGCAGCGAAGACCAGTACTTTCCGAGCATCGAAGGCAAGACCGCGTCGCTCTACTCAGCGGCGGCCCGGATCGGCGGCATCGTCAGCGAACAGCCAGACGCCGCCGTGGATGCGCTCACCGAGTTCGGCCGTCTGTACGGCATGGCCTTCCAGGTGGTCGATGACATCCTCGACGTGACCGCATCGGACGTGCAGCTCGGCAAACCGGCCGGCAACGACATGCTCGAGGGTGTGTATTCACTTCCGGTCATCCACACCCTCCACTCGTCGCTCGGCCCCGATCTACGCCCGCTCCTCAGCGACGAGATGACCCAGACCGATCGCCTCGATGCCATCGAGCTCGTCCGCAACGGCCCCGGCGTCGCCTCGGCCTTGGCGGTTGCGGAACGTTTCGTCGGACAAGCCAAAACCGTCGTCGGCGCCGTCGGCACCAACGACGCTGCGTGCGCATTGGGAGCAGCGTGCGACCATCTGCTCGAATCTGTCGCCGCAGTGACCGCCTGATCCGGATGCCAGGGCGGACCTCGGCCGGAGGCGTCCGTGCGTGGAACAATCATTCGATGGGGATCGTTGTGAAGGACACAGGCCCGGCCCGAGGGGGCCGAATGGCTCATCCCCGTACTCTCCGAGCCGACCTTCTCCTTAGAGGGCCGGTAGACTCACCCCACGTGCCTCGCACACCCTGGAGGACCCATGTTCGAACGTTTCACTGACCGAGCCCGCCGAGTGGTGGTCTTGGCCCAAGAGGAGGCCCGACTCCTCAACCACAACTACATCGGCACCGAGCACATCCTTCTCGGACTCATCCACGAAGGTGAGGGTGTCGCCGCAAAGGCCCTCGAGTCGCTGTCGATCTCTCTCGAAGGTGTCCGGGAGCAGGTCCAGGACATCATCGGTCAGGGCAGCAGTTCGCCCAGCGGGCACATCCCCTTCACGCCCCGCGCCAAGAAGGTTCTCGAGCTGTCCTTGCGCGAAGCTCTGCAGCTCGGCCACAACTACATCGGCACCGAACACATACTCCTCGGTCTGATCCGCGAGGGCGAAGGTGTGGCCGCTCAGGTTCTGGTCAAGCTCGGTGCTGACCTGTCGCGTGTCCGCCAACAGGTGATCCAACTCCTATCCGGATATTCCGGGCCCTCGAGCCAGGGTTCTGCACCCAGCGAGGGCGGCGGCAAAGCGGGGGCGACCACGGGTTCCTCGACCGGTGACACGCCCTCGGGTTCGCTGATCCTCGACCAGTTCGGGCGCAACATGACCCAATTGGCACGGGAGAAGAAACTCGATCCGGTGATCGGTCGTAGCCGGGAAGCCGAACGCGTGATGCAGGTCCTCAGCCGGCGCACCAAGAACAACCCGGTGCTCATCGGCGAACCCGGCGTCGGCAAGACCGCCATCGTCGAGGGCCTGGCCCAGATGATCGCCAACGACGAGGTGCCCGAGACCCTGCACGGCAAGCAGCTCTACACCCTCGACCTCGGCGCACTCGTCGCCGGCTCCCGCTACCGCGGCGACTTCGAAGAGCGTCTCAAGAAGGTCCTCAAGGAGATCAAGACCCGGGGTGACATCATCCTGTTCATCGACGAACTCCACACGCTCGTGGGCGCCGGTGCCGCCGAGGGTGCGATCGATGCTGCCAGCATCCTCAAGCCGATGCTGGCCCGAGGCGAACTCCAGACGATCGGTGCCACCACACTCGACGAGTATCGCAAACATCTCGAGAAGGACGCCGCCCTCGAGCGGCGTTTCCAGCCGATCAAGGTGGAAGAGCCGACCGTGGAGCACACGATCGAGATCCTGAAGGGCCTGCGCGATCGCTACGAGTCGCACCATCGGGTCACGATCACCGACCAGGCCCTGGTCGCGGCCGCCAATCTGGCCGATCGCTACATCGCCGATCGTCAACTACCGGACAAAGCGATCGACCTGATCGACGAGGCCGGGTCTCGCCTGCGGATCAAGCGCATGGCGACACCGCCCGCCTTCAAGGAGATCGAACAGCAGCTCAGCGACATCGTGGAGAAGAAGAAGACCGCGGTCGAGTCCCAGGACTTCGAGGCCGCCGGCAGTCTCCGGGACGAAGAAAAGGAACTCCTGGCCAAGAAGGCCGACATGGAGGGCGAGATCAAGGCCTCAGGTGTCGATCTCTTCGACGAGGTGAACGAGGAATCGATCGCCGAGGTGCTGAGCATCTGGACCGGGATCCCGGTGTACAAGCTGACCGAGGAGGAAACCGAGAAGCTTTTGCGTATGGAGGACGAACTCCACGAACGGGTCATCGGTCAGCAGGACGCCATCAGGGCCGTCTCTCAGAGCATCCGCAGAACCCGGGCCGGGCTCAAGGATCCGAAGCGTCCATCGGGTTCCTTCATCTTCCTCGGTCCCACCGGTGTCGGAAAGACCGAGTTGGCCAAGACCTTGAGTCAGTTCCTGTTCGGCGACGAGGATGCCCTCATCACCCTCGACATGTCCGAGTACATGGAAAAGCACACCGTCTCACGACTGGTCGGCTCACCGCCCGGATATGTGGGCTACGAAGAGGGCGGCCAACTCACCGAGGCGGTCCGTCGCAAGCCGTTCAGCGTCGTCCTCTTCGACGAGATCGAAAAGGCCCATCCGGACGTGTTCAACACCCTCCTCCAGATTCTGGAAGAGGGTCGGCTGACCGACTCCCAAGGACGTTCGGTCGACTTCCGCAACACCGTGCTCATCATGACGTCGAACCTTGGTACGCAGGACCTCCGCAAGGCGACCCTGGGATTCGCCAAGAACGACGAAGCCGTCACCTACGAGCGGATGAAGGAAAAAGTCAACGACGCCCTGAAGAACCACTTCCGCCCCGAGTTCTTGAACCGTGTCGACGAAACGATCGTCTTCCACGAGCTCAGCCGGGACGAGGTCATCCAGATCGTCGACCTGATGATCAAACGTACCGTCGGGCAACTCGAAGGTCAGGGCATCGGTCTCGAGCTGACCGCTGACGCCAAGCAGATTCTGGCCGACCGGGGCTACGACCCCACGATGGGCGCCCGTCCCCTGCGCCGGGCGATCCAGCGCATGATCGAGGACCGGTTGTCGGAGAAGCTTCTGTACAAGGAGTTCAGGGCCGGTCAGATCATCGTGGTGGACGCGGCCTCCGGTGAGGAGGCCGACCAGGAGTTGACCTTCACCGCACACGAAGGTTTCCAGCCACCACCGACTCCCGAGTTGGCCGAAACCGGCGACTGATCAACCCCGGCTCGTGATGGCGGCGGCGATGGCGGTCCCATCGCTGTGGCGGGCTCGTTCGGCGATCTAGTGTTGGCTACCGTGGCCCAGCATTACGCAGTTCGATGCCGTCGACTTCTGCTGTTGCTGGCCGTCCTGCTGGTGTCGGCGTGCAACGCCGAGGTGCTGACCACGGTGACCGTCGAAGAGGACGGATCGGGCCAGGTCGAGGTGGCGCTGGTGATGGAACCGGAGCTGGCCGCCCAACTCCCCGATCTGCAAAGTGCCGGGATCGCATTGGCTGATGCGAGGGCGAGCGGATGGGTGGTGGAACCACGTGAACTCACCGACGACGGCAGCACCCGGATTCGGGCCACCAAGGAATTCGCCAATCCCGATCAGTTCAGCGAGGTGATCAACGAGGTCAGCGGGTCGGACGGGCTGTTCCGGGACTTCGAGCTGGAACGGGTCAGCAGCTTCGCCCAGGTCTCGTATCGGTTGACCGGTCAGCTCGCGCCGGCCGGGTTCACGTCGTTCGGAGACGCTGACCTCGATGCCCTGCTCGGTGAACCGCTCGACTCCTTCGTCCAACGGATCGGCGCCGATCCGGCGGCGACGACGGTCCGGTTGGCATTGACCCTGCCCGGTGAGGTGCCGCCGGACGGGTCGAACGGCACTCGCCTGGACCAGGCGTCGGACTCGACTACCCGATTCTGGAGGGTCACCTTGGCATCGACCCAGCCGGTCTCGGTCCGATCCGAGAGCACCACGCGTGAGATCGCCGCTCTGGTCGCTCTGGGTGTCGCGGTGCTGACCGGTGTGGTCGCATTGTTGCTCGCCCTCGCCGTCGTGCTGCGTCTCGTCCAATCCCGGCAGAAGCCCACGCCGACGCCGACGAACCGTCCCTCGGCCCGGGCACCGCGCAAAGTCGAGACCGAGTCCCCACCCGGCGAGTTCGACGGCGCCACGGAATCGATGGTGGCGACCAACCCGACCGTCGTGGCCCTGGACGGGATGGGCGTGCTGTACGGCTCGGGCGCCGACATCGACGAGTTTCTGGTGCCGTTCTGCTTCGAGAAGGGTTCGACGCTGACCGCCGACGAGATCGCCGGCCGGGCCCGGCAATTGAGCCTTGGCCGTATCGAACCGTCGGCGTTCTGGCACTTGGTGGGCGTGGACGGCAACCCGGACGATCTCGACGACGAGTATCTCGCCAAACACGCGCTCAAACCGGGGGTGGTGAAGTTCCTGAGGTCGCTGCGTGACCGTGGGGTCAGGGTCGCCTGCATCACCAACGACTCGGCGCTGTGGGCTCGCAAGCTACGCCAGCGGCACAGCCTCGACACCCTGATCGACCCCTGGGTGGTGAGCGGCAGCGTGGGCGTCCGCAAGCCGGATCGACCGATCTTCGAAGTCCTGCGCCGTCTCACCGGCGAGGCGCCGGCCAACATCCTGATCGTCGACGATCAGTTGCACATTCTCGATGCCGCCCGGGCCCTCGGCTACCGGACCGCGTGGTTTGCTCCCGACGGAGAGGCCACCGACGCGAGGGGACATGCCATCCTCCGCAGCTTCGACGTGCCCGAACAGAAACCCCGACCGGAATCGGCGTCGGCTCCTCAGCCATCATCGCCCTGAAGCCGGCCACCGTCGGCCCGGCAGCGGAGCGACTGTCACACCCTCTGACGAGGCTGGGGTCATGAGTTCGAGAGAAACGACCCACCGATGCAACGAGTGTGGGTACGTCCACCACAAATGGCAGGGCCGCTGCGCAGGATGCGGCCAGTGGGGCACCCTGCCGGACAAGCCATCGTCGCTGCCGTCGATCTTCGCTGACGCACCGCTCAGACGCCTCGACGAGGTGGACGGGACGCAATCCATACCGATACCCACGACCGTCGCCGAGATCGACCGCGTTCTCGGCGGCGGATTCGTACCCGGGTCCGTTTCGCTGCTCTCGGGCGAACCGGGGATCGGAAAGAGCACCCTCACCCTCCAGCTCGCGTTGCGGATCGCTCGCAGCGGGGCCGCGGTCGTGCTGGTCACCGGCGAGGAGGCACCGACCCAGGTGGCGGCCCGAGCCGGGCGGATTCACAGCAGACCGATTCCTTCCTCCCTGGCCGTGCTCGACACGCTGGAGACCGACCGGGTGGTGCACATCATCGAGGAGAATCGTCCGCAGATGGTCATCGTCGATTCTGTGCAGACGTTGCGACTGGGCGAGGAAGGCAGCCCGGGGTCCGCCTCCCTCTTGCGCAGCGTCGCCGGCAGACTCGCCGAGGCGGCCAAGAAGCACACGGTGTCGCTGTTGCTGATCGGCCATGTCACAAAGGACGGCGGCCTGGCCGGCCCCCGGACACTGGAGCATCTGGTCGACACCGTGCTGTCCTTCGAAGGCGACCGCAGCACCGATCTCCGGTTCCTGCGATCGGTCAAACACAGATTCGGTGCGACGAGCGAAGTCGGACTGTTCGAAATGGTCGGCACCGGACTTCGTCCTGTTCAGGACCCGAGCGCGCGGTTTCTCGCCGATCGCCACCCCGACCTTCCCGGATCTTCTGTCGCTCCGGTCCTGGAGGGGCGCCGACCGGTCATGGTCGAGATTCAGGCTCTGGTCGCCAAACACAGCGAGAACACCGGTGTGTTGGCTCATGCCGTGCCGTCCGGTCGTCTGCGTGTGGTCACCACCGTCGCCGGACAGTACCTCGACGGGGCGTTGACCCGGTCCGACATCCTGGTGTCGGCTGCCGGAGGAGCCAAGGTGTCCGACCCCGGAGCGGATCTCGCGATGCTCCTGGCGATGATCTCGGCCGAGACCGGCGTTCGGGTTCCGACCGGACTGGCAGCGTGCGCCGAAATCGGTCTGAGCGGCGAACTCCGGCGAGTCACAACCATGGAACAGCGACTGCACGAAACGTTTCGCCTCGGCTTCACCGAATGTGTCGTCCCTCGTTCGTGCCCCGAGGGTCCCACCGGCCTGCGACTCCTGCGCTGCTCCACGGTCAACGACGCGGTTCAGGCGCTGATCGGGGCAAAGGTCTGACGTGTCGTCACATTGCGCATCTACACTTCGGCAATGGGCCAGTCCGATCGAGCGCTACTGAAGGTTCTCGCTCAGATCGCGCCGGGTACTCCGTTGCGGGAAGGGTTGGATCGGGTGCTGCAATCCGGTAGGGGCGGTCTGATCGTCGTCGGCGACAGCCCGGAGGTTCTCAACATCTGCTCGGGTGGGTTCCTGCTGGACTCGGCCTTCACCCCCCAGCGTCTGGCCGAGGTGGCCAAGATGGACGGTGCGATCATCCTGGCACCGGATGCGGTACGGATTGCCCGCGCCAACGTCCACCTCGTACCCAACCCCAACGTGCCCACCACCGAGACCGGGACCCGTCATCGGACCGCTGAACGCGTCGCCCGGTCTCTTGACGTTCCTGTCGTCGCCGTTTCCCAGAGCCGCAAGGAAATCCAGGTGTACGTGTCGGAGGACCGCCATGCACTAGAACCGGTGAGTCGCCTGCTCGAACGCTCCAACCAGGCAATTCAGACCCTCGAACGCTATCGCAGCCGCCTGGCCACCGTGTCGGCCAACCTGTCGGCTCTGGAGGTCGAGAACCTGGTCACCCTCCGAGATGTGATCGAAGTGCTTCAACGCACCGAGATGGTCGCCCGAATCGCCAAGGAGGTCGAACTGAACCTGGTGGAGTTGGGTTCGGACGGCCGACTCGTCCGGTTGCAGCTCGAGGAACTGATGGGCGGGGTCATCGACGATCGTCGATTGCTCATTCGCGACTACTTCACCGAGGATGCCGGGTTCCACATCGAGCAGGCCATGGACGCCCTCGCCGAACTCAGCAACGACGCACTGTTCAACGAGGAGGTTCTGGCCAAGACATTGCATCTCTCAGCGTCGGTGACCGACCTTGACGGCTCGTTGGAGTCACGGGGTTATCGTCTGCTGTCCAAGGTTCCGCGCCTGACCTCGATGATGGTCGATGAAATCGTCGAACGGTTCGAGAGCCTCGACGCCGTTCTGGCCGCCACGACCTCCGAGCTACAGGAAATCGACGGCATCGACCCGTTCCGCGCCCGCGGCGTCAAGGAAAGTCTCACCCAGCTCGTGGAAACATCGATACTCGATCGTCTCCAGCGCAGCTAGCGTCCTAGCGGGCCCGTAGCTCCAACTGGGGTCGGTTCCGGATGTGGTAGCGCCGGTCGCGCTGTTCGATCCAGCCGAGTCGGACGAAACTTGCGATCGCCTTGTTCACCCGTTCGCGACTGGCTCCCACCATGCCCGCCAACTCCTCTTGGGTCACCGGTAGCGCGAACTCGTCGGTGTCACCGGCGATCTCCAATAGCCGTTTTGCGGTCCGGCCGGTGACGTCGAGGAAGACCGAATCGGCGAGCACGCCGTCCATGGCTCTCAGGCGAGCTGCCAGGAGTGCGACCACCCGCCAGAGCTGTTCGGGCTGGTCCTCGTAGAGGCGCCGCAGCGGCTCATATGGAATGACGAGGACTTCGGACGGTTCGAGTGCACGACCGTCGGTCGACCGGTTTCGTTGATCGAACAGAGGCATCTCCCCGAAGAGGTCGCCCCTCTCCATGAGCGCGACGACACTCTCTCGACCATCGATCGAGCGGTTGACCATCGCCACCCGACCGCTGAGGGTCACGAAGAGATCGTTGGGTTCGTCGTCCTCGCTGAACAGCACATCACCCCTCTTGAGCTTGCGGCTCTCAGATTGGGTGGCGATGACCGCCAGCGTGTCCGACTCCAATCCGGAGAAGAGCTCTACGTCGGAAAGCAAGGCCGGGTCGATCACCCCACCACCGTACATCGCTGGAGTGGAAAATGTCACAGTCCAGAAGACGCCGGTCCATGCCCTATCGTTGATCTGTGGAGTTGTGCTCGATCGTCGTTTCCGGAGGATCGGGGACACGGATCGGGGGCAGCGCGCCCAAACAGCTCCATCGGATCGGCGCCCATCGAATTCTGGACTGGTCGGTCCTGGCCGTCGCGCGGGTCAGTGCTCGTATCGTCGTCGTTGCGCCGGAAGATTCTGTCGACGACCACCGTCCGGCCGTTGAACTCACGGTCCCCGTCGAGGTGGTCACCGGAGGACCGACGAGATCAGCGTCGGTTCGGGCCGGCCTGTCGGCTCTCGAACGGCGCCATCCCACGCATGTCCTGATCCACGATGCTGCCCGACCGGCGGTACCGGCGGCGGTGGTCGATCGGGTTGTCGCTCGCCTTGCCGATGGTGCCGCCGCGGTCGTGCCGGTCATCCCCGTCACCGACAGCCTGCGCTACGTCGAAGGTGGCAGCGTCGACCGCAACGAATTGTGCGCTGTCCAGACCCCCCAGGGTTTCACCTTCGAACTCATCCGCAAAGCCCACGGGGGCGACGCGGATGCGACCGACGACGCCTCTCTCGTCGATGCGATGGGAGTTCCGGTCGTCCATGTGGAGGGTGATCCACACAACGTCAAGGTCACGGTTGCCTCCGATGTCGCGCTTGCCGGGATACTGCTGGGATGAATCCAGTTCCCGATCTCGGTCGGCTTCGCACCGGCCACGGCTTCGACGTCCACCGGTGGTCCGCCGACCCTTCCCGGCCCCTGGTCCTCGGTGGGGTCCTGTTCACTGATTCGCCGGGTCTGGTGGGCCACAGCGATGCCGACCCGATCGCCCACGCCATAATCGACGCCATGCTAGGGGCCGCGGGCATGGGCGATATCGGCCAGATGTTCCCGGACACCTCCGATACCCATGCCGGAGCGAACAGCGTCGAACTGCTGCGGTCCGCCGCCGGCAAGCTCCGTGATCACGGATGGCGGCTCATCAACGTGGACTGCACCGTCGTGTGCGACGCACCCCGGATTGCGCCTGAGCGATCACGCATGGAGGAGCTGTTGTCGCAGGCTGCAGGCGGGCAGGTGACGATCAAGGGCAAGAGAACCGAAGGGGTGTCGGGCTTGGGCGAGGGTATCCGGTGTCATGCGTCGGCCCTGCTGGTCGGACCATGAGTCCAGGAGCGAAGGGGCAGGGTCGGGGCCGTTCCCGGAAACCGACGCGAAAGCGCTCGAGACGACCAGCCGGCGGTGGCCGCCCCGTCGGATCGGACGCCGACCGGCAGCCCGCTCGGCGTCGCCGGACCACCCGCGGCCTGGGTGGTGAACAGGTCGAGGGACGCCAGGCGGTTCGAGAGCTGCTGCTCGCACGTCGCCGTCCGGTCAGCGAGATCCTGATGGTCGACGACCTCGACGATGCGCCGATTCTTGTCGACATCAGGGAACTCGCGGCGGACATGAACATCCCCCTCAAGTCCGTGACACGACGTCGCTTCGATGCAGACGCGCTCACGTCGAGCCATCAAGGCGTGCTGGCCAAGGCCAAAGCCCTCCAGGAGCGTTCCTTGACCGACCTGCTGACCGCAGCGGCGCCGTTCCTTCTCGTACTCGACGGCATCACCGATCCCCAGAATCTCGGGGCGATCCTGCGAATCGCTGAATGTGCCGGTGTCAACGGTGTCGTCCTTCCCCGTCATCGCGCCGCCCATGTGACGGCAACCGTGACCAAGACCGCTGCCGGAGCGGTCGAACACCTCCCGATGGCGCTCGTCGGCGGGATCCCGAGCGCCATCACCGAGTTGAACGAGGCGGGCGTCCTGACCGTCGGGCTCGACGCCGACGCGCCGACCTCGCTCTACGAGGTGGACCTCGGGGGCCGTCGCCCGGTGGCCCTCGTGCTCGGAGCCGAAGGATCGGGACTGGGCCGGCTCGTTCGTCAGCGAGTCGAGGTCCTGGCCAGTCTGCCCCTCCGGGGTGAACTCAACAGTCTGAACGTTGCGATGGCCGGAGCGGCCGCCTGCTTCGAGGTTGTCCGCCGGCGGTCGTAGAACCGGCTCCATGGGCTCAGTCGTCTCTGCTGGTGAACTGCTGATAGGCGTAGAAGGCGCCCACGATGACGGCGACCACGATCCCCAGCTGGATGATCGTCCACAGAACCCCGAAGAGCCAGCGGATCAGCAGCAACGCCACGACGATGGCAGCGACAGAAGCGACGACCCTCACCGTCAACGGAGTCGAAGCGGTAGTCAGATCATTCTTGCCGGACGGGCTGATCGCCATCGTCGCATGGTAGCTCAGGTCCGTTTCGCTAGTTCGACGCGGGCGACCTCGGCCACCAGCGGTGCGGTGTCGCGCAGGGCACGATCCAGTCCGAAGCGCTCGGTCAGGGAGATCACCTCGACATGATCGGGTATCTCGCGATCGTCGAGGTCGGCCCCGCCCACGATCGCCACGACCGGGGTACGGGTTCGCTCGGACCATCTCGAAACGCCACCGACCACCTTGCCCCGAAAGGACTGCGTATCACAGAAACCCTCACCGGTCAGCACGACATCGGCAGCCTCCAGAGCCGAGTCGAGGTGCGCCTTCTCAGCGAGGAAATCGAAGCCCGAGACGATCGAGGCTCCAACGGCGGCCAGGCCTCCGGCCAAACCGCCTGCAGCACCCGAACCAGGAACCGAACGTACATCGATGCCGTATTTCTCCTGGTAGGTGACCGCCAAGCTCTCGAGCCGCCGTGTCAGCAGCTCGACTTGGGCTCGACCGGCACCCTTCTGGGGACCGAACACGGCCGCAGCGTCGATGAACAAGGTGTCGACGTCGGTGGCCGCAACCAGCTCGACGGACTTGAGGCGGGGCGGAAGCGGCATCGCCCGCTGGGCACCCAGACCCCCATCGGTCGTCGCCGATCCCCCGAGGAAGACGGTGATCTCCCGTGCTCCCGCCTCGTAGGCGAGCGAGACCAGTTCGCCCGTTCCGTAGGTGCTGGCCGCCAGGGGTTCGTTGCCCTGGGCGCCGCCGACCAAACGCAGTCCGCTGGCCTGTGCCATCTCGATGAATGCCGATGTCGCATCGAGGCGCCATCCCGCGTCGACCAGATCGCCCAGAGGGCCGGTGACGACCGACCAACGGTTCGGTCCTCCGAGCGCGTCGAGGGAACCCTCTCCGCCGTCGCTCAGCAGGCACTCATCTACGAAATGGCCGCGCTCGGTCAAGGCTGCGGCGAGCCGATCGTGGAGCTGACGCTGCGTGGCCGTCCCGCGGAACTTATCGAATGCGAGGAGAACTCGGATCAGATGTCGATCTTGCCGTCGAGGCCGACGATCACGATCACGTGCGCGTCACCAGGTTCGTCGACATTGAGAGGATCCGGGAACGGCACGACGACGCTTTCGTCGAGTCCGAATGCCTGGGCGACCCCGACGGCGTCGAACTCGTAACCCGGGGCGTATTGAACCTCGGTTTCCTGGTCCTGTATCGCGTTGTCGGGTTCGAGCGAGGTGTAGCCCGCCTGTTCGACGATCTTTGCGCCACGTCCGGCGATGCCAGGTTTGCCGACGGCAGCATTGAGCACCAGTACATTGACCTCGGCCTGCGGGCGAGCGGTCGGCGCCGGTGCGGTGCTGGTGGTCGTGGTCGTCGCCTCGGTGGACGTCGTGGAACCGCCGTCGCCGGAGGCGGTCTCGCCATCGTCGGTCGTCTGAGCCGCGTCGTCGCTGCCGCCGTCGTCGGACACCTGAGCTGAGTCGTCGCCGGTCGCCTCGACGTTGTCGTTGGAGTAGCCGAGCCACATCAGCAGTGCGCCGACCGCCACCGCCGCCAGGATCACCGCCACACCCCGAGCTGCGTTGGCTCCCACCGATTGCGTGAAACCGCCTCCAGCGTCATGTGCTCCGGTGTTCATATGCGCAAGAGCTTAGCCCTCCTTGCGTGGTAGTTTCTTCGCACCCGCCCGAATAGCTCAGTTGGCCAGAGCGCTGCTCTTGTAAAGCAGATGTCGTGGGTTCGAATCCCACTTCGGGCTCGTTCTGGCGGGGATCCATGCACCCGCGGTGACCGGTGTGCCGCCCCATCCCCCGACGGGGCCCTACCCTCGTTCGGGTGAAGCGTGTTGTGGAACACGATCCGTGGCGGATCGTCCAGAACGGATTCGATCCCGAGAACAACCGGATCTACGAGAGCCTGTTCTCCCTCGGCAATGGCCACTTCGGCGGCCGCGGCAATCACGAGGAGACCTACACCGGGGATTCTCTGCCGGGCAACTATCTGGCCGGGGTCTACTATCCCGATCCGACCCGGGTTGGGTGGTGGAAGAACGGTTACCCGGAGTACTTCGCCAAAGTGCTGAACGCGGCGGATTGGAAACGGTTGCGCATCACCGTCGATGGCGACGAACTGGATCTGGCCACCGCCGAGGTGACCGACTTTCGGCGGGTGCTCCACATGGATCATGGAACGCTCGATCGAAGGTTCAGCGCCACCTTGTCCAACGGTGCGGTGGTCACCGTCGAAGTCCTCAGGTTCGTCAGCCTGCCCGATCCCCAACTCGGCGCGCTCCGTTACAGGCTCACCTGCCAGCGTGCAGCCGACGTGACGATCACCTCCGCCGTCGAGGGCGATGTCGTCAACGAGGACTCCAACCATGACTTCGGGTTCTGGGATCCGGTGGAAGAGATTGCGATCGGGAGCCGCACGATCGTCATGGCGAGGACGAAGAAGACCCGATTCGTCGCTGCGGTCGGCTCCGACGTCTCGGTGGCGCTCGATGACGCCGAGGTGACGTTCGACCCAACGCCATTCACCCGCTCACTCTCCGCGGCAAGCACGATCTCGTTGTCCGTCGATTCGGGCCGAACGGTCGAGATCGTGAAGTACGGCTCGAATGTGACGTCGAGGGACGTGGAGCCCCCTCGGATACTCCAGAGGTCCAACGAGGTGCTCGATCGTGCAGCATCGGTCGGCTTCGACGGACTGCTCGCACAGCACATCGACGCCTGGAGGCACAAGTGGGAAACGAGTGACGTGGTCATCGAAGGCGACGTTGCCGCCCAGCAGGGCATTCGATTCAGCATCTTCGGCCTGAACAGCACGTTCACCGGTGACGACCCCGACCTGAACATCGGGCCAAAAGGATTCACGGGCGAGAAGTACGGGGGTGTCACCTACTGGGACACCGAGGCGTTCTGTTTGCCGTTCTATCTGGCCACCTCCGAACCCGAGGTGAGCAAGAACCTGCTCCGCTACCGACATCGGCAGCTCCCGAAGGCGATCGAGAACGCCACCAAGCTGGGCTTCTCCGGCGGTGCGGCGCTGTTCCCGATGGTGACGATCAACGGCGAGGAATGCCACAACGAGTGGGAGATCACATTCGAGGAGATCCACCGCAACGGCGCGATCGCATTTGCCATCCTCAACTACATCCGCCACACCGGCGATGCCCACCATCTCCTCGAAGGTGGGCTCGAGGTGCTCATCGCCATCGCCCGGTTCTGGTCGCAGCGGGTGTCGTGGTCCGAGGTCCGTTCGGCGTGGGTGATGCTCGGCGTCACGGGTCCCAACGAATACGAGAACAACGTCGACAACAACTGGTACACCAACCTCTTGGCTCAGTGGACCCTGCGGTACACACTCGACGCGATCTCCCAGGCCCGATCGCTCGACGAGAACCTGACCGATCAGATCCTCGTTTCGGTCGGATTCGACGAACCGACCGAACCGGCCCGGTGGTCGGTGATCGCCGACACCATCCACCTGCCCGAAGATCCCGAACGCGGTGTCTTCCTGCAACAGTCCAACTATCTGGACAAGGAGCAGGTGACCGTCGAGGACCTTGACCCCGCCCACCGACCGATCAACAAGCATTGGTCATGGGACCGGATCCTCAGGTCGCCGTATATCAAGCAGGCTGACGTCCTACAGGGTTTGTGGGTGTTCGAGGATGACTACCCACTCGATGTTCTGGCTCGCAACTTCGACTTCTATGAACCTCGAACGGTTCACGAATCCTCGCTCTCACCGTCGATCCATGCCGTGCTCGCCGTCCGATTGGGCCGTCTCGACAAGGCGCTCGAGATGATGCTCCGGACAGCTCGATTGGACCTCGACGACTACAACGACGACACCGACGACGGGTGCCACACGACGAGCATGGCCGGTACTTGGATCGCGGCCGTCTTGGGCTTCGGTGGAATGCGGGTGATCGGGGACGAACTGCACCTCGATCCGATCCTCGCTCCGGGCTGGACCGAACTGACGTTCCAGATCCTGTTTCGGGGCACACGACTGAGGGTCTCGGTAGACGAGGCAGGAGTGCGGATTCAGAACCAATCAAAGAGTGACGTGTCCGTCGTCCTGGCGCAGGAACGGCTGAGCGTCGGCGGCGGACAGATCATGATCGTGGCGACCTGAAGATCGACTCGTCCAAAGCGCTCATCCGATCTCGGCCAGTCGGTCCTGCTTGCGTTTCTTGGCCGTCCGCCCGCGGGCGATGGGATCCAGTTCGGCCTTGCGGAGGCGAATGCTCAGCGGTGTCACCTCGACCGCCTCGTCGTCGGAGATGAACTCGAGCGCCTGCTCCAACGACAGCGCCTTGGGCGGTGTGAGCTTCACCGTCTGATCGGCCGCTGCCGCCCGATGGTTGGTCAGTTGTTTCTCGCGGCACACGTTGACGTCGATGTCCTCCCCGCGACTGTTCTCCCCAACGATCATGCCCGGATAGGTGACGACCCCAGGGCTCACGAGCATCTGGGCCCGCTCCTGCAACTGGATGAGGGCGTATGCGGTCACAGGACCCTGTCGATCCGCCACCAGCGAGCCGGTGCGCCGGGTGCGTAGATCACCGAACCACGGCCGGAACCCTTCGAAGCTCTGATTCAACACGCCGGTGCCCCGGGTCTCGGTGAGGAACTCGGTCCGGAATCCGATCAGACCGCGTGCGGGCACCAGATAGTCGAGCCGCACCCAGCCGGTCCCGTGGTTGATCAGCCCCTCCATCGCGCCTTTCCGGGTCGCCAGCAGTTGGGTGACCGCCCCCAGATGCTCCTCGGGAGCATCGATCACGACGTGTTCGACGGGTTCGTGCACCTCACCGTCGATGTCGCGGGTCACGACCTGCGGTTTGCCGACGGTGAGTTCGAAACCCTCGCGCCGCATCGTCTCGACGAGGATGGCCAGTTGAAGCTCGCCTCGGGCCTGGACTTCCCATGCATCGGGTCGTTCGGTGGGCAGCACCCGCAAACTCATGTTGCCGACCAGCTCGGTGTCGAGACGACCTTTGACCATCCGAGCGGTGAGACGCTGCCCTTCCTTGCCGGCCAGAGGCGAGGTGTTGATGCCGATCGTCATCGACAAGGCCGGTTCGTCGACGGCGATGACCGGCATCGGTCGGGGGTCATCGGGGTCGACAAGCGTCTCGCCGATCAGGATGTCGTCGACTCCGGCGATAGCCACCAGATCTCCGGGGCCGGCCTTCTCCGCCGGTACCCGTTGGAGCGCCTCGGTCAGGAACATCTCCGACAGTTTGACCCGTTGGATCGATCCGTCCACACGGCTGAGACCGACCGACTGGCCCCGCACGAGCGTGCCGTTCATGACCCGACACAGCGCCAACCGCCCGAGGTAGGGAGACGAGTCGAGGTTGGTGACCCATGCCTGAAGGGGGTGCTCCTCCTCGTAGTTGGGGGCCGGCAGGTAGTCCACGAGCAATTCGAGGAACGGGCTGAGGTCGGATCCGGGACCGTCGGTATCCATCGACGCCCAACCGTCCTTGGCGGACGCATAGACGATCGGGAACTCGATCTGGTCATCGCGGGCGTCGATGTCGAGGAACAGTTCGTACACCTCGTCCACGACCGCAGCGATACGAGCATCGGGACGATCGACCTTGTTGATCAGGAGGATGACCGGTAGCTCACGGGCGAGGGCTTTGCGCAAGACGAAGCGGGTCTGGGGGAGCGGACCTTCTGCGGCGTCGACCAGCAGCACCACTCCGTCGACCATTGTGAGCGCCCGCTCCACCTCACCCCCGAAGTCGGAGTGGCCGGGCGTATCAACGATGTTGAGCCTGACGTCGCCGTACTTGACCGACGTGTTCTTGGCGAGAATGGTGATCCCCTTCTCCCGCTCTAGATCCATCGAGTCCATGACGCGATCAGCAACGTCCTCGTTGACCCGGAACGACCCGGTCTGACGCAACATCGCGTCGACCAGCGTGGTCTTGCCGTGGTCGACATGGGCGACGATGGCCAGGTTGCGCAGGTCCGAACGCGAGATCACCGGTCAAGGCTACTGCCGGGCGAGTATCAGGAGATCCCGGCTGCTCGAGAGGTGCCAAACGTCTCGATGTGGCCTAGGGAGGCGCCGAGCGCCGGGCGATCACAAAGCCAGGGGTGGGGCTCAAGTCTCGACGATCGGATCTCCGATGAAGGATGCACAAGCGCCCGGCACCGTGGGTGCTCTGACCCGGGAGTGATCGTGACACCGCTGACACCCTTCGTGGACAACCCCACCGGTCGACTGACCGAACTCGTGTATCTGCTGTCCGGTCGCCCTCTGTCGTTGGTCCATGAGGCGGTCCTCGACGCTCGATCAAGGACGGCGAGTCACGACCCCTGGGAACTGGTGGCCAACGCGCTCCACCGGCTTCAGTCCATGACCGAAGCTTCGATCGAGCAGCGCCACCCACAGCGTAGCCGCGACGCCGCGGGGCCCGCTGCGACGCCCTCGAAGCAGGAGAAACTGCTGGTCCTCTGAGTTGTGCGCACCACCGAGGCGGGGTCTTCGGACCATCGTGTTGAGTCATTTGGACCAATCGGCTCATCGGCGCGCCAGCCGGTGCCGAACGTAACCGGGTCACGGTGTCCTCCAATCGACACGGACCCCTCCTGGCGGGAACCAGGGAAACAACGGCCGGCGGTGCAAACCGCCGGCCGTCCCACCTTTTTGGGCGGTATCTCACCATCGACGCGTCAGTTTTTGGCACTCGCGTCGTTAGAGTGCCAACAGTAGAAACCGCCCCCCTTCTAGGAGGTCATCGCCCCATGGCGAAGATGATGTCATACGACGACCAGGCTCGTCGCAAGCTGGAATCCGGCATGAACCAATTGGCTGACGCCGTTCGTGTCACCCTCGGTCCGAAAGGCCGAAACGTTGTGCTCGACAAGAAGTTCGGTGCTCCGACGATAACCAACGACGGCGTGTCGATCGCCAAGGAGATCGACCTGGAAGACCCGTACGAACGGATCGGTGCCGAGCTGGTCAAAGAGGTGGCCAAGAAGACCGACGACGTCGCCGGTGACGGCACGACGACAGCGACGGTGTTGGCATGGAGCATGGTCCACGAGGGCCTGCGCAACGTTGCCGCCGGAGCCAACCCGATGAGCCTCAAGAAGGGCATCGAGGTCACCGTGGCAGCGGTGGTGGACGCGATCCAGGACTTCGCCATCGATGTGGAGGAAAAGGACCAGATCGCCCAGGTTGCGAGCATCTCGGCCAATGACCCGCTCATCGGAAAAACGATCGCCGAGGCGATCGACAAGGTCGGTAAGGATGGTGTCGTCACCGTCGAGGAGTCGAATACCTTCGGGATGGATCTCGAGTTCACCGAAGGTATGCGCTTCGACAAGGGCTACATCAGCCCGTACTTCGTGACCGATCCCGACCGGATGGAGGCCGTTCTTGACGACCCGTACATCCTTCTCGTCGGGGGCAAGGTCGGTGCGATTCGCGACCTCGTACCCGTGCTCGAAAAAGTCATGCAAACCGGCAAACCGTTGCTCATCATCGCCGAAGACGTCGAAGGCGAGGCCCTGGCCACCCTGGTCGTCAACAAGATTCGCGGCACCTTCAACGTCGCGGCCGTCAAAGCACCCGGGTTCGGTGATCGTCGCAAGGCGACGATGCAGGACATGGCGATTCTCACCGGCGGTCAGGTCATCAGCGAAGAGGTCGGACTCAAGCTTGACGGCGTCACCCTCGATCTGATGGGGACTGCTCGAAAGGTGACCATCAGCAAGGACGAGACCACCATCGTCGAAGGATCCGGTCACACCGACGACGTGAACGGGCGCATCCAGCAGATCCGAGCCGAGATCGAGAACACCGACTCCGACTACGATCGCGAGAAGCTCCAAGAGCGCCTGGCCAAGCTGAGCGGAGGCGTTGCGATTCTCAAGGTCGGCGCCGCAACCGAAGTGGAACTCAAGGAGAAGAAGCACCGCATCGAGGATGCGGTCTCCACCACCAAGGCCGCGATCGAAGAGGGCATCGTGTGCGGCGGTGGTGTCACCTTGATCCGTGCCCGCGATGCTGCCAGCCAGAACAAGGACGTGAAGAAGCTCAAAGGCGACGAGGCGACCGGTGCACGGATCGTTCTCAAGTCGCTCACCGGACCGTTGCGACAGATCGCCGAGAACGCTGGCCTCGAGGGCGGCGTCGTGGTCGACAAGGTGAGCGGCCTCGAGGGTTGGAACGGGTTGAATGCCGAAAGCGGCGAGTACGAGGACCTTCAGGAAGCCGGGGTCGTCGATGCTGCCAAGGTCACCCGCTCCGGGGTCGAGAATGCGGCGTCGATCGCAGCACTGTTCCTCACGACCGAGGTTGTGATCACCGACTTCGTCGACGAAGACGAAGACGACTGACCGCTCGGTCGGCCCGGCCGTTGAAACGAGCCCGATCGAGGCGCCATTGGCCCTCATCGGGTTCGTTCGCGAGTCCGCCTCCGCGCGTCAGATGCCTTCGATCGGGCTGTAGAGGGTTCCGGTCCCTCCCCTGGCGAACCCGATCAGCGTCATCCCCGCCCGCCGAGCGGTTTGCACGGCCAGAACCGATGGCCCGCTGGCCGCGACGAGGGCGCTGCAACCGGCCGCCCAGGTCTTCTGCACCATTTCGAAGCTGGCTCGTCCGCTGACGACGAGGGCGGCGTCGGTTGCCGGCAGCCGACCGTCCAGGAGCAGGCGACCGATGACCTTGTCCAACGCGTTGTGGCGGCCGATGTCCTCTCGAACAACGAGGCGGGAACCATCCCGGGCCACGGCTGCCGCGGCATGCGACGACCCGGTGCGGTTGAACAGTGTCTGTTCGGTCCGCAGATCCTCGGGTAGCGACAGCAATCGTTGCAGACTCCATGGTTCGTGCGGGGGTAGGACCCTGAGCGTCTCGGTCAACTCGTCGATCGCATCGGCTCCGCAGATCCCACACGACGAGGTGGTGTTCCCGAGCCGCGGTGTTGGTTCCGGTGCTCGACCCCCGGTGTCGACGGTGACGACGTTGTAGTCGGAGTCGGCGGCGGATCCTGTGCCGCAGTAGCGAATGCCGAGCACGGGTGCACCGGCCAGGAGGTTCTCGGTGAAACAGAAACCGACAGCCAATTCGAAGTCGTGACCTGGCGTCCGCATCGTTGAGGAGACCAACGTCCCGTCGAGCTGGATGCTGAGTGGCTCCTCGACCAACATGCGATCGGGTCCTTTGGTGGTGGAACCGTCAGCGTGCAGCCGTCTGCTGAAGAGCTCGGTCGATGTAGAGCGCTGCATGGGCCTACGGTACCGGCTCATCGGCGCAGCATCGGTAGGCTCGATAGCATGACCACGACCGAGGATCCGCAGGCCAGCACAGCCGACGAGGAGATCGACGGCGCCGAGCCGCGAGAGGGTCTCGGGGTGGTCCATCTGTTCTTCCGGACAACGGTTCTCGCCGATCGGGAGTCGATTCTCACCGCCTTCGAGCATCTCGAAGCGGGGGGCGATCAGGTGATCACGGTGTCCATGCTCGGGCACAAGGCCGACATCGCGGTGATGGCGCTCGGGAACAACCTGTGGCGGCTGCGTCGTCTACAAACCGAGCTGACCGGTGCCGGTCTCGAGTTGGTCGACAGCTATGTCAGCATCACCGAGGTGAGCGAATACGCAGCGGGGGTACCGGACCGCATGAAGCAGGACCGGCTCTATCCCCGGCTCCCGCCGGCTGGCAAGAACGCCTGGTGCTTCTACCCGATGAGCAAGCGGCGGTCGCAGGTGGGCAACTGGTACGCGCTTCCCTTCGAGGATCGCCGGGAGCTCATGATGGATCACGGCAAGAGCGGCAGGAACTTCGCCGGTCGCCTCGTGCAGCTCATCACCGCATCCACCGGCCTCGACGATTACGAGTGGGGTGTCACGCTCTTCGCCGAACGCCCCGACGACCTCAAAGAGGTGGTGTACACGATGCGCTTCGACGAAGCGTCGGCCCGTTATGCCGAATTCGGTGCCTTCTACACCGGTGTCGTTGCCACGCCGCCAGACGTGCTGACCTCGGTCGGAGTCGACTGAACCTCACGATCGGCCCGGCTGCGCCGAGCGCAGTACCGTGGAGGTATGTCAGAAACCCAGTCCGGACCTGACACAAACCATTCCAGCGACAGTCCCCAGGGTGCTGTCGGACCCAGGGTCGATGACGCCGGGGCAAAGGCCGCCGCCGAGTCCCCCGCGCCTGACCCTCCGCCGTCGGCGGGCGATGAAACCGTTCACCTGTCGGCGCCCGACATCGCCGGTGAACCAGCGATGGCCGCTCCCCCCGTAGAAGGGAACCGACCGCAGCCGTTGATCGCCAAGGTGCCGCCGCCGGCGCCGCTGATGATGCAGATTCTCGGTGGGACCGTGACATCGGTGAACGACCGGGAGGTCGAACTCACCCTCGACGACGGTCGCCCCGCCGTCATCCACCGAGAGAATTTCGATCTCGCCCAGACCGATCCGACGACGGTTCTGCAGGTCGGCGACGGGGCGGAAGGAGCGGTCCTGTCCAGGGAGGATCCCAAGGACCGGGTCGTGCTCTCCCGGAAATGGCTTCTGAGAGACCGAGCGTGGAAACGGGTCACCTCGGCATCGGAGGACCATTCCGCACTGCACTGCAGAGTGACGTCGATTTCGAAAAAGGGTGCCGTGGTCGACGTGTCGGGTTTGCGTGGTTTCGTCCCGCTGAACCACCTCCAACTCATCGAAGAGGCGCCGTCCCCGGAACTCGTCGGCCAGATGCTCGATCTCCAGGTGATCGCCGCGGACCGGCAGAAGGACCGGCTGCTCCTGTCACGACGCTCCGCTCTCCTCAAGGAGCAGCGTCGAGCTGAACTCGAGGCGTTCCAGTCCCTCGAAGTGGGTGGTACCTACACCGGCGTGGTCGAACAGCTCACCGGATTCGGCGCTTTCGTGAGTGTCAACGGCGTCAGGGGACTGCTGCACAACACCGAGATGAGCTGGGACCGGGTCAGCTCGCCCAAGGGTGTCGTGGCGGTCGGCGACACGTTCCCGGTGAAAGTGATCGACCTGAAGGTCAAGAAACGGCGCCTTTCGCTTTCGAGACGAGCTCTTCTCGAGGACCCGCTGGCCGCCATCGAAGTCGGTTCGATCCACACGGGCACGGTCACGCGGTTGGTCGACTACGGCGTCTTCGTCGACATCGGACCCGCCGAGGGCATGGTGCATCTGAGCGAGTTGGCCGAACATCGCCCCCATCATCCTTCCGAGATCGTTCTTTGCGGGGATCAGGTGCAGGTGAAGGTCCTCAAGGTGAACCGGGCCAAGCGGCGGATCGAGCTGTCGATACGCCAGGCGCTGTACGCGCCGTGAGCTCAGCTTCGCCGGCCGAGGACGCTGCGCTACTGGCCGACCGTGCCACGGCTCTGTGCGAAGCACTCCGGAAGGTCGTCCCCGACTGGGCGGCCGCACTCGTGCGCCGACTCGGTTCGGGCCACAACGACGCGTCGGCGATCGACGCCGGCGCCGGGCGCATGCACGACTATGCGGCGGGGCCCGTTCTGGCCCAGGTGAAGCTTCTCCTGGCAACCGACATCGATGAACAGTGGACCAGCCCGCTCGAACTGGTACGCCAGGTCGTCGTGCCCGCCACCGCCGAGCTGCGGGCGCTGGGTATTCCACCGGTTCCACGCGACGCTCACTCGATCCAGCTGCACCCGGAGGACATCTACGACCTCACGCCGGCGACGTTCGCCGAGATCCACCCATCCCTCCACGAACCCGGCCTCGCCTGGGGGGCAGCGAAGGCGCACATGCACCTTCGACGTCATCGACCCTCGCCATCGGAGGCGTCGCCACCGGATCCTCAGCTGGTCGTGGTCGTGTTTGCGCCCGACCTCGGGGACCGGAGCCGGTTCGACGCCTACAACGTCACCCACGTGCGTTCCGCAGCGATGTTGGTGGACCTCGACGACGAACCGGACCTGCTGATCGTCGACCTCGACCGGGCGTCCGATCCCGCTGCCTTCTGGCTCGAGAACGCCCACGTGGTCGGCTTCGGTTCCCATGTCGCAACCGACACTCAGAGGGTGGCGCACAGCGTCGGGTACGACGCCGTGATGGCGAGGTCGGTCTTCTTTCGTCGATTACCTGAACTTCTCGCCCCGGTGCTCCGACGGTGATGGTGACACCTACGCTTCGACCGACATGACAACCACGACGTCCGACCTGATCTCCGGCCATGACCTCCGAGGCGCCGACTACTGCCGGGCTCGCTCCGATGCAGCCGACGCCTGGCTCCTCGAGCTCTTCGCCACGGCGGTCGGCGACGACGCCCGGAAGGTGGCACTCGTCGCCGTCGGTGGCTACGGACGCGGTGTCCTGTGGCCGCAGAGCGATCTCGACCTGGTCCTGTTTCACAATCGACGGCGAGACATCGCAGCGATCGCCGAGCGGCTCTGGTACCCGATCTGGGACCGGAACCTCAAGCTCGGTCATGCGGTGCTGACCTCCAAGGAGGCCGCCCAGGTGGCGAGCGCCGAACTCGAGCGGGCGACCGCGTTTTCGGCGATGCGTCTGATCGCCGGTGATCCGCAGGTGTTGCACGACGTGGAGTCCGCTGTCGTCAAGACGAGGTCAAAGCGCGCATCCTCCCATTTGCGGGAGCTGGCCCGCATGGTCGACGATCGGCACGTCGAGGCGGGTGACGTTGCGTTCCTACTCGAACCCGACATCAAAGAAGGACGGGGTGGCCTCCGCGACCTCGATTCGCTGCGCTGGGCCGAAACGATGCACCCGGGCTTCGCGGCCGACCTGCTCGACGGCCTCGACGATGCCGCCGAACTCCTCGGGAGGGCTCGGGTCGAGTTGCATCGTTCCACCGGCCGCACCAGCAATCGGCTGACCCTCGATGAACAGGATGTCGTGGCTCGAGCGCTCGGCATCGATTCGGGTCAACAACTCATGAAGGACATCTCGCAGGTCGCCCGGCGGGTGGCCTGGAACTCCGACGAGGCATGGCGGCGCTGGCGTCGAGCCGAGCGGGACAGAGCCGCCCCCCGCCGCGATCGCGATCAGCTCGTGACCGACGACATCCAGATCCGACAGGGAGCCCTGGCGCTGACCATAACTGCAAATCCGGCGCAACGTCCCGAGCTGTTGCTCGAATTGGCCGTGCATGCTGCCACCAGATCCCTGCCGATCGATCGGTCCACGTTGCGCCGGCTGGCCCTCGAGCGTCCGAGCCTCGACGACGCGTGGGACGAACGCACCCGCCAACTGCTGGCCGAGTTGTTCCTGGCCGGTCCGGTCGCTCTCTCGGTTGTGGAAGACCTGGATCACTTCGACCTGATGACCCTGATCCTCCCCGAATGGGAAGCGGTCCGAAGCCTTCCGCAACGCAACGTGCTGCACACCTTCACCGTCGATCGTCACCTGTGCGAAACGGCGGTCAAAGCGGCAGCCCTGGCCGATCGCGTCCACCGGCCCGATCTTCTGGTGATCGGCTCGCTTCTTCATGACATCGGCAAGGGATTCCCGGGCGACCACACCGAGACCGGAATGGAGGCCATCCACCGGATCGCCGGCCGGATGAAGTACTCCGACGCCGACACAGCGGTCCTGGTCGATCTGTGCCGCCACCATCTCCTTCTCTCCGACGTGGCGGTCCGAAGGAACCTCAGCGACGAAGGGACGATCCGCAGCGTTGCCGCCGCGGTCGATTCACCGGAGTTCCTCCACCTGCTGGCGGCCATGAGCGAAGCCGATTCCATCGCGACCGGACCTGCCGTCTGGGGTTCGTGGAAGAAGGGCCTGTTGGCTGAGTTGGTCTATCGCACCGAGGCGCTGCTGAACGACGGAACGCTCGGCGACGATCCACCCGAGTTCCCGTCGGCCGAGATCCTTGATCTCATGGGCCGGCACCGTCGACACATCGAGGTCAGCGGCAGCCGGATCACCGTGGTCGAACGCAATCAGCCGGGTGTGTTCGCAGCGATTGCCGGTGTCCTGGTGATGCAGGGGCTCGACGTGATCGAAGCGGCTTCCGCGACCGCAGGCGACATGTCGGCGAACACCTTCATGGTGACCACGGGAGGCGACCATCACATCGACTGGGAACCCGTGACCCCTCTGCTCGAGCGGGCGCTCGACGGACGTCTTGCGCTGTCGGCACGGGTGGCGCGACGGGCCGAACAGCTCCAGAAGTATCAGCGCCGGCTGTCAGCCACCCCACCGGTCACTTCCGTGACCCTCGACAATCACCTCTCCTCGGTAGCCACGGTGGTCGACGTGCACGCCCCCGACTCGGTCGGTCTGTTGTATCGGGTCACCCGGGCCTTCGCCGACCTGCGGCTGGACATCGGCAAAGCGACCGTGCAAACGTTGGGCCCTCAAGCGGTCGACAGTTTCTATCTCACCGATGCTGAAGGTCGAAAGCTCGATGGGCCGATGCTCAAGGAGTTGCGACTGGCCATACTCCATGCGGTGGAGGTGGATCAGTGAGCGATCGTGACGTGAGCGCCCAAGATCTGTTGCGGTGGTCCGAGGCCCTCGCCGGCATCGCCCAGACCGGCCTGGCGTTCTCCGAGGTCACCTTCGAACGCGAACGGTACGAGGAGATTCTCAACGTGGCCGGTGAGATCAAGGCCCGGGCCGCCGCCGGCGATCCGGCGGCATTCGTCGACGAATGGATGACATCGACCCGCGAAGGACTGGCCGGCTACGCCACCCCCAAGATCGCCATCGGGGCGGTTGTCGGCAACGATGCCGGAGAAATGCTGATGATCCAGCGGGCCGACAGCGGCATTTGGCTCTATCCCACCGGCTGGGCCGATGTGGGCTATTCAGCAGCCGAGGTCGCCGAGAAAGAGGTCGCCGAGGAAACCGGGATCGTGTGTGAGGCGATCCGACCTCTCGGGGTCTTCGACGGTCTCCGGCTCGGCTTCACCCGGATCCCTCTCTATTCGATCGTGTTCCACTGCCGGGCTGTCGGTGGTGATCTCCAGGCACATCCTCATGAAGTGGCGGACCTTGGATGGTTCACGCCGGACAACCTGCCGACTCCCATCGCCAGCCAGGACCGCTGGCTCGATCTCGCCTTCGCCGCCGTTCGAGGCGAGTCGATCGACGTCTACTTCGACAAACCCCGCCCCAACGTCTGGTTGAGTCCTGACCAGGAGTGATCCTTACCTGCCGCTCCGGACTGTCAGAAGTCGGTCTTGACACCACCTTCGGCCACCCTGCGGGCAACGTAGTCATCGAGTTCGGCAATTCGGTCCTCGGGAAGCGCAGGCGTGCGGTAGGCCTCGAGAAACTCGCCCACCAAGGTCTCCGCTTTCTGCTCGACCGTCGGCCGACCGGCTTCATCCCAGCTCTCGAAGTTGCGCCAGTCCGACAGCATCGGGGAATAGAAGGCATTCTCGTAGCGCGCCTGTGTGTGGGCGACCCCGAAGAAGTGCCCGCCCGGGCCCACCTGGGCGATCGCCTCGAAGGCCAACGTGGTGTCGTCGACGATCAGCGGCTCCAGGAAGGTCTGCAACATCTGGAGCAGGTCCGCGTCCATCACCATCTTTTCGAAGGATGCTCGAAGACCTCCCTCCATCCAGCCGGCGGCGTGGAAGATCATGTTGGCACCTCCCATCACCGCTCCCCACAGGCTGAACACGGTCTCCCATGCCGCCTGGGCGTCGAGGGCGTTGGCGGCACACACACCTGAGGATCGGTAGGGAATCCGATACCGGCGGGCCAGTTGGCCGCCCAACAGAGCGGCTTGCATGTATTCGGGGGTACCGAAGGCGGGGCTGCCGGACTTCATGTCGACGTTGCTGGTGAAGCCGCCGTACATGACCGGGGCTCCCCGGCGCACGACCTGCGTCATCACGATACCCGCCAGCGCTTCGGCGTTCTGCTGGGCGACGGCGCCGGCGATGGTCACCGGTGCCATCGCGCCGGCAAGGGTGAAGGGAGTGATGACGATGAGTTGATTGCGGGCCGAGAACTCCATGATGCCTTGCAGCATCGGTATGTCGAGCCGCAGCGGCGATGAGGTGTTGATGATGCTGAGGACCGATGGTTCGATGTCCAGCCGCTCGTCGTCGAGCCCCCGGGCGATCCGCACCATCTCGAGGCAATCACGGTTGCGTTGGCGCCCGAGCGAATAGGCGTGGATGACCTTGTCGCTCAGGGTCAGCAGATCGCGGGTGCAGTGCAGATGTCGGACCGAGGAATGGATGTCGGTGGGCTCGACCGGGTAGCCGCCGTGCAGGTGAACGGCGTTGAGCACATGGCTGAGCTTCACGAGGTTGCGAAAATCTGCCGTGTTGCCCGAGCGACGATCGCCGGCGATGTCCGATGCGTTGGGTGTGCTGGCCACCGCCCCGAATGCTGTGTGGCGACCACCCATGCGCAGGTTCCGTTCGGGGTTGACGGCGTGCAGCGTGAACTCGGCAGGAGCGCTTGCCACGTAGTCCAACACCATTTCTCGACCGAACCGGACGCGCTCGCTGTCGGCGTCGACGTCGGCGCCGGCCGCGCTCAGAAGATGACGCGCATCGGTGTCGAGGACATCCATACCGATGTCCTCGAGGATCGACAGCGATGCGATGTGGATCGCCTCGAGCTGGTCGTCGCTGACGAGGCGGGTCGGCTCGAACGCAAGAGAGGGCTGTCGCCACGGCAACTGTGAGGGACCCGCAGCGCTGGCTCGATCGGCCCGTTTCGAGCTACGGCCGCCCCGGCGACGACGCCCGCCGCTTGCGTCGACGGTGTCATCGCCCACCGGTTCCTCCGCCGGGCAGGTTGTGACGGTAGACGTTGGTGTTCCTGGGTTCGAACCCCAGCCGCTGGTAGAGACGATTGGCGGCCTCCCGACTGGGCCGGCTGGTCAGGTCGACCGACACCGCGCCGTGGTCGCTGGCCATGTCCAGCGCATACCGGTTGAGCAGCTCGCCGACGCCCATCCCGCGGGCTGCACCATCGACGACGACATCTTCGATCCAGGCCCGTACGCCGGTCGGGATCCGGAAGATCACGAGGGTCAGACAGCCGACGATGCTGCCGTCGTCGTCGGTGGCGACGAGGAGATGCGAGGCGTCCGATTGGACGAGGTCAGCCAGCTCCTCGGTCGTCGGGGGAGGGTTCGAGGTGGAGAGTTGCGGGATCAGATGTTTCATGGCGTCGGTCAGGGACGGAGTGACGTCGGAAGCCTCTGCTATCTGCACTCCCCAAGTATGGGGCCGGTACCGTGAGCTTGTGGCATTACTGGACTACTCCGACAAGCCCGAGTTCCACTCACCGGTTCTGATCATGGCCTTCGAGGGTTGGAACGACGCCGGCGACGCTGCCTCATCGGCTGCCCACTACATCTCACAACAAGTGAACGCCGAGGTCTTCGCTCGCATGGATCCCGAGCCGTTCTACGATTTCCAGAACACCAGACCTCTGGTCCGCCTCGACGGCTCGTCACGTCTGATCGACTGGCCGGACAACACCTTCGGCCACGGCTCTCTCGGCGGCCGGGATCTGATCATCCTCCGGGGAATCGAACCGCAGTTGCGTTGGCGAACCTATTCCGAAACGATCAGCGAACTCGCCTCTGCCGTAGGCGTGGACATGGTCGTCAGCCTCGGTGCTCTCATCGCCGATGTGGCCCACACCCGGCCCTCCACGATCTACGGATCGGCGATCACCCCTGACCTGCGCAAGCGGCTCGATCTCGAACCGTCGACCTATGAAGGACCGACCGGAATCGTCGGCGTCGTTCACACCGTGATGCACAACGCCGGACTCGATTCGGTCTCGTTGTGGGGTGCGGTACCGAGCTACGTGCCCCATGCCCGCTCGCCCAAGGTCGCCAGAGCACTGGTGGAGAGGGTGTCTCGACTGCTCGATCTGCCGATCGAGGTCGACGAGCTGATGGTGGCCGCCGAGGACTACGAGCGTCAGATCAACCTCATGATCGCCGACGACGAGGACATGGCCGAATACGTCGCCAATCTCGAGTCCGAATACGACGCAGCCATGAGTTCGGGGTCGGGCAACGAGCTGATCAGCAAGATCGAGGACTTCCTCAAGGACCAATAGGGTCAGACCAGCCCAGCCAGCGAGATCGCGTCGGCGTGGAGCAATCCCTTGATGCGTTCGAGGTTGGTGCCGCGGCGCGCCGCCGCCGCTCGTGCCACACCGATGGCCACCCCGGTCAGTTCTTCGATGGGAGCCAGCTGATGGACAACCCCGGCCGCCATCTGTTGAGGCGGTCCGAGCCGTTCGGCGGTGACCATGAGGCGGGCGGCGCTCTGCCGGCCGAGGACATCGGCGAAGAGGGCGACCATCCCCGGAGAGAACGGCATTCCCAAGTCGGCTTCCGGGAGACACCAGAAGCCCCGTTCGGTGCGTCCGATGCGCAGGTCGCCGGCCAGGCTGAGCATGGCGCCGGCACCGAACGCGTGACCGTTGAGAGCGGTCACGACGGTGTACGGCGCGCCGAGCAGTCGGGCCCAGATTTTCTCGGTCTCACCGACGAACTGCATCGTCATGTCGCCGAGGGTGGTGAGCGCCTCGATGTCGAAACCATTGCTGAAGTACTTGCCGGTACCGGTGAGGACGAGCGAGCCGATCCCATCGTCGGCTTCGACCTGGTCGAGCAACTGGTTGACGCGGGCGTTCATCTCCGGGGTGAAACGATTCTCGCCGTTGTCCATACGAAGGATGGCGACGGAGTCCTCCGGTCGTTCGAGCCGTATCTCGCTATTGAGAACCATTCCGGGGATCGTATGCGCCTCCGGTGGGCTCCGCGCCGGGTCGTCCGCACCCGTTCACCGCAGCTCGAACCGGATGCGTTTGTTGCCCTTGCCCTTCGATTCGGTCTTGGTGATGATGAACTCGCCGATCTCCCCGGTCGAGCCGACATGGGTTCCGCCGTCGGCCTGCTTGTCGAGACCGACGATGTCGACCACCCGGATCTCACGCACGGACTCGGGGATCATGTTCACCTTGGTGCGGATCAGATCCTCATCGGCGAGGGCGACGTCGCGGGGCAGGAAACTCACGTCGATCCGTCGATCGGCTGCGATCTCGGCGTTCACCGCCTCGGTCAGTTCGGCCGCGAAACCGTCGGGCAGCGGATCGAATTCGAGGTCCATGCGGGCTTTCAGCGGATCCATGTTGTTGCCCGTGCACAGGACTCCGTAACGCTGGTAGACCACGCCTCCGAGCACGTGCATCGCCGAGTGGGTGCGCATCAAGCTGTAACGCCTGTCCCAGTCGATCGATCCGACGACAACGATGCCCGGCTCCGGCAGTGGACCGTCGAGCGTGTGCCATACGACCTCGCCCTGTTTGGTGACCGACGTGACCCTCGCCGATGCGTCGTCCCAACTGATGACCCCGGTGTCGTGCGGTTGCCCGCCACCCTGCACATAAAAGGCGGTTGCGTCGAGTTCGATGCGGTGTGCATCCTCATCGACGACGGTCACCTTCGCGGTGAAAGTACGAAGCAGGGCGTCACGCAGGTATATCAGATCGGTCATGGCTGTCGATCCTAGAGCGGGGCCGGCGCCGGTCGACGGCTGCCCACCGCGGTACCGTTACGCTTCGCTCGTGAGCGGTGGCACCATCACGATCGAGCAGGCAGAAGCGGCGCTGACCGCGGACCAGCGGAGCGAGATCTTCGGATGGAAGATGTACGACTGGGGATGGTCGGCCTTCAGCACGACCGTGACGACCGCTCTGCTCGGTCCCTACCTCCTGGCGTTGGGCGAGGATGCCGGCGGTGTCCGCCTCCTGGGCTACACGATCGATGAGGCCAGCTTCTACCCGTACGTGGTGAGCCTGTCCGCACTGCTCCAGATCATCGTCCTGCCGCTGGTCGGAGCAGCGGCGGACTACACCGACCGGAAGAAGAAGCTGATGCTCGGCCTCTCCTACCTGGGGTCGATCGCGACGGCTGGTCTCTTCTTCGTGCGGGAACCCACCATCGTTCTCGGCGGCGTCCTGTTTCTTGTGGCCGCCGTGGCGTTCTCGGCCGCATCGGTGATCTACAACTCCTATCTACCCGACATCGCTCCTCCGGTCTTGCGTGATCGGATCAGTTCGGCCGGCTTTGCCGTCGGATATCTGGGCGGCGGTCTGTGGCTCGCCGCCAACTTCGTGCTGATCGCAGTCCTCGATGATGGTGTCGCCGTGCGACTCAGCCTCGGCGGCACCGGACTGTGGGCGATGTACTTCATCTGGCGATATCCGGGACGGTTGCTGCAACCGCGACCGGCGGCCCGGGTCAAGCCGGCCGGAGTTCGGTGGTTGACCCTCAGCGTCGGTTCGGTGTTCACGACCCTGCGGGAGCTCAAGCGGGACCATCCCGTCACCTTCCGCTATCTGATTGCGTACCTCGTCTTCAACGATGGGATCGCGACGGTGATCACCGTGGCGACCTCGTTCGCAGCCGACGAACTCGACGCGTCCGCCACCACTCTGCTCCTGCTCGTCCTGCTGATCCAGTTCGTCGCCATTCCCGGTGCGGTTGCATTCGGTCGGCTGGCGGAACGGATCGGTGCGAAACGTGCACTGATGGCCAACCTCGTCGTCTGGGTTCTCCTCGTCGTGTACGCCTATGTCCTACTGACCTCGGTCGCCCAGCTGTGGGTGATGGGCGTGGTGCTCGCCCTGGTGCTCGGCGGGTCCCAAGCGCTCAGTCGATCGTTGTACGCCCAGATGGTCCCCGGCGACAAGGAGGCCGAGTACTTCGGGTTCTACGAGATCGCCGCCCGGGGCACGTCCTGGATCGGACCACTCGCCTTTGCTGTCGCCAACGACATTCTCGACTCCCAGCGGCAGGCGATCCTCGTGTTGGTCGTGTTCTTCATTCTGGGTCTTGGGTTCCTCGCCCCTGTTCAGGTTCGACGGGGCATGCTCGACGCCGGCCAGGATCCCACCGGCGTCGTGCTCTGAGCCAGGGTGTGAGCCAGTTGGCGCTATCGAACAAACGTTCGATAGTGTTGGGCGATGGAACAACCACCCGTGACACACGCCGACACCGCCGAGGACTGGGAACAGGTTCGCCGTTCGGTCGCCATGTTGCCCCCCGGTGCCTGGGCCCTCAAACGTGAACAGGCGCTTCGTGCCCTCGCCGCCCTGATCCGCCTCCTCAAGGAGTAGCCAGCAGCCCGGGCGACAGACTACACCGGCCACGTCGGTCCGGGGAGTGCTCCGAACCGCTCGGGTGAGCGACCCGAACACCTCGGTGGGTTAGGGTCTTGGCGTGCGCCTGGTGGTCTTCTCCATCTGCAAAGATGAGGAGGAAACGATCGGTGAGGTGCTGGCGGGTATTCCCCGGTCGATCCTGGGTATCACCGAGATCATCACGCTGGTGGTGAGCGACGGGTCAACCGATCGAACGGTCGAGATCGCCGAGGCGCACGGCGCCCTCACGATCGCCGGCAGAGTGCAGCGGCGTCTTGCCTATCGTTTCCAGCAGGCGGTCGACCGGGCGTTGGAGTTACAGGCCGATATCGCCGTCAACATCGATGGCGACATGCAGTTCGATCCCGCAGACATCCCCTCCCTGATCGCTCCGATCGTGGCCGGCGAGACGCAATTCGTGGCCGCCGATCGGTTCACCGACCCTGCCACCGGGAACAGACACAAGCCTGACGACATGCCGAGCGACAAGTATTGGGGAAACCTGCTTGGAGCCAAGGTTGTCGGTGCGCTGACCGGGCAGCGGTTCAACGACGTCACGTGCGGATTCCGTGCCTACGGCCGCGAGGCGCTGCTTTCATTGAACATCAACACCAAGCACACCTACACCCAGGAGTCGTTTCAGGTGCTCGCTCAGGCCGGAATCCACATCGAGACCCTTCCCACACGGGTTCGCTACTTCCCGGACCGTCAGTCCAGAGTGGTCACGGGCTTCTGGAGCTTCCTCGCAACGAGCGGCATCAACATCCTGCGCGCCTACCGGGACTTCGCCCCGCTCCGTTTCTTTCTCGCCTTGGGGATACTCCCTCTGGTTCTCGGGTTCGTCGGTGCGACATTCGTCGGGGGTCACTGGCTGGTGACCGGTCGAACGTCGCCGTACACGAGCCTTGGGATTCTCGGCGCCTACTCCTTCTCGCTCGGGCTCATGCTGTTCGTTGTAGGTCTGCTGGCCGACATGCAGGTCCGGTCAGCGAGGAATCAGGAGAAGATCCTCCGGCTACTCAAGGGAATCGTCCTCGCTCGAGATCGAAACGACTCGACCCTCGATCGGTGAGGTCCACGACCGTCCGGGTGCTCCACGTGGTCGCATACCGAGACCCCGGCTATGTGCGTACGAAGGTGCTCACCGCTTCACTGGATCGGCCCGATGTCGACCTGACCGCTGCGAGGAACCGGTCCGTTGGCGTCCGACGCTACGCCGAGACTCTGGGCGAGTTCCATCGGCAACTGCGGATCGCCAGGCCCGATGTCGTGCTGCTGGGGTTCCGGGGCTACGAGATCTTTCCGATCGTGCGCCGGCTCACGCGAGATGTCCCCCTGGTATTCGATGCCTTTCTCTCCCCTACCGACGCTCTCGTGAGGGAACAGAAACTGGGGATCATCGGGGCGGTGACCGGTCGCCTACTCGAGCCGGTCGAACGCTCGATCCTGGCGGCCAGCGACGCGGTTCTCACCGACACCGATGCGCTCGGCGACCGCTTCGCCAATCGTTTCGCTCTGGATCGAAACCTATTTCACACGGTGTACGTCGGAGCCGACCCCGCCACCAAGCGCAGCCCGCGGAGATCATCCACCGATGACCGACCGTTGCAGGTGCTGTTCTACGGATCGTTCCTGCCACTCCACGGGGTCGACGTGATCATCGGCGC
>JAHEJO010000159.1 GCA_024638805.1 Acidimicrobiales bacterium
GGTCACCTCGCCCCCCTCCGAGCGGGTAATCAGGGCGGCGTCCTCCAGTTCGAGGAATCCTTCAGCCTCGAGCGACTCGATCGTCGACATGGTGCTCTCGGCTGCGTCAGCGGTCTCGAAATGGAGGACGACGAGTTCGTTCTGCACGACAACACACTCCGTTCCGTCGGTCCTGCCCGACCGGGTAGATCATTCCACAGCCGGTCGACATGAACCAGCCCGCTCGACCGGAGCGCTGCTCTCGTCGTCGGTCAGGCCTCGTCTTCGAGGTGGTTTCGAGACCGGCCATTCCTGCGATCCCGGGAGGCCTCGCTCGGGTGGGCCCGTCGATCGCGGCGTCGGGACGAGTCAGCGGGCGGGTGTGCCGACGAGCAACTGGATCGAACCCGGCTCGGACTCCTCGGACTCAGGCGTCCAGGTCATCCGCCCGATGATCACCGCGTCGTCGCCGACCACGAGCTGCTGTTCCGAACTCCGCTCGGCGGCGGCGGGCGGTGTGGTCTCGAACCAGGCACCCTCGGGCGTCTTCAGGAACAGCAGCTTGGTGACCTGCTCGTCGATCGCCGCACTCTGGGCGTCGTAGGCGGCGTAGACGTCGTCGTCGGGGATCCGCAGCACCAGCTGGCCGTCGTCATCCCAGAACCGGGTGGCCTGGTCCACGTAGGTCACCGGGGGGTCACCGCCGGGGTTCTCGATCTGGTCCCAGGTGAGAGCCAGGAGCACCTCGCCGGTGGTGTTCTCGGTGATCTCGACCGCCCAGTCCGGGCCGAACCGGGCCGTCCTGCCGCCGACGGTCACGGCCAATGACGGGGCGGTTGTGGCGGAATAGACCGTGCCGGACACGACGGTGCCCAGCGGGCCGGCGCCGATCAGGTCCAGCCAGGCCTGCCGACCGTCGCTCTGGACGTCGATCGCCAAATCCTGGCGCCAGGTCAACCCGTCGTTCGACGACATCGCTCTCGCGCCGCCGGAACCCGTGGCCAGCGCGGCCAGAGAATCGGGCAAGGCGACAACATGGCCCAGGCTCTCCGGTCCGATCGTGCCGACGTTCTCCCACGATCGACCGTCGTCGGACACCCAGGCCATCCGGTTGCTTCCGCCCTCGTAGTGCTCGAGCACAGTGATCACGAAGCGCCTGTCGACGACGGTGAGCGCTTCGAGGTGGGAGTTGGGTGCGAGGTTGAGCGTCTGGGACTCCCAGGTGATCCAATCGGGGCTGAACAACACCACGGTTTCGGTGTCGTGAGGTTGGTGGACGTCCTCGCGGTCCTCCCAGGCCCGGTTGATCAGCGCGTCCCATTCCCTCCAGGTGAGGCTCAGGACGGTCTCGCCGGTCCGGTCGTCGACGAATCGGGGGCCGGGACCCCGGTAGAGGTCCTCCACGCTGCCGCTGATCACCTCACCCGAATCGAGTCGGACGATCTCGAAGACGCCGTTGGCTTCGTCGACGGTGATCCCGAACCCGTCGTATTCGATGGTTGGCGGTTCGGCCAGAGGGTCGGCCGGCACCGCGATGGGCAGTGGGCTCGAACCCGGGTACAGCTCGCTCCAGCGATCCCAAGGGACCTCGGTCAGGACATCGCCGGTGGCGGGGTCGTAGAGGACCTGACCGGTCTCACTCCACCGGTAGATGTCCGAGGTCGGACCGGAGGTGACCACCCGGCCGTTGGCCTCCTCGGTCATCACGTAGATCCCGGTGTAGTCGTCGATCTCGATACGAAAGCCGCCGGTGGACAGGATCGTCGGCTGGACCGGATCGTAGGGTTGGCGGTCACCGGCCAGAACCAGGCCGGCGTCGGTGGCGGCCACCCCGTACAAGTAGAGCGAGGAGCCGGGATCGGAGGGCAACCCCAGCTCCTGGACTTCCCACCCCGAGCCCTCGTCGATCCACAGGAGGGGTGCGCCGGGGCCGGTCGGCTCGGCGATGGATCCCAGGCCGACCAAGCGATCGCCAATCGACACCACCTGGGACATCCAGCCGTCGGTCAACACCGTCTCGGTCCGTTCCCAGGTGATCGTGTCGGTAGACCGCCACTGGATCACGGTCTGGGCGTCGCCATCGGGGTCCCAGTCCGTGGCGGTTGCGACGAACTGACCGTCGACGGCCACCAGAGACATGAGCCAGGCGGCGGTTGCGTTCTGGTCGAGCTCCACGGTCCGCCACTCCATGGGAAGGAGAGGCAGCCGGGAGATGACCTGGACCTCGATCTCGCCGAGGTCGTCGCCGTCGCCAGCGCTGGCGACGGTCGTCGGTGTGGTGGTGACCGAGGTCGGTGCAGTGGTGGTGGCGGCGTCGGGCGCCGGGTCGTCGGCAACACAGCCCGCCCCCGCCAGAACGAGAGCGACTGCAACTGCGACTATGCGAAGCGACAATGAGCTCTTCATGAGATGATCGTGCGCCCGCAGGGTCCACTCGATAGGGCACAAGGTCAGATCGGAGACGCACGGTTCTCGGACCTTGTGAGCCACCAGCTGGTGAGAACAGAACGGAAGCACGTGAGCACCGCCGACACGACGACTGGGGCCAAGGTGCTCGACGAATAATCAGCCAGACGCTTCTGTTCGGCGACGGTCAACCTGCAGGATGGCGCTCAGGCTGGCAGCTATCACCCTGACCATGAAGCCGCATCCAGGCCGGCGGTTCATACCGCTCACGCCCACTGTCGCAGCTGCCGCCGCTCTCGTGGTGGGGCTCAGCGACCGAGCCCCATCGTCCTCGCCGGTGCGCTGTTCCTTCTACTGTCTGCGGTCTGGGTCGAGGGGTTCATCCGGCACGTGCAAGCCGGCAACTCGGTCCCCACTCGCCGAGGAGAGGACCAAGGCATCTACCTCGGTGACAACCGCCGGTTCAAGGTAGGGGCATGAAAGCTCCCAAGCGGGTGAAGCACACGGACAAGACGAGTAACCTCGAGGTGGCGGTGACCGGTGAACTCTCCACCGACGAGATGGAGTCGGCGCTCGTCGAGGTGGCAGCGGACATGGGTCTCTACGTTTCCCGAATCACCACCCTGGGCGCTAAGCGGTACCCCGGGAATCGCCACTGGCATCTGAAGCAGAACCCGAAAACCTCGGGTTGTCTGGATGTCACCTATTGGCCCCGGGGAGCGCTGATGTGGATCTCGATGCGAAACTACGAACCCCATTGGGTTCACGAGGTTGGGAACAAGCTCGGGCCCGCTCTGGAGCGACATCTCCAGAACTGAGCAGCTGCGACGCGGCGTTGATGACAAAGGAAGGAGTTGACTCGCTCTCGATGGCCCTCCAGGCCGCATAGCCTGCCCGACGAAGCCGATCGATGCGAGGTGATCCATGGGTCTGTACCGAGAGCACGTGCTACCCCGTCTGGTGGACCGAGCGTGCGGCACCGGAGAGCTACGACGGTGGCGCAAACAGGTGACCGCCGGCCTGTCGGGCACGGTCGTGGAGATCGGGTTCGGCTCGGGGCTCAATATGCCCGCGTACCCGCCCGAGGTACACCTCGTCTATGCCGTCGAGCCGGCGGCGACCGCACGACGGCTGGCCGAGGAGCGGATCGCCGAGTCCCACGTGCATGTCGAGCACGTCGCCCTGCGGGGCGAGTCGATTCCCCTCGACGACGCCAGCTGCGACGGCGCACTCTCCACGTTCACCCTGTGCACGATCCCCCAGGTCGAGGTGGCGCTGGCCGAGGTTTGGCGGGTGCTCCACCCGGGCGGTCGGTTCCACTATCTGGAACACGGGCTGTCGCCGGACGCCCCGATCGCCGGCTGGCAACGCCGCCTCGAGCCGTTACAGAAGCGCCTGGCCGACGGTTGCCATCTCACCCGTGACCCAACTCAACTCGTGGTTGGCGCTGGATTCGAGATCGAGCGCGCCGACTCGCGCTACGCGACCGGCCCCAAGCCGTGGACATGGTTCACCGAGGGCGAGGCGATCAAACCCGCCTGAGGGGTGCACCAGGTCGGGAGCCGATCGGACGGATCCGTGGACCAGAATGGCATCGTGAACGAGAACGCGACAGCCGGCGATGGTGATCCCCTGCCCGATCGGCGGTTCGGCTGGTGGGACATGTTCGTGCATCCCGACGATGATCCCCGTACCGACGGCGGGTTCGACAACGACGAAGGGGCCATGCTCGTCGGCTTCCTGGCCGATCGACGGTTGACACTGGAGTTGAAATGCGCCGACCTGGACGCCGAGGCGATGGCGTGCCGGTCCGTACCACCCTCGAATCTCTCGCTGCTGGGGCTGGTCCGCCATCTCGCCGGCGTCGAGCGATACTGGTTCCGCAACGTGATGGCCGGGCAGGGTGTGGAGCGGCCGTACCGCAATGGCAACGGCGAGGACATCGAGTTCGAGGTCGCTCCTGATCGCGAGATGGTCGCGGAGGCGTGGGCGACGTGGCGGGACGAGGTCGCATTTGCCCAGGAGGTGGTGGCCCAGGCACCGGATCTGGGTCAGCTCGGCAAAGGAAAACCCGTCCCGCTGCGAGAGGTGCTTGTCCATATGATTCGCGAGTACGCCCAGCACATGGGCCACGCCGATCTGCTCCGCGAGCGGATCGACGGCCGGGTCGGCCAGTAGTGCTGCGGTCCGCATGCCCGGTCGGCTGTGGCTACGGCGCCGGCCGCATCACGTCGCTCGGCCTCAGCGGGCCTCGCCGGAGAACGTCAGATCCGCGACGAAGGTCTCGGTATCGGTGGAGCCGAACCTCACCTTGAAGTTCAGCGCATGGGCCCCTCGGACGGTACGTAGAGCACCCCGCACGTCGTGGCCTCACCGTTCATCCAACACCCGTCCATTATTGAGTCGATGTTTGCCGCGCTGACCTCGACCTCGTCGCCCTCGGTGTACCACTCCTGAGCTACCGCCACGGTTTCTGCACTAGCGAGGGTTTCCAGTTGTGCCCAGTCGCATGCTTCCCAGGCTTTGCTGAAGGCGATCAGTTCGCGACGATCGTGTTCGGCGCTGCGATCGCGGCCTTGTTGCCTGCTGGGCTCATCGCCCCACCGCGCTTCGCCGATGTCCGATAATTGATTAAACGTTGAAATACTTTGAGACGGCTTGGTGTTCATGCGTTTGGGAGCGCCCGCTAGCTCGTACTCGGGCGTCCCAGCTCACCCCTCCGGAAAGGACACCGACCACGATGAAGATCCTCGCTTTCGCCGCCACCAGCAGCAAGAACTCGATCAACAAGAAACTGATCGGCTACGCCGGCCGACTGCTCGAGGAGGAACTCGGCCTCGACGCCATCGTGGAGACCATCGATCTCAACGACTACGAGATGC
>JAHEJO010000044.1 GCA_024638805.1 Acidimicrobiales bacterium
CGCCGCTACATCCGTTCCACCGACAAACCTCCAACCGGGCGCGTTGGCCACCGGGGGTGCCCCCTCCCCGAGTTCACCCATGAAGATGCGACTTCTCGATGAGATCGTCGTCGAACACGCTCGAGCGCAGCCCGACGCCCCGGCGGTGACCGCCGCCGACGTGACGATCAGCTACGGCGAGCTGGATCGTCGGGCCGAAGCCGTCGCCGACGTGCTGAAGCGGCGTGGAATGGGTCCCGGCTCGCTGGTGGGTGTGCTGGCGTCACGCGACCCGGAAACGGTCGTGGGAATTCTCGGGATTCTCAAGGCTGGGGCCGCCTACGTCCCGATCGATCCCGAGTACCCACTCGACCGCATCGCCCACATGGTGGCCGACTCGAGGATCGACACCGTCCTCAGCGCGGGAGAGGGCGAGGCGGTTCCCGAAGGCCTCGACGTCGTGCATCTGGGCTCGATCGCTTCGGACCCGACCAATGGATCGCCGGAACGGACCCGTCGTCGCAGCCCGCAGGATCTCGCCTACATGATCTACACCTCGGGTTCGACCGGGCGCCCCAAAGGGGTGCGAGTGAGCCACGCCAACATCTCGTTCTCGACGCTGGCTCGACCGCGGGTGTACAACCACAACCCGAAGGGTTTTCTGCTGCTCAGCTCGTTCGCCTTCGACTCGTCGATGGTGGGGTTGTGGTGGTCGTTGTGTACCGGCGGCACCATCGTGCTTCCCGAGGAAGGCCGACACTACGACGTGCACCACATCGCCGAGCTCATCGAGTCCCGGCGAGTGACCCATGTGCTGGCGATCCCGTCGCTCTATGCGGTGCTTCTCGGCGAGGTCGACCCTGCGCAGCTGCGTTCACTCAACACCGCCGTCGTCGCCGGTGAAGCCTGCCCGCCCAACCTGGTCGGTACCCACTTCAACACACTCCCCGATACCGAACTCCACAACGAGTACGGACCGACAGAGACGACCGTCTGGAGCCACCATCACCAGTTCTGTTCGGATCACTCGATCGATCAGCCGATCCCGATCGGAAATGCAATCCCCGGCGTTGTGGACAGGGTCCTCGATGCCGAGCAGCGACCGGTGGACGTGGGCGGAACCGGCGAGCTCTTCATCGGTGGACCGGGCGTCAGCGCCGGCTACCTCGGGCTGCCCGAGCTGACCGCCGAGCGGTTCGTGGTCCTCGACAGCGGCGGGAAGGCGTTCTACCGGACCGGTGACCTCGTCCGCCGCCTCGACGCTACGACGCTCGAGTTCGTCGGACGGGTCGACGAACAGGTGAAGATACGCGGGTTCCGGATCGAACTCGCTGAGATCGAGGCGGCCCTGCTCACCGATTCCCGTATCCGGGCGGCAGCGGTCGGCACCGTTGAGACGCCTGACGGACTCCGCCTCGCAGCGTGGTACCGACCGGTCGACCGAGCCGCAGTGACGACCGATTCGTTGCGATCACAGCTCAGATCCTCCCTCCCCGAGCCCATGATTCCGTCGTTCTACATCGAGGTCGACGAGATGCCGTTGACCCCCAACGGCAAGGTCGACCGATCAGGCCTACCCGAACCCGTGATCAAGCGACGAGCCACGGCCCCACCCCCCGGTCCGCTGTCCGACACCGAACAGCAAATGCTGGCGCTCTGGCGCGAAGTGATGGACGATCCCGCGCTGGGCCCCGATGACGACTTCTTCGATCGAGGAGGGCACTCCATCATGGCTGTGCGCCTCGTGAGTCGGATCAGACGAGATCTCGGCTTCGCAGTACCACCCGCTCAGCTGCTCCGATCGGGAACGGTGCGGTCGTTGGTGTCCGTGCTGGCGGTGGCGTCGCCGGATGAAGGATCGGTTGTGACGGTCGACGCCGTCTATCGGCACATCGTTCCGATGCTCGATCCGGACACCGCCCTGCCCAACATCTTCGTGATTCACGGCGCGGGCGGCGACGTGTTGAATTTTCGAGCCCTCGCCAAGCATCTGAGAGGGCTGGCCAACGTGATCGGAGTGCAGGCTGCCGGTGTCGATGGGGTCTCCGAGACCCATGTGTCCAGGGAGGACATGATCCGTGATTACCTCGGCGAGATCCGGGCATTTCAGCCACAGGGGCCGTACTTGGTCGCCGGGTCCTCCATCGGCGGGCTGATCGCCATCGAACTGGCCAGGTCGATTCAGGAGGCCGGCCACGTTGTGGATCGGGTGGTCCTGTTCGATGTCTTTCACCCGTCGGCCCTAGCCCGGACGCTGACGTTGTCCGAACAGTTGTCGTATCTTCGCGCCGAAGGCATTGGCTATGCCCTCGAAGATCTCTCCTACCAGTGGCAGAAGCACGTCGGTAACAGGTGGAGGGACTACCGACTGAATCGGGCCCGGACCGGAAAGCGGAATCGATCGGATGGGGCGATCCCTTTCGAGCTCAGGAAGGCGGAGATCACCGAGAACACGGTCCACATCTGGTTGGGGCACACGCCAGCCCACTACGCCGGCCGGGTGCTGTTGTTGTCCGCTGACGAAACGTACGATGTGTGGGATCACGTCCCTCGCCATCGCGAATGGGCCGGCAAGGTGGACGAGCTCGATGTGATCCATGTTCCCGGTAACCATGAGACGCTGGTCGAGGAGCCGCATGTCGCGGTCCTGGCCCGTCGTCTGAGCGACGCTCTGGAGCTGCACGGCGTCGACGGCTGAATCCGACGCCAACTCGCCCCGGCGCGCCCCGGCCAAGTAGCGTTGCCGGCCGAGACCGGCTGATCGAGCAGCCCGGAATCCCTGTCGTGGTTCGAGGCGTTCAGCCCGACGAGATCGAACGGTACGGCCGATCGACATGAAGTAGTCGTGCGACCAGATTGCGGGCGATCTCCGAGGTACCCGAATAGGCGAGCCCACCGATCGCGTCGCGCAGCTCGGCCTCGACGGGACCGGCCGTCGTGTAGCCCTCCGCACCGTGGATCCTCATCGAGTCGAGGGCGGACTGAACCGCCATCTCCGACGTCTGCAGCTTGGCCAACGCTCCTGCCATCGTCATGGATTCGCCCCGATCGTAGAGTTCTGCAGCCTTGTAGATCAGCAGACGAGCGCTCTCATGACGAAGCTTCATCTCGGCCACCTTGTGCGAGATCGCCTGGAAACTCCCGATAGGTCGGCCATAGGCGTGACGCCGACGGGCTCGCTCGATGCTCAGGTTCAAGATCCTCTCCATCGAACCCATCTGAGCGGCATACAGAAAGGCCCGTTCGGCCTCCACAGCAGAGCTGAAGATGCTGCCACCGGCTCCAAGAGAGCCGAGCAGGTCATCGGGTCCGGCCACGCAGTCGGTGAATCGAACTTCGGCGAACGGGCAGCTGTTCATACCCATCTTGCGCTGCGTCGCGCCGATCTCGATCCCAACCCGGCTTGATTCGAGGATGAAGCCGGCGATACCCCAATGCCCTTTGGAGGGGTCGGTTGTGGCGAAGACGATGATCACGTCGGCGACGGGCGACAGGGTGGCCCACGCCTTGGTGCCGTTGATGAGGTAGTGACCATCGGCCTGCGGTTCGGCGATCGTGGAAATCGCACCCGTGTCGGAACCGGCGTCGGGTTCGGACATCGCAAAACATCCGATCGCCGTCCCGGATGCAAGCGACGGAAGCCAGCGCCGTTTTTGTCGCTCGGATCCTGCTGTGATCAGCGCCCGCTGGATGGCGAACGTCTGTGACGCGAGTGCAAAAACGAATCCATTGTCGGCGGTGCCCAAGCCGAGGCCTTCGAATATGAGCGCTGCCTCGACCGCTGTTCTGCCGAACCCGCCATACTCGGCGGGGATCATCGAGCCCTGGACCCCGAATTCGGCGGCCATGGCCCAGCGACCGGCATCGAAACCTTCCACACCGGAGTCCGTCAACGACTCAGCGGCGAATTCGGCCGCGGCCATCTTGATCGGATGTCGAAGGTCGAGCATCGCGTCCAGAGCGAGCGTCTCTCGAACCTCGGGTGGATGTCGAGGGTCGAGCATGACGTCATCGGCAACAGCCGCCGCCATCTCACTCCGCTCTTTCGTCATGACATCTCCTTACGCCGGGCGCCCCAGAGCGGATGCGCACGGTCGCGCTTCATCCAGTGAACCAGTGGTTCACCCTCCGGAGAGAAAGGACCCGCCGATCCGGGTAGAACCGCCCCTGTTCTGCGGCCCAGGAGCCTCCGTACTCTCGCTCACAACAGCCGATCGCGCATCCGTGAGCCGGTATGCGCCGTAATACTCGCTGCCACCATGAAACCCGCAACCCTCGCCGAACTTGTCCTGTACGCGTCGTCCATCCGGCCAGCCGGCGATGCCATCGTTGGTCTCGAAGAGAACTTCACCTGGCCCGAGGTCGAAGAGCGCACCCGAAAGCTGGGGCAGGCCCTGGTCGGCCACGGTGTTGCGCCCGGCGATCGGGTGGCGGTGATCCGGCCCAAGGGCCATGAGTCCTTCGAAGCGGTCCACGCCGCCTTTCGCGCCGGAGCGATCATGGTGCCCATCGACCCGATGGCGCCGGCAGCAGCGGCGAAAGCGGTCGCCGCGGATGCCGGCATCAGTGCGGTGATCGGCCACGCCCCCACCATCAAACGCAGCGGCATCCCCGCCCTCGACCACCTCGATATCAAGGTCGTCTTGTCCACCGGAAACACCGGGGCGCTGACTGATCCGGTACCGATGGTCGACATCAATTCCCCCATGGAGCTGTCGCACGACGACGATCTTCCGCACGTGCAGCCCGATGATCCGGCCTACCTGATCTACACGTCGGGATCGACGGGCGTACCCAAGGGCATCCTCCACACCCACCGAAGCGCTCTGGCGTACGCCGAGTTGGCGGCCACCGAGCACGGGCTCACACAGGAGGATCGCCTGGCTGCGATGACCGCCCTCCACTTCGACATGTCGACTCTCGAGCTCTACGCCGTTCCGTTGGCCGGAAGCGCAGTGGTACAGATGAGCGAACCGCATCTCCGCTTCCCGGCCAGTTTCACCGAACGCGCCGCAACGGAGAGGACGACGGTCTGGTACGGGATCCCGTTCCTGCTTGAGCAGATCCTGACGCGGGGAGCACTGGCCGACCGGGACATGAGTGCGCTTCGTTCGGTCATTTACGGAGGTGAGGTGTTCCCGACGAGCGCACTGCGCGGACTGATGGCAGCGCTCCCAGGGGTTCGATTCGAAAACGTCTACGGTCCCGCCGAGGTCAATGCCTGTACGGTCCACCACCTCCCGGGACCCCCGGACGAAGGAGAGGATGTACCGGTGGGTCCCCCATGCGCGGGGGTGGCGTTGCTGATCGTCGACGACGACGAACAACCAGTCCCCCATGGCGAGATGGGTGCGCTGTGGGTGTCGGCACCGACGCGTATGCGGCAGTACTGGAACCGTCCCGATCTCACCGAGGCCACCCGTCGCCGGCGTCCTGAGGGACCTGACTGGTACGTGACCGGGGACCTAGCAACCCGGGATGAACACGGTGTCATCTGGTTCCACGGGCGCCGCGACCACCAGGTGAAGCTCCGAGGGATACGGGTCGAGCTCGAAGGTGTGGAATCAGCTCTCACCGACCATCCCGAGGTCCTCCAAGCCGTCGCAGGACCGTGGGGAGCTGAACCGGGCACTCTCGCCGCAACGGTGGTCCTCAGCGATGGCGGCGCCGTCGACATTCGCAGCCTGCAGAAATGGTCGGCCCGCCGTCTCCCCGCCGTCGCCGTCCCCGCCCATCTCGAAGTGCTCACCTCCCTCCCCCAGACCCCGAGCGGCAAGATCGACAGAAAATCGGTCAGAGCGCGCTTGGCAGCCACCAAGGAACCAGAATGAACCCCGTCACCACCTTCACCGTCGCCCTCTGCGAGTTCATCGATGACGAGGTCAGCCTCGACCCGGACACCGCTGTCGAGCCCGACACCGATCTGCTGACCACGGGCCTCGTCGATTCGCTGGGCGCAATGGAAATCGTCCACTGGATCGAGGAATCGCAAGGTCTTCATATCGACCCAGCCGAGGTGACGATCGAGAACTTCCAGACCGTCGACCGAATGATCGCTCTCGTCGCGCGCCTGAAGTCGCAGTAGGTCCGGCCCTTCCGTGGCGACCAACGGTCGCCGGCGATTTGGAGACGGGCGCCGCTGAGCAGCGTTCTAGCCTGTCACGATGTCGCATCACTGGCCCGAGTTCGACGTCAAAGAGAGTGGACTTCACCTCGCCGTCGACCGGCTGAGATCCAAGAAGCCGGCACCGGCGCCGACGGTGGCTCTTCCGGCGGCGCTCCCCCAGGAGGGCCTCGGCGAGGAGGCGGCGCTGGACACCTTGGCGCCGATCGTCCTCGATGGCGCTCGGGATCTCGGCGCACCAGGTTTCTTCGCCCACATGGATCCGCCCACACCGTGGATCACCTGGGCGGTGAGCCAATGGACCGCCAGCAGAAACCAGAACCTGCTCCACCCCGACACCGCACCGACAGCCCGGCAACTCGAGGAGACGGTGGTCGCCTGGTTCGCCCCGTACTACGACATGAGCGGAGGTCACATGACCCCCGGTTCCACGCTGGCCAACATCACTGCACTGTGGGCCGCCCGGGAGGCCGGAGCAACCTCCGTTGTCGCCGGTGTCGATGCGCATCTCAGTGTTCGCAAGGCCGCCCACCTCCTGGGCATGACGTTCCGCGCCGTCGACTGGAAAGAACCGGGCGATGTCACCGGGGCAGCGGCAGTGATCACCGCCGGGGTCACCAGCACCGGCGAGATCGAACCGCTCGATGCGGCCGAGGGCGCCCTCTGGCGGCATGTCGATGCCGCTTGGTCAGGCCCGTTGCGGCTCAGCGACCGCTACGCCGGGCTGCTGGAGGGCGTCGAGCGTGCCGACAGCGTGTGCATGTCCGCCCACAAGTGGCTGTTTCAGCCCAAGGAGTCGGCGCTCATCTTTTTTGCCGACGTCGAACGCGCTCACCGATCGGTCAGCGTCGACGCACCGTACCTGGCGGTCCCGAATGTGGGCATCCTTGGCTCCCACGGCGCCGTGGCCGCGCCGCTGGCGGCCACGGTTCTCGCCTACGGCCGGACCGGGATCTCGGCATGGATCGACCACACGATGGGTCTGGCCGAGACGCTCCACGACCTCATCGAGACGCACCCCGAGCTCGAGGTCCGCAGCCGACCGCAATCGGGCGTGGTCAACTGGCGTCATCGGTCGGTGCCGACGAGATCCCTACACCAGGGACTCACCGAGGACGTGTTCGTGTCGATGACGACCATCGACGGCGAACCATGGCTCCGGTCCGTCGCCGCCAACCCGAACGCCGATCCCGAACTGGTGGTCGAGGGAGTTCTCGCATCCGCAGCCCGGGTCCGCTGAACGGGCTTTCCGACACTGAAGCGACGGTTCGACCAGAGTCATGCCGCGCCGCCGCCAGGAGATCGGTCGGTGAGAACATGACCTCGGACTCTTCTCGCCGATCGGCTGGGGTCGCACGATCAGGTTGCGCGACATGAGGTCGTGTGATCAGGGGTCCCGAGAAGAGAGGCAACATCATGGCAACGATCGAACAGCCCACCACAGGTGAGGCCCAAGCAACACCGCGCCATCGCGGTCTCATAGCCATTCTGGCCGTAGTCGTCCTGGCTGTGGCCGGCGCTGTCGTCTGGATGATCATGAGCGGGGACGACGAGAAGACCCCGACCGAGACGATGCAGGAACTGGCCGCCGAGATGCGCGACGGGGACGTCGACAAGGTGAACGCACTCCTCGTTGACGGCGGCCCTGGTGACGCCGAAATCTTCGAGTTTGACACGGCACTGAAGGCCGAGCCGACGCTCAGCGACTGCGTGGAACGCGGCGGTGGAGGCAAGGTTGTGAGCTGCGATGTCACATTCGGCGACGACTACTTCTACTCACAGGTGCTGGGTGAGACCTTGACCGGCAAGCTCAGCGGCACTGTGGATGAGAACGGCTTGATCCTGGTGTCGGCCTTCGGTACCTCATCCGGGACCCAGAGAGTCGAAACCGAACTTCGTGCGTGGGTGGAGCAGAACCGGCCCGAACTCTACGATCAGATGTTCGACGAGGGTGCAATGGGAGGAATCCGCTGGAACCACAATTCCGGCGTGCTCCGCACGGAAATCCTCGACGAGTTCATGGCCTCCCGGTAACGACGGTGTGCCGCCCACCACGGCGGCACCTGCATACTCAGCCGGCGAAACCGGTGACACCACCGTCGACCGGGATAACCGCGCCGTCGATGTAGGCGCCGGCCCGACTCGACAACCACAACACCGTCCCGGCGATGTCCTCGGGTGAGCCGATCCGCCCCAAGGGAACGGTCGACTCCACCATCGCCTTGCCCTCACCCTCCAGGGCCCCGGCCATCATCTGCGACTCGAACGGTCCAGGCGCGATCGAGTTGACCGTGATGTGATCCTTGGCCAGCCTCTGACCGAGGTGGCGGGCCATCATATGAACCCCCGCCTTGGAGGCCGAGTAGGAGAAATTGTCGACCCAGGTGGGCACCGCGATGCCGTTGATCGATCCGGTCATGATCACTCGGGCCGGATCCCCGGTACTGGCGGCAGAGCGCAACAGAGGCAGCAGCAGCTGGGTGAGGAAGAACGGCGATTTCAGGTTGATGTCGATCACCTTGTCGAACCCGCTCTCGGGGAACTCGCCCAACGGCGCCACCCAGTTGGCGCCGGCGTTGTTGCACAGGATGTGGAGCCTGTCCTCGTGCGATTCGAACGCGTCGGCGAAGGATCGAACCCCTTCGATGGTGGACAGATCAGCAGGCAGGGACACGCAGTCGCCGAGTGAGCTCAGACGTTGCGCGGCCTCGTCGCACGCTGCGGCCTTGCGGGCGGTGATGTAGACCTTGGCCCCGCCGGAGAGCAATCCGGTGGCCATCATGTAGCCGATCCCCCGGGAACCGCCGGTCACGATGGCCGTCTTGCCCTCCACGCTGAACAGTCGAGTCACATCCATTCCGGCAGGGTAGGCCACCGGTACCGAAACGCGGATCGCACCTCAGGCTGTGGACGCCGGAGTTTTCCAACGCATCGGAACGTGGGGGATCCCGTCCTCCACGAACTCGGCTCCCGTCGGCTCGAAGCCAAAGTGGCGATACCAGTCGACCAGGTACGACTGGGCGTCGAGCACCACGGGTCCCGAACTGCGTTGCAGCGCCGCGTTCATCAATCGGGCGGCGACCCCTCGTCCCCGGTGATCTTCCCGCGTGGCCACCCGGCCGATGCGCCGCTCGTGCCCGTTGTCGAGGATGCGGAGCGTGCCGACGATCGACGACCCGTCGGTGACCCACATGTGCGTCGTCGACGGCTCGAGGTCCCGTCCGTCGATCTCGGCATACGGACACCGTTGCTCGACCACGAAAACGGCAATGCGGAGTTCGAGGAGATCGTGGATCTCCCGGGCGGTCAGCTCGTCCCCGCTCCGCTCGATCATCATCCAACGCTAACCGCTGCGCTCACCGCGGTAGACAGTTGGGCTGGCTAGCCGTCTGCCATGCGGTCCTTCAACGCAGCCACCATCTCCTGGAACGCGGGCTGACCCATCGACCACACCTGGGTACCGAGTTCGTTGTCCACCGCGTCGGTTCCGGTGGGGATGGTCTGGGTCCTGTGAATCGTCTCCTTGGTGCGCAGCAACAGCTGGCGGGGCGCCGACGCCGCCGTGGCCGCCAGCGTCTCGGCGGCGGTGAGGAGTTGGTCGTCGGGGATGCACTTCCACGCCAGCCCAACCTCGGCGGCGCGGGCTCCGTCGAGCACTTCGCCGAACAGGACCATCGCCTTGACGGTCTGCAGATCGGTGAGATTCCGCAGGCGCCACGTGTGGCCGCCGCCGGGGGCGATACCGATCCGGAGGAACCGGGAGTCGAATCTGGCCGACTCGGCGGCGATGATCAGATCGCAGGCGAGCACGGCGTTCATACCGGCACCGATGGCCGCCCCGTTCACGGCGGCGATGGTCGCCAGCCGGCTCTCGGCCAACCGGAGGAAGCCGGCGTACACCCGTCGCAGCCCGTCGTGGCCGGGGTTGTCCAGCAGCTCGTCGAGGTGCCCGCCCGAGCAGAATCCCTGACCCGCCCCGGTCACTATGACCGCGCTGATCGACTCGTCGTCCTCGAGCGCATCGAGCGCATCCGACAGCCGGGCACTCATGTCGAGTGTGAAGACGTTGCGCCGATCCGGGTCGTTCAACGTGAGAATCGCATAGCCGTCGCGTTTGTCCACGAGCACCGAGTCCACCCGTGAACCCTAACCCAACCCGCATCAACCCAGTGCGTGTGTCACGATGGCAGCGATGAGTACTCCGATGACCGCCTGCCTGGACCGATGGCACGAATTCCTGAGCGACGGGGCCGATTCCCCTGAGCTTCTGGGAGAGATCATCCACCCCGAATCCGTCTTTCTCTCACCGATCGTCTTCACGCCCCAGCGCGGCCGAGACCTCGTGATGGGCTATCTGCTCGCCGCCGGGCAGACCTTGGCCGGTACCGACGAGCAGCCCTTCCGGTACGTCAAGGAGGTGGTGGACAGCAACCAGGCCGTCCTCGAGTTCGAAACCTCGATCGGGGGCAAGTACGTCAACGGCGTCGACATCATCACATGCGACGTCGAGGGCCTCATCACCGAATTCAAGGTGATGGTCCGGCCCCTCCAGGCGGTCAACCTCGTGCACGAGCAGATGATGGCGATGCTCGCGGCGATGAAACCGTCCTCCTAGAGCCGTCGAAGGAGTCTCGGACCGATGAGCCGCTCGTTCCCGTTCCGGGAGATCGATGTATTCTCCAACACCGGTCTCGACTGCAACCCGCTCCCATGATCCACGGTTCGATCGCCGTGTGACCAAACCGTCGTCGGCAAATCCCGTACTCTGTCCCAGTGCGACCCGAGATCGAACTGCCCGCCGACGACGGGACCACGTGGCGGCTCTCCGAACAGCGACAAACGACAGTCGTCCTGATCTTCCACCGCCACATCCATTGACTGCCCTGCAAAGCACACGTGATCGCCGTGCGCGATCGAGTGAAGGACTTCGGACCGAACGTCGAGTTTGCCCTCATCACCTTCAGCGACCCCAAGTACCTGCGCGCCTACCGGGGTCGAACCGGGTGGGACCGGCCGATCCTGATCGACACCGATCGTTCCGTGTACCGCCAATTCGGCTACGACCGAGGATCTGTGTTGCGGGTGTACGGCTGGCGGGCGCTGCGCCGGTACGCCCAGATCTTTCGCCGCGAAGGATTCGGTGACTACAGAAAGGGCACCGAGGACACGCTTCAACTGGGTGGCAACGCCGTGATCGACCCCGATGGTGCAACCTCGTGGGTGTACCGGGGTGCCGGACCCGACGATCGTCCGTCGGTGGACGAACTGATCGACCGGGTCGGGCAGGCCAGAAGGAAGTCCTGAACCCTCGGCGACCTACGACGGATTCGTCACCTGGCCGAGGAAGAGCATCTCGCCGGTGGAGGAGTGCTCGATCCAGAAGAGGAACGGTCGGTCAGCGGCGAACGTCGCCGGCTCCGGGGCGGACGTCAAGCCGATGATCAGAGCGGTGGCTGCGGCCGCCTCGGTGCCTTCCTCATCCAACGCGATGAAGGTCTTGTGAAACGCATCGGAGACATAGAGCTCGCGAATCTCGGTGATGCCGGTGAGGTCGGCGCCGCCGGTCGATGACGGGGACTCGAACGCGGTCGTCATGCCGAGCTGCTGGAGCGCCGGCTTGAGAGCGATCTCGGCGTCGAACTCGAACGACGGGAGCGTGATCTCGACCCGGCGGTCATCCCAGGCGATGTCCAGATCCTGGGCTTCCAGCGCGGCGGCCAGGTCGACTGGCGATCCCGCCCTCGGAAGCAGAACCACCATGGCAGCGTCACCGGCGTAGGGCAGGCGGACGGCCTCGAACAGGTCGGTTTCGGCATAGCCGGTGCGAAGGCCGGCGTGCATCAACGGCACCTGGATTTCGGAGTCGTCGAGCAGCGTGAACCGGCCGGCCGCGGTGCGTTCGGGATCGAACGGCTCGAACCAGTTGGCGTAGAACCAGATGGCGTTCACGAGCGCCAGTCGGGTGTCGACGGTGACACCGCCCTCCGGGATGAGATCCTTGATGCGGTCTTCGGTGGTGTCCTCGACCCATCGATTGATGATGGCTCGGGAGCCGTCCGGGTCCCCGGCGTAGTCGAGAAGACGGAGGCCGGCCCCGTAGTCGGTGGCCAGAACGGTCAGATAATCATCGCGGAACGGGTAGCCGCCCTGCCCCCAGGCGGAATTGGCGGGCCGGACGGTGAAGGGTTGGCGCGTGTCGGACTCACCCATCGGCGCGGGCGGGGTGGCCAGCGCGGTGTCAATGTGGTTTCGGACGGCGTGGAGGGTGTCGTCGTCCACGTCGAGGTGGAGCACCCGGGCGATTTCCTCGGCGGTGGTTCCTCGTGCCCCGGGATAGAGCATGCTCAGGGCGGTGGCGATCGAATACGGCGAGATCATCGTGTTGTCGTCGGCGGCGACGAGTCCGAAGATGTCGAGGCCGAATGCGGCATCAGCAGCCACGACGGCGGCGACGTCGGATTCGGGGACCGAGGCCGCCGTGCGCGGCAGATCGACCCGAACCTCGTCGCCGGGGGTGAACGCCACGGTTGGATCGCCGGGACCGCCTGTCGTCGGTTCGGGAGGGGTTGTCGTGGTGGCCGCTCCGTCGGTCGATCCACACGCCGCAGCCACCAGGGCCCACATCACGAGCGCAGCGAAAAACCGAGTTGTCGCCATATGGATGAGACGCTACCCGGACGATCCTGGTTCCCCGAGAACCACCGCGTCTGTGCAGGCGCTGATCTAGGTCACCCGGGAGCCCGTACCCTGAGCGGTCGTGGAACCCGGTACAAGCGGCGAGGAGAACGACGAGGATCTACGAGTCCGCCGTCTACCGACGCGGGCGAGTTACGACCGCGAGGTGATCGATGCCATCGCCGATGCGGCTCTGGTAGCCCACGTCGGGGCCGTGCGCGACGGCGTACCCCTCGTCATTCCCATGTTCTGTGTCCGCGACGGTGACCACCTGCTGCTGCACGGCGCCCCGGCCGCCGGGCTCTTCCGCCGGGCTGCCGGTTCGACGGTCTGCGTCGAGATGACCGTGCTCGATGGGCTGGTGCTCGCCCGATCGGCGTTCCATCATTCGATGAACTATCGATCCCTCGTCGTGATCGGAGAACCCGAATCGGTGACCGACCCCGAGGAGAAGGAACGGGCCCTCGAGATGTTCGTGGAACGCCTGGTGCCGGGACGCCAGGGCCAACTCCGCCCGACGACGACCAAGGAAATCCAGGGAACCACGGTGTTTCGCCTGTCCCTGGATCGAGCGTCGGCCAAGATCAGGACCGGGCCGCCTGTCGACGACGAGGAGGACTACGCGTTCGACGTCTGGGCCGGTGTCATCCCCGTCGAGCGCAACTTCGGTTCACCGATCGACGACCCCCGCCTCCACAGCGGCGTCACACCCGCCGACAACATCCGCCGCCTGGTCGAGCGTCGGGACGTTTGACGAACTCGGCGCGGCACTCGAGTTCGCCCGGCAGCCTTGGCTGCGGTCGACCGCAGCCGACTAGCCTGCGTCCCATGAAGGCCATCCAGATCGACCAGACCGGTGGACCCGAAGTACTCCGGTGGGTCGACGTCGACGAACCGACGGCAGCGGCGGGCGACGTCCTGGTCGACGTCGCAGCTGCCGGTGTCAACTTCATCGACACCTACCAGCGCACCGGTCTGTACCCGGTCCCCCTGCCCTACGTACTGGGGATGGAAGGCGCCGGCACGGTCGCCGCCGTCGGCGACGAAGTGGAAGGAGTCGCCGTCGGTTCGGTCGTCGCCTGGACCTCCAGTCCCGGCAGCTACGCCGAGCGGATCGTCGCCCGAGCCGACCAGATAGTGACCGTTCCCGGCTCCGTCGATCCCGAAACCGCCGCGGCGGTGATGCTCCAGGGGATGACCGCGCACTACCTCGTCACCGACACGTTCCCGCTGACCGCCGGCGACAAATGCCTCATCCACGCCGGCGCCGGCGGCGTCGGACTCCTGTTGATCCAACTGGCCACGATGATCGGAGCCCAGGTCTTCACAACGGTCGGAACACCGGAGAAGGCCGAACTGGCCAAAGCGGCGGGAGCCGACCACGTGATCTTGTACCGGCAGGTCGATTTCGGTGACGAGGTCGAACGCATCGCCGGCGAACGAGCCCTCGATGTCGTCTACGACGGGGTCGGTCAGTCGGTGTTCCGGCGCAGCCTCTCGTTGCTCCGGACCCGCGGCACGATGGCGACCTTCGGCAATGCCTCAGGGCCGGTCGAGCCGATCAGCCCCCTCGACTTGGCACCGTCGCTCTATCTCACCCGTCCGAGCCTGTTCCATCACATCGCCACGCGTGAGGATCTGGTGCGGCGCAGCGGTGACCTCTTCAGCTGGATCGCCGACGGCGAACTCGACGTCCGCATCGGAGCCCGCTTGCCGGTGAGCGAGGCGGCCGAGGCCCACCGCATGCTCGAAGGGCGCCAGACCACCGGCAAGGTGATCCTGGTCAACTAGAGCAACACGCCGTCACACCGTCGGAGACCACCAGGTTGTCCATCTGCTCGGCGTCGCCGGTCTTGACGTACCACTCCCACCTGCTGTCCGGCCCCACCGCCCAGGTTTCGGTCTTGGCGGCGTAGCAGCAGAGGGTGTCGTCGACCCCGGTCGTCGTCAGTCCCGAATCGGCGAGCCGATGTTCGGCGGCCGCCACCTGTTCGGCGATTTCGACCTCGACACCGAGATGGTTGAGAGTACCGCCGACTCCATCACCGGCGAAGAGTACGAGTTTCAGCGGCGGGTCGGCGATCTCGAAGTTGGCGTAGCCAGGCCGTACCTTGGCGACCCGGGTGTCGAACATCCTTTCATAGAAGTCGATCGACTCGTCGAGATCGCTCACGTTGAGGGCCAGTTGGACACGCATTGTTCTTGCTTCTTTCGTTTCGATGGTTGTCAATACGTTATCGATCATATCGACAAATGTCAATATGTTCGTGTAGGATCGGACCATGGCCCCGTCACAAGACCTGTGCTGTTCCCCGTTGTCGTCCGAGCCGCTCAGCGCCGACGATGCCGAGGAGCTCGCCGCGCTCCTCAAAGCGCTGGCCGACCCGGTCCGGCTCCGCCTGGTGAACATGATCGCCACCGGTGGCGACGCCTGCGCCTGCGACTTCCCGGCCGCGCTGGGCAAGAGCCAACCGACGGTCAGCCACCACCTCACCCAGTTGGTGAAGGCAGGAATTCTCGAAAGGGAACAGCGCGGCAAGTGGGCCTGGTTCACGGTGAACCCGGCCCGTCTGGCAGCCATACGGACCGCTCTCCGGTGAGGGCACGTTAGAGCGTGAACCGCATCTCCTCGACCAGCGCGCCGGGAAGACGAAAGCTACCTGTCGATCGGGCCCCGTAGCTCATCGTATCCAGGCGCACTTCGACCTCATCGGTCAAGGCGACCAGCCGGTCCCCGAGCAGGCGGTAGGCGGTGTCGTCGAAGCGCATCACGTTCACCGGAGCGGCGATCTCGCCGCCCTCGACCCAGAAGGTGGCGAAACGGGTCATCCCGGTGGTCCGGCATGCCGACGGATCCGAGTAGTTCAAGTACCAGAGGTTTCCCACATACAGCCCGGTTCCGAGCGCATCGAGCACAGCCTCGGAGCTGAGGGATCCCGGTTCCAGGGACAGCGACTCGGGCATCTCGGAGGATTCGGCACCGTTGGTCGTCACGTCGTACTCCCGGGCCGACCGTGGCGACACCAGGTGACCGACATGAGCACCGTGGTCGATCAGCGTCACCGAGTCGGGGCGCCGGAATCCCTGGGACTGGAAATCGGGAGCGACGCCGCCGGCGGTGGCCTCGGCGATGGTGATCTGATCCGACAGTTCGGCTTCGCCGGACATGAGTTTGAGCAGCGGGGTCCGCTTGGTCCGATGGGCATTCAGACCGAAGGCCGAATAGGCCAGAAGCGACATGATCTCCTCCACCGCAGCAGGAGCGAGATACGTGCGGTACCCGGACGGATCCACGGTGATCGGAGGTCGTTTCAGCACCTCGGCCTGTTCGATCGACCATTGGATCTTGCGACCGAAGGCCTCGTCGTTCCACGCAAGACCGGCATAACCGTTCTTGACCGCCTTGTCAGCCTGGAGGTACAGGGACCAGTCCAGGTTGAACGTGCCGGCCGACGACCAGTTGCGCTGTCCGAGGGAGTTGGCGAAGGCGCGCACGGTTTCGCCGGTGGCGAGGATGCCGACGAGATCACGGCCCTTGGCTGCGGACCGAATGCGCTGAACCGCATCTGCGGTGTCCGGAAGCGAGCTGTCGGTCATCTTCTCACTGCTGGACGGATCGGTGTTGAACGCCAGGTAGGGGTCATCTGGGACGAGCTTGAGCTGCTCCCGAAGTGTCGACAGAGTCGACCCCAGCCTGCGTCGATCGACATCGTTGGCACCGCTGAAGGGAACCGAAGCCGAACAATGGCGGTGGTGGTCGATCAATTCGATCGAGATGTCCTGTTGCTGGATCGATCCGGCCTGGCGAACATCGCCATGGTTGAATCGGACGAAGTCGGTCGTCTCCCCCACGAGCGAGGCGAGCAACACCTCCTCGCCCCGGAGCTGGCCGGTCGCCCATGTGGCGAGATCGTCGAAGGCGGCGCGAGTACTCACGATTCGCCACCGAAGACGTCGATCGAGCGGAACAGGCACGGGGGCGACGCGTGGCCGGTGCCGATCATCTGATTCAGTTCGCCCTTGCCGCAGTTGGGAGTGCCCATGACCGTGAAGGTGGACGGGTCACCCACACCGTCGAGGCTGCGCCAGAAGGTCGAGGAGATGCCCCGGTAGCTGGGGTTGCGAACCGTCGAGGTGAGCCGGCCGTCCTCGATCAACCGGCCGTACTCGCAAGAGAATTGGAACTTGTTGCGGCTGTCATCGATCGACCACGAGCTGTTGGTCTGGAGGTATACCCCGCGTTCTACCGAGCCGATGAGATCGTCGAAGCTCATGTCACCGGGTTCGACGTTCAGGTTCGCCATCCGGTCGATCGGTGGCCGGTTCCATGAGCAGGCTCGGCTGCTGGCCACGCCGTCGAGGCCGGCCCGATTACCGGAGGCGGTGCCACCGAGGGGACGCTGGAGGACGCCATCGGCGATCAGATGGTGTCGCTGCGCCGGAGTGCCGTCGTCATCGAACGCGTAGCTGGCCAGCTGGCCGGGCACGGTGGGATCGAAGGTGACGTTGAGCTGGTCGGACCCGTAGCGGAAGGATCCGAACATGTCGGCGGTGACGAAGCTCGTGCCGGCATAGTTGCGTTCATCACCGAGGATCCGGTCGAGTTCGAGCGGATGCCCGATCGACTCGTGGATCTGGAGGATCATCTGGTCCGGCGCCAGCACCAGGTCCATCACCCCGGTCGGGCAGTTGGGGGCGTCGAGCAGTTCAAGCGCCTCGGCGGCGATCCGGGGGGCGGCGTCGCCGAATCCGTATCGGTCGAGAAGTTCCAGGCCACCCTGGCCACAGAAGGATCCTCGCCCGAACGTGCGGGTCTGGGTATTCGTGCCTTCGTTGGCCGTCGCCCGCAGTCCGGGGTACACGAAGCGGAATCGCTGTTCCACACGACCTCCATTGGAGGTGAGCAGGAGCGTGTCGACCTGGCGGTGGGTCAGCGATGCGGCCCAGTCGACGATCCGATCGTCGCACGCCAGGCGACGCGATTGTTGCTGGAGGAGCTCGAGTCGCTCGGGCAGATCGGCTACCAGAATCGGTCGGTCGACCGGCGAGGTGTAGGTCCCGGTCGGGTGACCGAACGGGGGTTCGCTGATCAGGCCGATGCCGGCGGTGACCGCCGCCCAGCGCCGGGCGTCGTCGACGGCGGTGGACAGGCCGGCGGTGCTGAGATCGTTGGTGGCGCCATAGCCGAGGCCACCGTCGTGCCAGATCGAGAACATGACGCCGACATCGAGAAGGGTGCTGGGCGGACGAACCACGTTGCGCTCGACGACCAGGGACTCGGCGCTCTCGTCGACGAGCCGAGCCGACGCATAATCCACATCGGTCGGCAGGAATTGTCGGAGTCGCCGCTCGAGGTCCACGTCATCGGTGATGGTCACGGATCGAGCCTAGTTGGGTGGTCGGAAACACTTGCCGCTCTCAACAGCATTCCCGACCGCCCAACTAGAGGAACGGCAAGGGGGTGATCTCGGCGCTTCGTCGGCCCCTGATGCTGTCGATCTCGATATCACCGCCGGACTCCACCACCAGCCGTTCGATTTGAGCGATACCGATCGTGCGGCCCAGCCGGGGGGACCGGACGACCGCCGACAACGTGCCAACAGCACGCTCGCCCAACCACACCGGCCGACGCTCGGGGAGCATCCACCGATCGCTCGGTTCGTCGTCGATGAGCAGCCCGACCATCAGGCGGCTGGGGCCTTCCCGAGCCACCCGCTCCAGTGCAGCCTTCCCGATGTAGTCGACGTCGGTGTCGATGGAGACAAAACGTCCCATCATCGCCTCGAACGGGTTCGAGTCCGGCGTGGTATCACCACCCCAGGACAACAGTCCGCTCTCCACCCGTTCCACGTGATTGGGTGCCCCCGGGCCGATTCCGTACTTCTCCCCCGCCGAGGCCACCCGATCCCACAACTCCACTCCCCGGCTGCCGTCCTGGAGAAACAACTCATAGCCGCCCTGCTTGCTCCACCCCGATCGACACACGACCACCGGGATTCGGTCGAGCGCGGTCTCGGTGAACCAGAAATACTTGAGCGCCCGGATCCGATCGTCGAACAACTCGGTCACCAGATCGAGCGCTAGAGGACCCTGGATGGCGAGCGGCGACACATCCGGTTCGCTGACATGCACGTCGAAACCCCGCTCGGCCGCCACCGCCTGGACCCACAGCAACATCGTGTTGTCGGCGATCGAGAACCAGTAGCGCCCGCCCGAGAGCTTGAGGAGCACGGGGTCGTTGAGGATGCGCCCGTCGTGGTCGCACATCGCGACGTACTTGCCTTGACCCTCCACCATGTTGGTGAGGTCCCGCGAGGTCAGGTACTGAACGCATTCGGCGGCATCTCGACCCTGCACTTGAACCTGGCGCTCGGCGGCCACGTCCCACATCGACACACCTTTGACAAGCCGGTCGTACTCAGCGTCGAGATCGCCGTAGCTCAGCGGCATCAGCATCCG
>JAHEJO010000160.1 GCA_024638805.1 Acidimicrobiales bacterium
TCGGTCTTTGTCAGCGACGAGATTGCGCTCGATACCCCGACCGCAGCTAGGCAGAGCGAGGCGCCGATCGCAGCAACCCCCAGCGGGGGTCCCCAGTCGGAATCGAGCAGGACTGAGGAGGCGACCACCAACACTGCGTAGGAAGCCAGCGCCGTCGTTCCGGCGGCGATGCCCTTGCCGACCAGTGGTGCTGAGCGGTTGATCGGGGCAACCATCATTCGAGCGAGCGTTGACTCCCTGCGTTCACGGTGGATCGTGGCCACCAGGGCGGAAGCTGCGAAAAACGTGAAGTACGACGCCATACCGACCGCGAAGTAGGTTCCATCGGTCAGCACTCGTGAGCCGACGGTCTCGGCGTCAACGATCGTGAGGGGGGCGGTGAGGTTATCCGCGGGTGCGCCGAGTTCATTGAGTATTCGGATCGAATCGAACGTCCTTGCTGTGCGGCCGGCGATGGCCTCGGCGACAGAACGGGTGATCTCTGCCTCGGCGTCGGCGACCACCAGGATCGGTGCCGGGGCGGATCTCGGGTCGCTCAGTGATTGTGCGGTCTCGGCGGGGAACACAATCGCCGCGCTTGTGGCGCCGTCCTCCACCAGCCGTCGGGCCTGCGCCTCCGAACCAACTACCTGAAGTTCATCGAACCCTGACTCTCGCAGCCCGGCGACGAGATCGTCGAGCGTGCCTGCGCCGATCTCGTCGGCGATGGTGAGCTTGGGTCGGAACTCCCCGGACAACGCTGCGCCGATCGTGGATGACAAAGCGGCCATGATCAGGAACGGTGCGACGATGGCGAGGACGAAGAACGAGCGGTTCCGAACGAATCGGCGGATGTTCCAGGCCGCGATGAGCAGGATCGAACTCATGACGGTCAGCTGTCCCTCAGGGCTTTGCCCGTGAGGTTGAGGAACACGGCTTCGAGGTCAGGTTCCACCACCTCGACCGCTCGGACGTTCCCGCCGGCGGAGGCGACTGCGTTCAGCAACAGCGGCAACCGTCCCGAGGCATGATCGAGGTACACGTCGCTTCGCAACCCGTCGGTCGCCATTCGCACGACGCCAGGCACCTGCTCGGCGACGCTCAGATCGATCGCGTCGACCAACTCCAGACGCACCCGGTCGTGTTCGCCGACGCTTGCGACAAGCTGGCGGCGGGTTCCCTCGGCGATCATCTTGCCCTCGTCCATGATCCCGACCCGGTCGCACAGCCGCTCTGCCTCTTCCATGTAGTGAGTGGTGTACAGCAGCGCAAGTCCTGCGTCACTGAGGGCCTCGACCGCAGTGAGTATGGCGTTGCGACTCTGGGGATCGACGCCGACAGTGGGCTCGTCGAGCACCAAGAGTTCGGGTTCGTGGAGCAGGCCGAGTCCGATGTTCAACCGCCGCTGCATACCTCCGGAGAAGTTCTCGGTGCGCTCGTCGGCTCTTGCGGAGAGGCCCAGAACATCCAGGACCTCTGCTATCCGCGCCGACAGGGCGGCGCCCTTGAGTCCGTACAACTTGCCGAAGAACGAGAGGTTCTCCCGGGCGGTCAGGTCCGGGTAGATGGCGATCTCCTGAGGGACGTACCCGATGCGCCCGCGTGCGTCGACCGCTCGGGTCGTCACCGAGTCACCGTTCACCGTCACCGTTCCCCGGTCCGCTTCCAGCAAACCGCACACGAGGGAGATCGTGGTGGTCTTGCCGGCTCCGTTGGGTCCCAGCAGGCCGTAGGTTTCACCCTCGGCGATCGTGAAGCTGATGTCGTCGACGGCGAGTCGTTCTCCGAAGCTCCTGGACAAGTGGTCAACGATGAGGGTCATGAGGTGGCCTCCGTACACAGTTCGGTGAGCTCGGTGGGGCTTCGTACGCGGTCCACCACGGCTTGGAGCGCGCACCGACCGGCCGTCGTAAACGAGATCGACTGTAGCAAAGTAGAACGGATTCAAGAGGCTCGTCGGGTGCAGCTGACTTCGATCAGCGTCCTACGATCAGCCCGTGAACTTCGACATCGAGCGGATCAGGGCCGAGACGCCGGGCTGCTCCTCCGTGATCCATCTGAACAACGCCGGCTCGAGCCTGCCGCCAGCGGTCGTGCTCGACGCTGTCCTCGACTATCTCCAAGCCGAGGCACGGGTCGGCGGCTACGAGATCGCCAGCGATCGCGCCGACGAGCTCGCTGCGGTCTATTCGAACGCATCCAGGGTGTTGGGTGGTGAACCTCAGAACTGGGCTTTCGTCGAGTCGGCCACTCGTGCGTGGAATGCAGCCTTTTCGTCGCTGCGGTTCCGGCCCGGCGATCGGGTGCTGACAACCAGGGCAGAGTATCCGAGCAACATGGGGGGACTGTTGCGGGCCAGGGAGATCCAGGGTGTGGAAGTCGTTGTGGTTCCCGACGACGAACATGGCCAGCTGGATGTCGATGCGCTCGAATCGCTGCTCGACGACCGGGTCCGATTGGTATCGGTCACCCACGTACCCACCCAGGGAGGGCTGATCAACCCGGCTGCTGGCGTTGGCGAGATCCTTCGCCCCACGCCGATTCTCTATCAGGTCGACGCCTGCCAATCGGTGGGTCAGCTGCCGGTGAGGATCGAGGAGATCGGCTGTGACATCTTGTCCTTCACCGGACGGAAGTTCCTGCGCGGTCCCCGGGCAACGGGCATGGTGTGGGCCAACGATTCGGCACTGTCGCAAATGGGTAACCCGGCGGGCGTCGATATGCAGGGTGCGGTCTGGGCTGAGCCGATGACGATCGAACCACTTGATTCGGCTCGACGGTTCGAACCGTACGAGGTCTTTTTCGCCGGAAAGGTCGGGTTGGCTGTGGCGCTGGAATACGCCGCCTCCATCGGGATCGACCACATCGCTGCCCGCAACGCCGAGCTGGCCACCCGCCTACGGCGCGGGCTGTCCGACATCCCGGGGGTGGAGATTCGCGACAAAGGGATCAACCGGTCGGCACTCGTCACCTTCACGGTGGAGGGTCACGATCCGGCCGAGGTGCGATCTGCGCTGCGTCGACGACGCATCAATGTTTCGACATCTTCGGAGGGATCGGCACGACTGGACTTCCCCGAACGCAACCTGCATCAGGTCGTTCGGGCGTCGGTCCACTATTTCAACACCATGGAAGAAATCGATGCCCTGGTCGATGCGGTATCAGACATGTCGGTGCAGTGATGTCGGTGCAGTGATGTCGGCGCAGTGCGGTGGGTGGGACCGAGCTGACTAACTGTCGAGCGGCGTGCCGGTCTCCAACAGTGTTTTCAGACCGCTCAGGATGTAGGCGATCCCGGGTCTGAAGTGTTCCATGGTCACGCTGTCTTCTTCGAAGCCGTAGTACTCAACGGTCAGTTTGGTCACCGAGTCGGTCTGGGGCTCCAGGTTCCACACCATCCTCACCGGGCCCTCGGCTTCCAGGGCGTCATCCCACCGGGCGTGAAAGGTCATGTCCAACCGAAACGGTGCCTCGTGGGTGATCACGTTGCCGTCGCCGACGATGGTGTCATCAGCCGACCGGTATTCGACTCTCGAGTCGTCCTCCCAGGTCGAGTCCACGCGGGTCCCGTAGAAGTATTGAACGGTCTGATCGCCGTCGGTGATCGCGCGCCAGACATCGGTAGCGGTTGCACGGATGTGGATCTCATATCGCAGGCTTTCAGAATCCACCGGGACCTCCCGATAGGCCGACCGACTGCCACCCCAGGGTGACCGAACTCGACCCTAGTTCAGGGGTCCTTGGCGCGCACAGGGATTTGTGAGCGGTGACCGATTCTTCCTGAAGCCCATCGGGGCGGCACCGCCCATGCGGCCGCCGTTCAGTCGCCCTTGGATTTGGCCGGCGGGGTCGATGGCAGCGGCACGAATGTCTGGTGGTCGTCAGGAACCTTCGGGAACGACTGTCCGAGCCACCGTCGTTTGGCATCCTCGACGGCGTCGAGATCGGAATGAACGAAGTTCCACCAGATGTATCGCTTGCCAACCGGTTCACCGCCGATCAACAGCGCGGTTCCACGGCCCGAGATCTCCGCTGTCGTTCCCGGTTCGAGAACCGCAAGGGAGCCCTCCTTCAGCTCGGATCCGCCGACCCGCAGGTCGCCGTTGAGCGACAGCACCGCCCGCTCAGGGTGCTCCGCCGGTACTGCCAGCGTTGACCCATCGAGGCTGATGTCGGCCAGTACCAGCGGAGAGGACCCGGCCACGGGAGCGTCGTGCCCCCAGCCTGAGCCGGCGGCAACGCGAATCTCTGCGTCGCCGGAACGGACGACCGGCACCTCGGCTGCGTCACAATGTTCGAACTTGGGAGGGTTGTTCTCGGCGTCGCGGGGGAGTGCGACCCACAGCTGGGTGCCGAACAGGTCCGTCTCGATGTCCAGATCGTCCGGGTGTGATCGTTCCGTGTGGGTCACCCCCGAGCCGGCCGTCATCCAGTTCACGGCGCCCGGCTCGATGGTCTGAACCGCCCCGGTCGAGTCTCGGTGGACGGCTCGCCCCCGCAACAGGTACGTGAGGGTCGACAAGCCGATGTGCGGATGGGCATCGATGTTCAATCCCTCACCGGGGCCGAGTGCCTCGGGCCCCATGATGTCGAGGAAGGTGAAGGGTCCTACCATTCGCCGCTGGCGATATGGCAGTAGACGGCGAACCGAACCATTGCCAACGGGGCGAATTCGAGGCTCGATGGTGAGCTCAACTGCGGCGAGGTTCTCGGCATGGGTCACGGATGGGTCCTCGTTGAGTCGACTGGTCAACCAGTCTGACAGGGTTTCGACACCTCTCGCCCACTCCGACAGTGAGAGCCGACTCAGAGGCACACGACAATGGACCATGGCCTCTGTCGAGGCGGCGGCATCGGTTCTAGCGTCCGATTCACACGAGGAGGAAGACGATGACGATGGAGACGATGGATCGAGCCGAAAAAGTGGTGAGTGAGAACATCGCTGGGGTCAGGGATCTCGTTACGGTTCGCCGAGTTTTCGGTGACGCGTACAAGGTCGACGGGATCACGATCATCCCCGTTGCCAAGGTCGGCGGTGGCGGCGGTGGTGGCGGCGGCGATGACCAGAAGGGAGGTGGCGGATTCGGAAGTGGATTCGGAGTGGGCGCAACCCCGGTTGGCGTCTACGAGATCCGGGACGGAAAGGCCGAATGGAAGCCGGCTGTCGATGTGAATCGGATCACCAAGG
>JAHEJO010000161.1 GCA_024638805.1 Acidimicrobiales bacterium
CTTCAACCGGGAGTTCCTCGCTGACTTCGTACGCCTGGCCGGGAGAGGCGGTGACCGCGGTCCAGGGGCCGGATGGGCGGACGAAGAAGCTGTTCTTCTGAACAAAGATCTGCTCATTGTCGATGATCACCGCCCCGCCACCGATCCGAAGGAAACGTTGTGTCGGTACCCAGCCCGCCGGGCCGATGCGATAGATCAGCAGCTCGCCAGAGGCCGCCAGGCGGTTGACACCGCTTGCCGCGATCGTTGCACCCGAACCCGAAATCGCCACGCGGGTGTCGAACGTCGCAGGCGTGAGGGTCTGCGACCACTCGATCGCACCGTCTGGACTGACGGTGAAGATGTCGATCCTGTCGGACCGTTGTGTCGTCTCGCTCACCACGGCAACGGCATTGCCACCGATGGCGATGTCCGAACCGAAACGCCTCACCGTCGTCATCTCATCATCGGGCAACAGAGCGATGCCCTGTTCGATGAAGGACACGGGTGTGTCCTCACCGCTGGTCGACACGAGGAACAGACGCACGACAGGTGAGAGGGGATCGTCCACAACCCCTTCTTCGACCAGAACCTCGCCGGCTACATCGACGGTTGCAACGCGGCGGCCCTTGGCCGCCGCAGGCCCCGTCACGACGATCTGGGCGCCGGGCACATCGGCCTCCATTTCGGCGGACGCCGAGGACTCGAACGTCAGCGCGATCAGACCTCGATCGGCAACGGAAACGACGATGACGCCATCACGAAGGCGCAGCAATGAGGTTCCGTTGGACGAAAGGACGAAGTCTGCCGACTTGACTGCGGCACTGGTGCTGTCGGTCGCCACCGGTGCCCCGGCGGCCGGTGTGGCGGCCAAACCCGAAAGCAGCGCGGCGGCTGCGCAGAGGAGTCCAGCGCGTCCGGTCAAGGGGCTACAACCGATCGAGGAGCTCATTGAGCACCGTTGCGACGCCGTCATCGGCGTGGTGGGGGGCCTCGTCCGATGCCACGCTCTTGAGTTCGGGCGATGCGTTGGCCATGGCGTACCCCCGCCCGGCCCATTGCAGCATGTCCAGGTCGTTCACCTGGTCACCGAACGCGACGACCTGCGTACGGTCGATCTCGAGTTCCTCGCACAGCGAGGCGATGGCCTGACCCTTGGTGGCGGTGGCGTGGGTCACCTCGACGAAGTCGGTGCCCGAGGTCGACACCGACAGGGTTTCGGTCGCTCGGGGTCGAACGGTGTCGAGCCACTGTTGGTGGCTGAGCTCGGGATGGGTCAGCAGGATCTTGATGAGATCCTCTCCGTCGGGGAACGCGCCGACCCGGCCTTCCTGCCGGACCGGTCTGGGCACGAGCGCATCACGGTGGCGTTCGTACCGCTCGTCCCACGCCAGGAAGCTCTCTGTCTCCCACGCGACGCCGATCATCGGGAAGGCCGATCGGAGGTTGGCGAGGAAATCGGCCGCCTCGAGCGCGGGAATCGTCCGGTGATGGATGAGCCGTTCGGCCACCAGGTCATAGCGCGTTGCTCCATTGGAGCACAGAGCCCATGAGACCGCTTCGGCGGGGCGGAGAAGATCCAGAGCGGACAGCCGGCTGCGGCCGGTGGCCGCCACGACCACGACGCCACGATCGGCGGCCCGGCGCAAGGTGTTGATCGTGAACGTCGAGAGGGACGTGTCGGGACCGAGAAGGGTTCCGTCGAGGTCCGAGACGATCATGCGCAGTTCCACCGGTGCGCAGGGTAGTGCCTCGGGCAGAAGCGGTCGTGCACTCCCCGAGCGACTCGGCACCATGAACGAGGACCGGCGGCCGCCGAAGCGGCCGCCGACCTCATATTTGCGACCCGCAGGATGCCGCCTGACTAGGGTCGTAGGATGCGAACGCACCCTACTTCTCTATCGGATCTAGATGCTTCAACATGAAGCAACCTGCTCGTGTTTCTTCCGCAGCCGATCCGGAACGAATGACCCTGTCCCGGTGATCCTCAAACCGTGTGCGGGATGGTCCACACTGGGGGCATGGTGCCAACGCACTATGACATCCTCGGAGCCGATGACAAGAGCACACTGAGCGAGCTGCGCACCGCCTACCGGGGCCGCGTGCGGAGTCTGCATCCCGACAGCTCGGGCAGCGCCCGGAGCAACAGTCACGAACTGGCCTCGCTCAATCGGGCGTGGCAGGTGCTCAGCGACCCGGAACGGCGACTGGCGTACGATCTGTCACTGTCGGCGACCCTTTCCGATCGGCCGAACCTCGTGGTCGTGCCGCCACCCCCCGCCCCCCAGTCTCAGCGTCGCCGGCGAGAAGCGTGGGTGCAGGGTGTCCGGGCGCAGATCAGCCGGCTCAGCGCCCAAGCGGGAAAGAGCGCCACCCAGACGATGCTGCTGCGCGATTCGCGTGGCTCGAGGAACGATTACGAGCATGTCGTGGCCGGTCTCGTCGACGCGATCTCCAGCGACACCGAGGCCAGAGTGCGGGCCGCCCGAGCCGCCGGCGCAGCGCCACTCGACCTGGGAGTAGGTGCCACCCTTCTCGGAATCCGGGCCGTCGCAGACGGCCTACGGAGGAACACCAGCCGAGAGTGCACCGTCGAAGATGTCATGGCGGCCGAACTCCTCGATCGAATGTGGGACGTCCTCGGTCATGAACTGCCGGTGTCTCTCACCTCGGCGTTGGGCGGCAACCCGGGGATCGCCCGGCACCTGCAACGCCGTGTCGTCTGAACCACCGGGCGTTCCGCGACCACTCGTGCTGGCACCGTCCTCCGACACCCTGGTCGACCCGGCGAACCGACTCGGGGACTACGGTGAACCGGTGATCGGTGATGCCGAACTCGACGCCGAGCGCCGCTACCTCGCCAAGGTCCGAGATGCTCACCGCGCTCACGTACAACGAGCTCGAGCGTCCGCAACCACACTGGGAATCGAAGCTGCCGAAGCCGCCGCAGAGGGCATCAGGGACATCATCGACGAGGATGCTGAAGCCGACGCAGCTGTGCGGGCGTCGTTCGTCCGTCAATCCGCAATACGGGCCATGCATGCGGCGAACCGGGTCCGGGAACTCGAGGGCAAGGGAAACGCCTTGGCATTCGGTCGCTTCACCACCTCTGACGGTGACCATGCGTACGTGGGTCGGCTCTCGGTCTTCGACGGCGATGAGACTCTGCTGGTCGACTGGAGGGCGCACGCCGCGGTGCCGTTCTATCGGGCCACACCACTCGACCGGCATGGCGTCCGGTCTCGGCGGCAGTTCCGCTACGACGACCAGGGGGTCGATGGTGAACTCGCCGGCTACTCCGACGAGCCATTGGATCCCGATGTTCTCACCGAAGGCTCGACCCTACGGGGCGAGGCCGCCGTCCTGGCTGCGGTGAATGCGCCTCGCCAGGACGAAATGAAGCCTGTCGTCGCGATGATCCAGGCCGAACAGGATGCGATCATCCGGGCGCCGGCAGACCGGCCCCTGATCGTCCAGGGTGGGCCCGGCACCGGCAAGACGGTCGTCGCGTTGCACCGCGCCGCCTACCTGCTCTACGACCAGCGGGAGGAGTTGTCCGACAAGGGTGTGCTCGTGGTGGGCCCGACCCGCCGTTTCTTGCGCTATGTCAGCAACGTGCTCCCCAGCCTCGGCGAAACGGGCGTGGTCAGCGCGACGCCGGCCGAGCTGTTTCCCGCGCTGCGGGGCGCCCTCCACGATCCGGATTCCGAGCGGATCAAGGGCGGTAGCGCGATGGTGCGGTTCTGCGCAGGCGCGGTCGGGGACCGGCAGCGTCGGCCCGAGGTGGGGCTGACCCTGTACTACGGCTCGCGGCAGGTCAACCTCACGGTGGCCCAGTGTCAGAAGGCGTTCGAGCGAGCCAGACTCGCCGCCACCCACAACGACGGCGCTGAACAGTACCGACGCGGCATCGTCGACGCGCTGATCGACAGCGTGTACGACCCGGCCTTCTTCAGTGTCGAGGACGCCACCGCCACCTTCCTCGGGCACCCCGACGTACGACGTCATCTCCTGTATCACTGGCCGACACTCACCCCCGAACAGTGTCTCAACGACGTGCTGGGCTCCCCGGCACTTCTCCGTTCGGCCTGTCGTGCGGCTGGGTTCAATGCGACCGTTGCCCGTTCCCTCCACACCGCACGCGTCCGGGAACGTCAGCTCCGCCGTCGTCGCTGGAGCGATGCCGACATCGCACTACTCGATGAATTGGAAGCGCTCTTGGGTCAGCAGGTCGAGGAATTCGATGGCAGTCAGCGTGCGAGGGAGCGCGATGCCGAAGACGAATTCGAGCTCGCCCAAGCCCTCGACGAAGCCGAAACGGTTATGGGCGCCGACGGGCGCCTCGTCCGAGTCCAGCGTGTGACCGGCACAATGGATCTCGACATGTCGGCGGTGGGATCGGGCGTCACGGTGACATCGCTCGACGGTCTGGCCGACGACGAATTCGAACCTGCCGGCGGTGCCGAAGCGACGTCTGATCCCGGTTCGGTCGTCGACCGCTTTCGCGGTGATCGTGCCTCGATGATCGGTGATGTCGACCCGAGCGAACTGGCGACCGATGTCCTCGACGATCTCGCTTTCGAAGGCGCTACCGTCGTCGAGCTCGCGTCCGGAGAGCGAAGTTTCCGATTCGGTCATGTCATCGTGGACGAGGCGCAGGATCTGTCGCCGATGGAGTGGCGGATGGTCGTCCGGCGGGCAGACCCGGGCTGCATCACCGCCGTCGGTGATCTCGCCCAGCGCACGATCGGTCCCGCCGACCGATGGGCCGACGTACTACCCGCCATCGGGCCTGTTTCTGAGGGTTCGCTCTCGATCAACTACCGGTCTCCCAAGGAGGTGCTGGATCCGGCCGGCCGAATCCTCGCCACCTACGCCCCCGCTCTCCGAATGCCCGTCCCTTTGCGCTCGACGGGGACCCCCACCAGGTTCGTGAAGGTCACCGATGTCGGAGCCGAGCTGAGCAGAGCGGTCGCCTCGATCGTCGAAGGTTCTTCCCAACCCACCGAACGTCGAACGCTGGCATTGATCTTCCCCCCCGGGTATGGGCCCACCGATCTCGAACCATGCGATACAACCCTCGCCAACTACGACGTGGTCGGGATGAATGCCGACGAATGCCGAGGCCTGGAATTCGATGCCACGATCATCATCGAACCCGGACGGTTCGGACCGACGC
>JAHEJO010000045.1 GCA_024638805.1 Acidimicrobiales bacterium
TACGGATCGAAGCTGCGCGGCCGGCCTCAGTCATCGCTCATCGCCACCAGCAGGTCCCCGGCGTCGACCCGATCGCCGACGGCGAAGCGAACCTCGGTGACCGTGGCCGGGGCCACCGCGGTGATCTGGTGTTCCATCTTCATCGCCTCGACGACCATCAGTGTCTGTCCCTCGGCGACCTGCTCTCCGGCTGACACGTGAACGGCGATCACGGTTCCGGGGAGCGGGCAGATCGGGCCTCCTCCGATCTCGGCGGTGTCGTGGACCTCGAACCTCGGTTCGAGCTCCCATCGCAGGGACCCGAACGCGGCACGGGTATGGACGATCGTGGCGTCGACGGCGGTCTCGATCACGTAGCGGTGCCGATCCACCTCGAGCACCTGGGCATCGCGACGGCGGTCCAGGATGCGCACCGACAGCCGTCGGCGGGTGTCCTCGGCCAGGCTGCCGTCGTCGAGGACACCCGGCCACTCACCGATCAGGACCTCAGCCCGGTCGTGGCACATCACGACCTCGGTGGCGGTTCGGTCCCCAGCCGCGACCCACCGCTGCCGCTGGCCGATGGTCATGAGGTTACGCCACCCCGACGGGGCGAACCCGGTGGCGGTGTCCCGCTCCCGGCAAACCCGCTCGTGGGCGAACACCGCGCCGAGGAGCAGCGCGATCCGATCCTCGCCCGAGGGTCCGCGAGCCACTACGACATCGGGGTGACCGTCCAGATAGGACGTGGGCGTGTCACAGCCGAGGAAATCGGGATCGGTGAGCGTGGCGATCAGCATGTGCAGGTTGGTGTCGACGCCTGAGATCTGCGACGCCCGCAGGACACGGGCCAGGGAACGGCCTGCCTGCTCTCTGGTGGGAGCCTGGGCCACGATCTTGGCGAGCAGGGAGTCGTAGTTCACCGACACCTCAGCGCCGCCCCGGTACCCGGTGTCGACCCGCACCCCGGCGGCAATGTCGAACCGATCGATGAGCCCGGTGGCCGGTAGCCACCCCATCCGGGGGTTCTCGGCCACGAGCCGGACCTCGATGGCGTGGCCGGTGGGGACGACGTCCGCCTGCCCGATCGGCAGCGGTTCGCCGGCTGCGACCTGCAGCTGCAGCTCGACCAGATCCAGGCCGGTCACCTCCTCGGTGACGGGATGCTCGACCTGCAGGCGGGTGTTGACCTCGAGGAAGCTGATCGAACCGTCGTCCCCGACCAGGTACTCGACCGTCCCTGCGTTCTGGTACCCGACGCTCCGGGCCAGGCGGACCGCCCCGTCACAGAGGGTGTCCCGGGTCTCGTCAGAGATCCCGGGCGACGGCGACTCCTCGATGACCTTCTGGTTGCGTCGTTGAATCGAGCACTCCCGTTCGCCGAGATGGATCACGTTGCCATGGGAATCGCCGACGATCTGAACCTCGATGTGCCGGCCATGCTCGATGTAGGGCTCGATGAACACCGTGCCGTCACCGAAGGCCGACTCGGCCTCACGGGCCGCCGCCTCGATGGCAGTGGGGAGCTCCCCGATCTCCTGGACTACCCGCATACCCCGGCCGCCACCGCCGGCGGCCGCTTTCACCAGGGCGGGCATCGGGACGCCCTCGGGTACCGCGCCGGGGCTCACCTCGATGATCTCGGTGGTCGGCACGCCGACCGCGACCGCGGCCCGTTTTGCTGCGACCTTGTCGCCCAGCAATCTGATCTGCTCCGGGGTCGGACCCACCCAGACGAGCCCGGCGTCGAGAACCTGCTGGGCGAAATCCGCGTTCTCGGCCAGGAAGCCATATCCCGGATGGACGGCGTCACATCCGCTGTCGAGAGCGGCGCGGAGGATCAGATCCGCCCTGAGGTAGGACTCAGCCGCCGTGGCGCCGCCCAGCGCGATCGCAACATCGACCGAATCGGCGTGCAGGGCGACGGCATCGGGTTCGGAATAGACGCCGACGGTCGAGATGCCGAGGCGGTGGGCGGTGCGGGCGATCCGGACCGCGATCTCGCCCCGGTTGGCGATCAGGAGTCTGTTGATGCTCACCCCTAGTGCCTCCACACCCCGTACTCGACGGCCCCGGCCACGGTGTTGCTGTGCGCCGCCGACAGTGCGATCCCGAGCACGGTGCGGCTGTCGGCGGGATGGATGATCCCGTCATCCCATACCCGGCCCGTCGAGAACAGCGCGGTCGATTCGGTCTCGATCTGGGCCTCCAGGGCCGCACTCTGGGCAGCGAGCGCCTCCTCGTCGATCTCGACCTTGCGCCCGGCGGCGGCGTTCCTGGCCACGATCTCCATCACGCCGGCGAGCTGTTTGGGACCCATCACGGCAATCCTGTGGTTGGGCCAGCTGAAGACGAAACGGGGGTTGTAGGCCCGGCCGGCCATGCCGTAGTTGCCGGCGCCGTAGCTGGCACCGACCATCAGGTTGAAGTGGGGCACGTTGCTGTTGGAGACCGCGTTGATCATCTTGGCCCCGTTGAGAATGATGCCGCCCTGTTCGGCCTTGGAGCCGACCATGAAGCCGGTGATGTTGTGCGCGAAGACGATCGGAACATCGTTGCGATTGCAGAGTTGGATGAACTGGGCGCCCTTCTTGGCCTCTTCGGAGAAGAGGATCCCGTTGTTACCCAACACACCGACGGCGAAACCGTGGATGGATCCCCATCCACACACGAGCCGCTCTCCGTACAGTGGCTTGAACTCTTCGAAGCGGCTGCCGTCGAGCACCCGGGCAAAGACCTCTCTGATCTCGAACGGGATTCGTACGTCTGCCGACGCCGATCCCATCAGCTCGGCTGGATCGTAGATCGGCGGGTCGTCGGGTTGGGTGGGTCCGGGGCCGAGTTTCTTCCAGCCGAGGTGGCGGATGATCTGGCGGGCGTGGCGGATCCCGTCCATCTCGTCGATGGCGAGATAGTCCGACAGTCCGCTGGTGCGGGAATGCATCTCGGCCCCGCCCAGCGTTTCTTCGTCGACGATCTCGTCGATCGCCATCTTCACCAGCGGCGGACCGCCGAGGTAGGCCGTGCCCCTCTCCCTGACGAAAACGGTGTAGTCGCTCATTCCCGGCACGTAGGCCCCGCCGGCGGTGTTGGGGCCGAAGGCGACGGTGATCGTGGGAATACCCAGTTTGGAGAGCTGGGTGATGTTGCGGAACTGTTCGCCGCCGCGAACGAAGATGTCGACCTGGCGGGGCAGGTCAGCCCCGGCGGACTCGTTGAGTACGATCATCGGCAACCGGTTGTCCCGGACGATCTCGTGGAAGCGGGCGACCTTTGTCCATGTGGTCGGATTGGCGGAACCGCCGCGGTAGGTCATGTCCGAGCCGGTGATGGCGCACTCGACACCTTCGACGACGCCGATACCGGTGACGACGCCCGCTCCGACGGGGTCCTGAGTGCCCCAGGCCGCGAGCGGGCTCAACTCCAGGAACGGGCTGTGGGGATCGACCAGGGCTTCGATCCGCTCCCTGACCAGGAGCTTGCCCCGCCGACGGTGACGGTCCACGTACCGCTGGCCGCCGATCGTCGGCACCGAGGCCAGCTGTTCGGCCACTTCGCTCCACAGCTGCTGCATCGCCTCGAGGTTTCGGAGATAGGGCTCGGATCGGGTGTCAAGCCTGCTGTGCAGGGGTGTACCGATGTTGCTCACCTCCTTCAAACTAACTACGGTACCGGTGAGGCGCAAGCGGTACCGCGCCCGGATGTGGAGCGACATGGATGTTCGAGTTGTACAAGCCGACCTCGAAGCGGAGCAGTCCGCTCTCGACCAGATCGTCGCACCGTTGGATCACGCCGCATGGCTCCTCCCGACCGCCAGCACCGGGTGGTCGGTCGCCGACCAGATCGGCCATCTCGCCTACTTCGACGGCGCGGCGGCGCGGGCGATCACCGACCCGGAGGGCTTCGCCGGGGAGGTCCGGGCGCTGGTTTCGGCGCTCGGCGAGGGCGACGACGCCGTCGACGAGCTGACGCTCGGCCCGTTTCGACGCATGCGTCCGCCGGAACTCATGTCGACGTGGCGAGCGCGACGAGGTCGGCTGTCCGATGCGGCCGCCCAGCTCGGCGACGACACGAGGGTGGTGTGGTACGGGCCGTCGATGGGTTCTGCGTCGTTCCTGACCGCCCGGCTGATGGAGTGCTGGGCCCACGGCCACGACATCGTGGACGCCGTCGGGGCACAGCGCCCGGCGACCGACCGGATCCGCCACATCGCCCAGCTCGGTTTCATCACCCGGGGGTGGAGCTACAAGAACCGGGGCCTCGAGGTTCCCGCTGCCGATGTCCGGGTCGAGCTCACCTCGCCGACCGGCTCGGTGTGGAGGTTCGGGCCCGAGGGTGCCGGTGAGTACGTGCACGGTTCGGCCGAAGATTTCTGCCTCGTCGTGACCCAGCGCCGCAACGTGCACGAGACCGATCTCGCGGCGACGCCGATCGCGCTGGACTGGCTCGAAAAGGCGCAGGCCTTCGCCGGCCCGCCCACCACCAAGTAGCGAGTAGCGTCGCCCGGGTGTTCGAGGGTTCGGTCGATGTGATCCTGATCCACTGGAATCAGGGTGCGGCCTGCGCAGCCTCGATCGAACGTTTCGGCGGCGACCCGACGGTCCGGTCGGTGACCGTGGTTGACAATGGTTCCGACCAGGCCGAACTCGACGACGTTCGGCGGGCGCTCGACCGCCAGACCCTGCCGGTCGAGCTGATCGAGCTGGTCGACAACACCGGGTTCGGCCCGGCGACGAATCGAGGTTGGGAACGTTGGATGAACGATCCAAATGGGGCGGGATGGTCGGTCGTCGCCCCTCACGATGCACTGCCGGAGCCCGCAGCCCTTCCCGTCATGGTCGCGATCGGCGAATGCCGAGCCCGGCTCGGACTGCTGTCGGCCGATGTGGGCGATGGCACCACACCGCTTGTCGACCGGAACTTCGGACCGATCTCGGGTCCCTCCACCGTCGATGATGGATTCGAACCGGCCGACTATCCCCACGGCACGCTGCTGATGGCCCGACGGGCATGTCTCGATGAGATCGGGCTCTTCGACGAGCGCTTCTTCACCTACTGCGAAGAAGCAGACCTCGGGTTGCGTGCGAAGGCGGCCGGCTGGGAGGTCGGCTTGGCTCGAGGCGCCCGGGTCATCAATCCCAAGGTCAGCACACCCAAGCCGATGGCTGAATACCTCATGGAGCGCAACACGCTGCTCCTGCTCAGCAAACACTTCGGGCGACGGCATGCGCTGGTGCGGGCGATCCTGGCGGTCGGGCAGCTCGTCGATCGATCGGTGCGAGCCTCGCAGAGGGACGAGTACTGGTCCTCCAAGGCCCGTCTGCTCGCCCTGAGGGATGCAGCCCTCCGACGATGGGGTCCCCCACCGCCCTCGATGGCCCGACCCCGGACCGAGTAGGTTCGTGCTCATGATCCGGCATTGTGCAATGTTCAAATGGGCCGAAGGGGTCAGCGACGAGGACATGGCTGCCATCAGGGCCGGTCTGGATCGACTGGCCACCCTCGAGTTCGTGGCCGACTACACCCACGGACCCGATGCCGGCCTCGCCGACAACGACTACGACTACGTCGTCGTCGCCGACTTCGACACCGTCGACGACTACCGGGCCTACACCACCGAAGCGGGCCACCGCCGGCTCATCGACGACCTGATACGCCCGAACATCGCCGGCCGGGCGGGGATCCAGTACGAACACTGAACCGGAGCTGTTCGACCGAGCTCAGCGGATGGCGACCGAACGTCGCGCTCGGTCAGGCGCACCTGTACGAGCAGCTCGTCGCGCCGAAGCGCCCGCGGGCAGTTGGCCAGCAGGTTGCCGAGACCGTAGACCACACAGGAGTCACCGATCCGTCCAGCGACGACGACCACGGCCACCCACGAGCCGAGGATGGCGAGCACGACAGCTGGGGAAGGCGAGGCGCCACCGGTGCCCATGGGCAACGGGTTCGCTCCGTTCACGCCCTCGGCGAAACCGCGTCTACCAGGCGAGATCGAGCGTCGGCGGTGCCGGCGCGATCCCTCCCCCGACGATCGACTGGCCGTAGTCGATGATCGCTCCCGTCATCAGCCCGGCGTCGTCGCTGAGAACGAAGCCCAGCGTCGCTGCGATCTCCGATGCTTTGATCAGACGGCCGAACGGCTGAATCGCTTCCGCCTCCTCCAACCAGCCGTCGGTCGCTCCGTGATACCGACGCTGAATGGCATCTTCGCCGGGTGTGTCCATCCAACCGGGGCTGACCGTGTTGACCCTGATCCGGTGACGCATGAGCGAGAAGGCCAGGTTCCTCGTCATCGTTGCCAGCGCACCCTTGGAGATGCTGTAGGGCGTGAGGAAGTCGGGTCCACCCCCCTGGATCATGCTGCCGACGTTGACGACCGATGCCGGGACCTTGGCGTCGACGGCCAGACGCGCCACCCCCTGGATCAGCAGGAACGGGGCCCGAACATTGACGGCCATGAGAAGATCGAACAGTTCAGGGGTCGTGTCCCACACGCCGCCCCGATCGCTTTGACCGGCGCAGTTCGCCAGGTGGTGGACGACGCCGAACCGTTCGGCAGCGATCGCCAGCACGTCGGCCGGGCCATGCACATCGGCGAGGTCGGCCTGGACGAAGACGGTGTTACAGCCCTTGGACTGCAGCTCCCGTTCCAGCGCTGCGCCACGCGCGAGGCTCCGCCCGGTGACCACCGCCCCGACCAGACCTTCGTCCACGAGGCGGTGCACGAGTGCGTTCCCGACCCCCTGGGTTGCGCCGGTAACGATCGCCACCCTGCCTTCGAACCGTTGCGGCATCGCATCCCCTCTCGATCGATGCTCCGAGACTAGTTTGCGACGATGCTGACCAGTTTGGGAGGACGGGAGATCACTTTGCGAATCGTCGTACCTTCGGTCCATTCCCTGATTCGTTCACTGGCGAGGGCCAGAGACTCCGCATCCTCGGTCGTCACGTCGGCGGGGACCTCGATCCGGTCCCGCACCTTGCCGTTCACCTGAACGACCATCGTGATCATGTCCTCGGCGGCGATCGCAGAGTCGAAGAGCGGCCACGCCTGGAGATGGATCGACACGTCGTTGCCCCGCAACCGCCAGAGTTCCTCGGTGATGTGGGGGGCGATGGGGGCCAGCAGTTTGAGCATCGTGTCCACACCTTCGTTCCATACAGCCGCGCTCACCGACCCGCGGCGGGCGGCGTCGGTCATCTCGTTCCGCAGCGCCATGAGGGCGGCGACCGAGGTGTTCCACTTGAACGTGTTCATCCCGTTGTCGACGCGGTCGATCGTCTGGTGGATCCTTCGGCGCAGGGCGACCGATGCGTCGTCGGTTTCGGACGACGGCGCATAGTCGACCGTGCCGATCTTCCACACGTCCTCGATGAAGCGGCGCGACCCCATGATGCCCTGGCTGTTCCACGGCCCACCCTTCTGCCACTCGAACGCGAACATGAGATAGGTACGGACCGTGTCGGCGCCGAAGTCGACGACGAGTTCGTCGGGATTGACGACGTTGCCCTTGGACTTGGACATTCGCTGGATTTCCAGGTGGTGTTTCAGCTGATTGACCTCGTTGGCGCCGGGCACATTTGGCACCTGGATCGTTGCCGAGTCGGGGACCTCGACCGTCACCACCGCGGCCCCGTCCTGCACCTGCAGGATGTTCTCGGTCCTGCGCATCAGTTCACCGACGACGTCGCCAGCGGCGTCATCGGCGTCGGGTTCGACTCGCACCGAGGTGGCGACGTAGCGCCCGTCCACCTCGTCGGCGGCGATCACCAGACGATCGCCGATGCGCTCCTCGCCGAGGATCTGGCCCTGATTGCGCAGCATGGTGAAGGGTTCGTCGAACAGCTGGTCGGGCTGGCGCTCGTGAGCGATCATCGCCGCCTCGGTTTCGGAGAACACGCCCATGTCCCGCATCGCTTTCACGAAGAATCTCGCGTACAGGAGATGCATCACCGCATGCTCGGCTCCGCCGGTGTAGGTGTCGACCGGCAACCAGTACGCGGCCTCCTCGGGGTCGAAGGGGCCCTCGTCGAACTGGGGTGACAGATAGCGGAACCAGTACCAGCTCGAACACATGAACGTGTCCATCGTGTCGGTTTCGCGCCGGGCCGGGGCACCGGTTGAATCGGTCACCGCCAGGAATTCGGGTGTCTCGACCAGCGGGCTCCGACCGTGGAACTCGACGTCTTCGGGCAGGATCACCGGCAGGTCGGCGTCGGGCACCGCTTCGACGGCGCCGTCGGCGGTGTGGATCATCGGGATCGGCGAACCCCAGTACCGTTGCCGGCTGATCAGCCAGTCCCGGATCCGGAAGTTGATCGACTCGGTACCGGCACCGTTGGCCTCGAGCCAGTCCAGCGCCGCCGCGATCGACGGGTTGGCCCGACCCTTCTTCTCGGTGACAGCGACACCGTCGAGTGGTCCGCTGTTGGTCATCACCCCCGGGCCGACGTAGGAGCCGGTCATCGATGGTTCGTGCAGCGGGTCCTGACCTTCGGGTTGAATGACCGGCACGATCCTCAGACCGAACGACCGGGCGAACTCGAAGTCTCGTTGATCGTGGGCGGGCACCGCCATGATCGCCCCGGTGCCGTAGCTGATGAGGACATAATCGGCTACCCACACCGGCACCTTCTCGCCGTTGACCGGATTGACGGCGAAACCGCCCGTGAAGACCCCGCTCTTCTCCTTGTCCTCGGCGGTCCGTTCCAACTCGGTGCGGGAGGCGGCCGCCGCCACGTACCGCTCCACTTCGTCACGCTGGTCGTCGGTGGTGATCGAGCCGACGAGTGGATGCTCGGGGGCGATGACCATGAAGGTCGCCCCCCACAGCGTGTCGGGCCGGGTGGTGAAGACGGTCAGCTTCTCCCCGACGGCGTCACCGTCGGGAATGGTGAAGTCGACCCGGGCGCCTTCGGAGCGTCCGATCCAGTTGGTCTGCATCGTCTTGATCGGTTCGGGCCAATCGATCCCCTCGAAATCGAGCAGCTCATCGGCGTACCTGGTGATGGCGAAGAACCACTGCTCCATCAGCTTCTGGATCACGGGCTGGCCGGTCCGTTCGTCCTTGCCGTCGATCACCTGCTCGTTGGCCAGAACGGTCTGCAGGGTGGGCGACCAGTTGACCATCGCCTCCCCTCGATAGGCGATGCCACGTTCGAACATCTTCTTGAAGAACCACTCAGTCCACTTGTAGTAGTCCGGCTCACAACTGACCGCCTCCCGCTGCCAGTCGAACATCGCACCCATCGAGCGCAATTGGCTGCGCATGCGATCGATGTTCTGCCAGGTCCATCTGGCCGGGTGGACACCGCGCTGTACCGCAGCGGTCTCGGCCGGCAGTCCGAATGCGTCGAAGCCGATCGGAAACAGAACGTTGTACCCCTTCATTCGTTGGTACCGGGCACGAGCATCGCTCGGCGTCATCGCATACCAGTGGCCCATGTGGAGGTCGCCGGAGGGATAGGCAAACATCGTGAGGGCGTAGTGCTTGGGGCGGTCCCAGTCGACCCGCGCTCGATAGAGCTCCTCGTCCTCCCAGCGTTTCTGCCAGGTGGCTTCGATCGAGCGATGGTCGTAGGCCATGGCCGAAAATGGTACTCACCGCCACCGGCCAGGAGCGCCTATCACGCCTCTAGTTCGCCAGGATCACCATCCCCGGTCGGGTATCGACGCCGCACGACGTTCGGGGTCGCTAGGTTCTGGTGATGGATCTGGGCATTAGGGGCAGACGAGCACTGGTCACCGGGGCGTCGAGTGGGCTGGGGCTGGCAACCGCCGCCGCCCTGGCGGAGGAGGGGGTCGAGGTGGTTCTGGCTTCCCGGAACGCAGCCAGGCTGGCCGAGGCCACCGCAGCACTGCCGGGCCGGCACCATCCCGTCGTGGCCGATCTCGCCGATCCGGGAGCTATCGAACCGCTGGTGGACAACGCCGAAGCGGTCCTGGAGGGGCATATCGACATCCTCGTCGCCAACGCCGGCGGTCCACCGCCGGGGGACTTCGCCTCGACCGAGGTGAGCGCCTACCCCGAAGCTCTCCAGCTCAACCTGTTGTCGACAATCGCTCTCTGCAAACGGATCGTTCCGGGAATGCGGGAACGGGGGTGGGGGCGGGTGATCGCCATCACGTCCACGGCGGTGCGCGAACCGATGGCCCAGATCATCCTGTCGAACACCGCCCGGGCCGGCGTCACGGCGTTTCTCAAGACCGCCGCCCGGGAGGTGGCCGCCGACGGTGTCACGGTGAACACCGTCCAGCCCGGTGTGCATCTGACCGACCGTCTTCGCAGCGTCTATCCCGATCTCGACTCCCTTGCCGGAACACAGCCATCGGGTCGGATCGGTGACCCGGATGACTTCGGTGCGGTCGTCGCATTCCTGTGCTCGGCACAGGCCAACTACATCAGCGGCGTCTCACTGGCTGTCGACGCTGCCGCCACTCGGGGGCTTCTCTGAGATCCTCCGGCAGCGGGTCAGGCGTTGACAGCGGCGACGAGCGCCGCCAGTTCGGCGTTGAATCTGTCGGGCACTTCGGCAAATGGTACGTGTCCGGCCTCGGCATAGCGGGAAGCTTGGGCGCCTGGCACGTGGTCGAGGATGTAGTCGCCCATCGAGGGTAGGACCACGGTGTCGTGCATCCCGATCGTGACCAGGGTCGGTACCGTCACCGATGCCATGGCGTCTTCGAAGTTCAGCTGACGGGATGCCAGTGCTGCTCGGACCGCCGGCGGAACCATCATGTTGTACGCAACAGCGATCTCGAAGTCGTCCTGTGAGGGTTGGATCTGATAGCAGTCGCGCAGGAACGATCTGATCCCGCCGATCTGGGTCTCGAGGTCGGGATCGGTCATCGCCCCTGCATTGGAGAGAAACCCCGGGCCGAGGTGATCGAAGTTGGCGTTCAAGACGGCAGCACCGGCGACGTAGTTGATACCGCCGAGTTTGGCGTCGCCATAACGTTGCAGGTAGTCGTTGATGATGAACCCGCCGTAGGACCAGCCGGCGATGACCGGCGTGTCCATGTGGAGCTCGGTGATGGTCGCCTCGATGTCGTCGGCCCAGAGCTGGCCATCGCTGTAGTTTTCCGGCTCGAGCGGTTTGTCCGAGTCACCGTGACCGCGGATGTCGATGGCGACGATCCGGCAGTGAGCGAGAGCATCGCTTTCGTATTGTGCTGCCCAGCACAGGTGACTCTGTGTGAAACCGTGCACCAAGAGCACCGCCGGACCGGTCGGTGTTCCGTATTCGTGGGCGATGAGTCCCAACCCACCGCCGGCGATCACCTCGTGTCGAATGCTCATGGACACCCCCTTCTACCCTTTGATAGCTCACCGCGTCGCCGGCGTCGACCCGGCATGAACGAGGACGCAGCTCAGGGTTTCCCGGCGCCGTGGATCTCCAGCACCGTTCCCGACAACCATTCGTTGGTGATGCATCCCAGGATCAGGTCGGCGACATCACTGGCAGTGCCGTGGTGGCGGCCGCGTCCGGGCGAGCCGAGGGAATCGGGTGAGACGATGTTGACCCGTCGTGGCGCGAGTTCGACGGCCAGGCCTCGGCCGAGCGCCTCGACCGCCGCCGATACCGCCGCTACGGGTGCTGCGGCGTCGGGATACCCCGCCAGGAGTCCGCTGATGAAGGTCAGGCTGCCGTCGTCGGGCAGGTGGCGGGCGGCTGCCCGACCGACATGGAACGCGCCCCACAGTTTCGTGTCGACCAGCGACCTCAGATCGTCATCGTCCATATCGACCAGACCGGCGAACGGGCGGGCAGCAGCCGCCAGCACGATGTCGGTCAAACCCGGCACGGCGCCGACGGCGGTGTCCACCGCCACCCCCGAGCGGACGTCGAGCGAGATCCATTCGGCGGGGCTGCTGTGATCGAATCGGTCGGGACTCGACGCCGTGGCGGTCACGGCCGCGGAGCGCTCGAGGGCCCGCATCACGATCGCCGAGCCGATGGTTCCGGTGCCTCCGATGACCAGGACGTGGCGGTGCGAGAGATCGATCACGCGGAGCCGCCGGCTACGCCGACGAGGGGTCGGCAGTCGACGGGTCCGACGTCGACGGCTCGGAGGCGTCGAGGGTCACCACGTTGAGGGGTCCTCGCTGGACCGACGCGGTGGCCGGGTGTCGCCGACCGCAGAACCACACGGCCGCCCGAGCATCCGACTCGAGGTTCTTCAGCCACTGGGATCTGGAACGCACGGTCGATACGACGACCGTGTCGCCCAGCCGGATCCCGAGTACGGGAACCTCTCGCGCCTTGCCGCTCACCCGGCCGGTGCTCTCCAGGACGACCGCCCCCAGGCCGAGCGGCAGAGGAGAGCCGAGACCGGCTTTGACCGCTGGCTTGACGAAGCGGTTCAGCGAACGAAAGAACACCTGGGTGACGTCGGGGACCGCCGGATTGGACGAGGTGGTGCTCACCCCCACAGTCAATCAGGAACGGGAGAGATCTCCCCCGGTAGACGCGGCCAGCTCGGCGAACGCGGCAATCGTAGCGTTGGCCATAACCTCGAGGTCCGGACAGGCGTCAGCGTCGGCGTGGAGCGCAATGATCAGGTCGTCGACGTAGCTGAGGACGGCGACGTTGACGGTGAGGTTGCCGCCGAGTGGAACGATCGGCACCATGTCGGTGATCTCCGAACCCATGAAGAACAGCGGGATCGGTGGCCCCGGCAGGTTGGTGATGATCAGGTTGACGAAGGGCTGTTGCCCGGCGAGCCGCGAGATCACGTCGAGGGCGATCGGCGGGATATGGTCACCGGCTTCCATGATGATCTCGGTGCCATCGGCGTGATGATCGTGCTTGAGGTGAGTCATTTCCCGGGTGACCTCGGTGAAAGCCGCGTCCAGGTCCGGTTCCATTACCGGCAGAGCGGCGATGAGGGCCGACATGTGGTTGCCCCGATCCTCGCCCAGGCCGGCGTCGCGGGTCGAGACGGGAACCATCGCGGTGATGGGTCGGTCGACGCTCTCACCCCGTGACAGCAACAGCGCTCGTAGACCCGATGAGATGGCGGTGAGCACCAAGTCGTTGACCGTCCCACCGCGCACTGCTGCGGCGTCGTGCACCTCGCTGAGCGACACCGTGAGTGGCAGGAGGCGCCGGAATCCCCCGACGGGCTGATTGAGCGACGGTGGGGTGGCGCCGAGTGCCACGACCATGTCGTCGTAGGCGCCGGCCAGTTCGCCGATGTGTTGGGCGATTCGACGGGGCGAGCGGACGGCGTTGAGGGCCGCTTTGGATATGGCGACCGCCTCTTTCAACAGATCTCCCATGGCCTCGGCGACCAGCCACGTCGGCGTTTCGTGAATGTCGATGCGTGTGCCGTGTTCGTGGATCGGCAGTTCCTTTTGCTGTGGTTTGGGCTCGATGTCGAACATGACCGCAAGCAATTCGACGCCGCTCATCCCGTCGAGGAGCGAGTGGTGGATTCGTTCGACCATGGCGATCGACTCGGGACCGAACTCCTCGGGGTCGAGACCGGTGATGAAGGTGAAGTCGAACAGAGCGTGGCGCCGGTCCAGCAACTCCATCTGGATCGTCTCGCACAGTTCGAGCAGCTGTGTTCTGGTCCCGGGCGCAGGGAGTGTTCTGTGGTGGACGTGACGTGAGATCTCGAAGTCGTCCTCGACCCAGACCGGGCGACCCAACTCGAGAGGGACTTCCTCGACCCGGCGCATCATGCGCGGCACCCGCTCGAGCCGGTGGCGGATGTGTCGCGTGACCGCTTCGAGATCGAAGGCGCCATCCGCGTCGAACAGAGCGGACCGTTCCATCACGAACAGACCGCCCATATGCATCGGCGTCGCCGCCGTTTCCATCCTGAGGAAACTGGTGTCGAGGCCGCTCAATCGCTCGTGCGTGGGTTGTTCGACCTCGGCGGGCTCGGGGGGAGCCTCCCGCACCCGAGGTCTCGGGGCCCGCCGCCGCCGCAGGAAATCCCGGGTTCGCTGTTCGAAATGTTCGACGAGCCGCTGCGGTACGGGAACCGCGGCCCGGTCCACATTGAAACCGAAACACCCGGTGTCGAGATGCGACATCAGGCCGATGCTGAGCGCGGCGCCTCCGGCGGGGGCGTACGGGTAGAGGCGTTCGACCTTGGCACCGGCGATCCTCAAGGGTTCGGCCGTCCCCGGGATGTCGGTGAGGACAACGTCGGAGCCCTTGACCATCCCGGCGACGACACCGACGGTGAAGATCGGTGGGAGTTGTTGCACGCCGGCGGCGATCGTCTGGCTGAAGCCCACCGATGGTTCGTCGGCGGCGGCCCGCAGGCGACGACGGTGCCGCTGAAGCTGATCGTAAGGATGGAGGAGAGGATCAACGTCGAGCACCACGCGTGCGGGTGTCCACTGGTTCCCTCCGTGAGCATCGCGGTCGGTGCGGAAGTTGACCGGCATGGTGACCCGGAACCGGGTGTCGCCGGCACCCAGGGCGCGGTGATGGTCACTGAGGGCCCCGAGGGCGATGGTGACGAACGCGTCGTTGATCGTTCCATCGGCCCGGTGGGCGGCATGGCGCAGGGATTCGATCGGCACTTCGGCCAGACCGAGCCAGCGGTCGACGCTCCGTTCGGTCATCAGCGACGAGAGAGGGGGCCCGGTGGGCGAGAGCATCCGCGTGGTCGAGCTGGCGGCGGCCGAGGCCAGTTCGACCGTGTGCCGGGGGTGGAGTCCCGCCTCGATGGCGGTGGTGAACAGACCGGTCGGGGCTTGTACCAGTCTTCGAAGCCCATTCCGACCGGCGGCCTGGTGCTGGTCCTCATCGCGCTGTATCAGGGACGCCAGCACCTCTTCACCCCCGGTGTCGTCGAAGCAGCGCAGCAACTTGACCCCGCCGACCCCGTCGGTGAGCGCATGGCTCACTTTCAACAACAGTGCCGACCGTCCCTCTTCCAGACCATCTACCAGCACGATCTCCCAGAGAGGTCGAGCGGGGTCGAACTCCTCGCCGGCGAGATCGCCTGCGAGATCGAGCGCTCCCCGCAATGAACCCGATGCGGACGCACCGATGTGGCGCACATGGAAGCCCATGTCGACATCGGTGTCGACCCAGAAGGGGCGACCGAACCCCAGGGGACCTTCGGCTACGCGTTGGCGCAAGCGAGGCAGCCCCTCGACCGCCCGTTCGATCGTTGCGCACAACCGGTCCCACTCCGGCTGACGATCGAGCAACGCCACCGCCACGATCGTCGTTCTCAGTATCGGATCACGCTTGATATCCCACAGCGTGGCGTCGGTCGGGTTGAGGCGGTCAGGGAAACGATCAGCCGACATCTTTCGAGTGCAACCTCAGATGGTTCCACTGCCTAGGGTCCGAAGTCATCGAGCCCTTCGCAGCCGGGGTCAGCGGGCCATGGAGTAGAACTCGTCGTTGGGACGCATCGATGCGAGATTGGCCAGACGGTTCGACATGGCGAAGAAGGCGGCGATGGCACCGATGTCCCAGATCTCGTCGTCGGTGAAGCCTCGGTCCGTCATCGTGTCGATGTCGTCGTCGGTGATCGATCCCGAGTCTGTCGCGGTCAGAAGGGCGAAGTCCACCATGTCGCGCTCCCGTTCGGACAGGTCCGCCTTGAGTGGGTTGGTTGCCAGCTGATCGGCGATCAGGGGGTTCTTGGCCCGGATCCGGAGTATTGCCCCGTGGGCGACGACGCAGTACAGGCAATCGTTGATCGCGCTGGTGGCGACGACGATCATCTCGCGCTCGGCCTTGGAAAGGCCTTCGCTCTTGTCCATCAAGGCATCATGTGTGGCGAAGAAGGCTCGGAACTCCGCCGGCCGGTGAGCGAGAGCGACGAACACGTTGGGGATGAAGCCCGACTTCTCCTGGACCGTTTCGATCCGCTCACGGATGTCGTCGGGGAGGTCGGCGAGGTCGGGAACCGGAAATCGGGAGATGGGATGGTCGCTCATCGCCTCACCATCGCATCCGTTTCGAAAGAGTCCAAATTCGCAAACACCCGGCACCGGTTCCCGACGGTGCGTGCGTGCGGCACCGGTGAGGGTGACCGAGGCGGCCGCTCGATGGCACCCGTTCACCGCGGTGGCTGTCAGTGCTCCGACCGGCCGTGGCGGGTCTGGGCCCAGGTCATTCCGTGCTCGAGATTGGGCTCGCGGGGCAGCCCGAGGACGAACTCGGCGACGATGTTGCGCTGTATGGCAAACGTGCCGCCGCCGAGCGTGAGCGCCGGGGAGAACAGGAACCCGTAGTGCCAGATGGGATCGACGAACCGAAAGTGGCTCTCGTCGCCTCGGGGGAAGTTGATCTCGGTCGGACCCCACCGTTTGGGCGTTGCGATCTCACCGGGGGGCCCTGATCCCTCGAGCATCCCGTCGGCGCCCTGGAGGTCCTTGGCCAGTTCCATCAGTTCGCCGCCGAGCTCGTCGGACATGATCTTCTGGATCGACGCGGCGGGCCCTGGTGTCTCTCCGGCGATCTGGGCGCTGAGGGTGCGGAGCTGGGTGAGCCGCAGGGCCTCGGCGTTGCTGTGGAGCCGGGCCAGCCGTTGACGAAGGACCGGATCGGCGATGGATCCGTTCGATCGGACCAGATCGAGGAAATCATCCACCCCGGGGCCTGCCCCCCAGAGTGCACCGCCGGATGAGAGGCCGACACGTTCGTTGGCGAGGGTTGCCTTGGCGAGTCTCCAGCCGTCGCCCTCCTCGCCGATGCGCATGTCGACCGGGATCCGGACGTCGTCGAAGAAGACCTGGTTGAACGAGTGGGCGGTGGTCATGTCGACGATCGGGGTCATCGTCGTTCCCGGTGCGTCCATCGGGTGGACGAAGTAGGAGATGCCCCTGTGCTTGGCGACGTCGGGATCGGTCCGGGCCAGGAGGATCCCGAACCTGGCGCCGTGGGCGCCGCTGGACCAGATCTTCGATCCGGTGATCACGTATTCGTCTCCGTCGCGGATCGCCCGGGTGGACAGGGCGGCCAGGTCGGACCCGGCGTCGGGTTCGCTGAAGAGCTGACACCACCGTTCCCTGTCGCTGAAGATGCCTGGCAGGTACCGCTGCTTCTGGGCGTCGGTGCCGGCGAGCCAGATCACCGGTGCCGCCCAGCCGATCCCGATGGCGTTGTGGGGCAGCGAGATGTCGGCGGCGGCCAGTTCTTCGGCGATGATCAGTTGGTGGATCGGGTCGGCGTCGAGACCCCAGGGGGCGGGCCAGTGGGGAACGACGTAGCCGGCGTCGGCCAGCTCCTGATCGGTGGGATTCGGATGCGCTGCGATCCACTCCCGCACGATCACTCGCCGGGCGTCGTCCCCGGCCGGCATGTCAAATTCCATCGTCGGTCACCCTCATCAGGAGGTGGTTCTTGGCCGGCTGGTACCGATCGTGCTACCAGCCGGTGACCGACTTGACCTCGCAGAACTCCTCGATGCCCCAGACGCCGCCCTCGCGACCGTTGCCCGACTGTCCGTAGCCTCCGAACGGGGCGCCGGCGCCCTGCGGTTCGCCGTTCATCTGCACCATGCCGGACCGAAGCAGCCTGGCGATCCGATGGGCCCTGTCGACGTCGGTGGTCTGCACATAGTTGGTGAGCCCGTAGGCGGTGTCGTTGGCGATGGCCACAGCCTCCTCCTCGGTGTCGAAGGGCATGATCGACAGAACCGGCCCGAAGATCTCCTCCTTGGCGATCGTCATCTCAGGGCTGACATCGGCGAACACGGTGGGTCGTACGAAGTAGCCGTGCTCGTGGCCTTCGGGTTTGCCGGTGCCACCCGCCACCAACCGGGCGCCTTCCACCTCGCCCTTGGCGATGAGTCCTTGGATCTTGTTGTACTGCACCTCCGAGACGACCGGTCCGATGTGGCGTCCCTCGTGGGCGGCGAGGTCGACCGCGGTCTGCTCGGCCACCTTCTTCGCTGTTTCGACAGCGGCGTCATACATCGAACGTTCGACGAGCATCCGGGTCGGTGCGTTGCACGACTGTCCCGAGTTGTTGAAACAATGCCGAACGCCACGGGTGACCGCTTTGGCGTCGGCATCGGCGAAGATGATGTTCGCCCCTTTGCCGCCCAGCTCCAGGGCTACCCGCTTCACCGACTCGGCAGAGTTCTTGGTGATCGCCACGCCGGCCCGGGTGGAGCCGGTGAACGACACCATGTCGATGTCGGGATGACCCGAGAGCTGGGTCCCGACGCCGGGACCGTCCCCGTTGACCAGGTTGAAGACGCCGGCCGGGAATCCGGCTTCGTCGATCATCTCGGCGAACAGCGCCGAGGACAGCGGCGCCACCTCGGACGGTTTGAGCACCACCGTGCAACCGACACCGAGGGCCGGAACGACCTTGAGGGTCACCTGGTTCATCGGCCAGTTCCACGGGGTGATCAGCGCGCACACCCCCACCGGTTCATAGAGGATCCGATCGCCGGGGGCGTGATCGCTGAGGGGGCGGTCGAAATCGAATGCCTTGAGTTCGCGTATGAAGTTCTTGATGTGCCACGACCCGGTGGTGACCTGGGACGCCTTGGCCATCTCGATCGGTGCACCCATTTCGAGCGAGATCGCTTCGGCCATCTCGTCGGCCCGTCGTTTGTAGATCTCGAGGAGCCGCTCGATCAGCTCGATGCGATCCTCGACCGGAGTGGCACTCCAGGCCGGGAAGACGGCCTTGGCGGCGGCCACGGCGGCGTCGGTGTCGGCAGCCGTCCCATAGCTGATCACCGCGCACGGTTGTTCGGTGGACGGATCGATCACCTCGACATCGTGGGATCGGGTGGGTTCGACCCACCCACCGTTGATGTAGAACCTGCGACGGTCGACAAGTTGGGCGGTGGTCATCACTACTCCTGTGGGAAGAAAAGGCCTGGCCCATTCTGCCGTGCAAGATCCGCGCCGCCTCATCGTCATTGGGGTTGAGGCTAGACATTTTGTCTAGTAGACTGTTCATTATGACCAATCAGGCGGCACCCGTGATCCACGCCGATCATCTGGGCAAGACCTTCGGCGACGTGGTCGCGGTGCAGGACGTGAGCTTCTCGGTCGGCCCGGGCGAGGTGCTCGGT
>JAHEJO010000162.1 GCA_024638805.1 Acidimicrobiales bacterium
TTCAGGGTGGTCCGCTTCGAGCTGGGTCAGCTCGCGCACCAGGGCGTCGTACTCCGCGTCAGGAATCTCCGGGGCATCGAAGGTGTGGTAGGCCTCGTTGTGATGGGCGATCGACGCCCTCAATTCCTCGATCCGCTCGGCCGGCTCCACCATCTCGAGACTAGCGACGGGCGACGTCGCTCCTCTTGGATCCAACGGGCGTTCGGGCGCGAACCGATGGCACACTCACTGCGTGGCATCGGTAACCGCCAGGCTCCCCCTCGATCGGCTCGGAATCTGGCCGGCCCGGATCTCCTGGCTTGTCCTCCCGGTGTTCGCCGGCCCGGCGGTGAGCGCCGGCCTCGACGGTCGCTCCAGCGCCATTCAGGTCAGCGCCGAGGTGATGACGTGGTCCGCGTGGTTCGTCGGTCTGTTGTGTGTCCTGGCCCCTTCGACGGTCAGTCTCACCGTCTACCGCATCATCGCGCCGGCGTCGTTGTTCGGATTCGTCCTGGCGGTAGCGACCGCCGACATCTCGACGACCCGTGCGGTATCGGCCGCCGCCGCGACCGGCCTTGCTTCAGCCATCGCCTTTCTACCGATCACCGGTGACGTCATGGTCAACGGATCGGCCTACGGGCCCGAGCGCCGGCTGGCGTTACGTCCTCCGGCGTCGCTGCTTCTCGGCCCGATCGTGCTGGTCTGGGCCGGAATGGTCGCGGCCGCCATCGCCGGGCCACTCCTGCTGGCGGCGCGTCAGTGGCTGGCTGGCGCCCTGGTCTCCGCAGCGGCATTGGCGGTTGCCTATCGAGGCGGTCGGTCCCTCCATCAGCTGGCGAGACGGTGGATCGTTTTCACACCGGCCGGCGTTGTCATCCACGACTACTTCGTGCTGGTGGAGAGCATCCTTCTGCGCCGGCCGGAGATCGAGGCGTTGGGGCCTGCGCCCGCCGAGCCGAAAGGAGCGTTGGATCTGTCCGCTGGAGCGCTCGGATTGGCCTTGCAGCTGGAGGCCAGAGACGCGGTCGAGGTCGTCATTCGGGACCGTCGCAACGTTGCCACGACCGAGTCGATTCGTTTCATCGTGACCCCGACCCTGCCCGGCCGTCTTCTTCGTGAGGCACGGCTCCGAGGAATCAACGTGTCCTCACCGGCCTCCCGGACTACGAGCGGATGACGAGCCCCATCGGTTGATCGGTGGACACCCAGCGGACATGCTGATCGTATGGAATCTCGTACCGGCCCTCCGAACCTGGCGACCCGTTCGATTCTTGTGGCATGGTTCGGGCCGCCGTCATGATCGGTTCGTTGGCCGAACGCGTCCGCTGTCATGTCATCGCGTTGCTGGGCGGCCGAGCGGTTCCCGACATCGTGACCAAGATCGTCTTTCCCGTCGCCGACATGCCGACAGCGGTCGAGTTCTACCGGGCGCTCGGTTTCGACGTGGACCAGTACGACGACGGTTATGCCTGGGTCTCCCATGGCGGCTCGGAGATCCTCCATCTGTCCGAAGTGAGCGATCTCGACGTGGCCACGAACCATGCGGCCGGCTACTTCCATGTGCAGGACGTCGACCGCTGGCATGCCGCGGTGGAATCGTCGGTCGACGCCCGAGCAGAGGTAGTCGATCGCCCGTGGGGGATGCGGGAGTTCTCGTTCCATGATCCGAACGGCAACCTGCTCCGCTTCGGCCAGAACCTCTAGCCGTCGATCGATCGGCCACGACCGGTGGTCTCAACCTGGGGCGACCGGGACTCATGACCCTGTTGGGCGAGCGGTAGGACGGGGAGGATGAACGGGATGACCGAACCGATCCAACAGGAGATGTGCTGATGGATGGCACGGACGGCTCGCAACCTGCGGTTCTGTCCTGTACCGGACTCACCAAGAGCTTCGGCGACCGCCTCGCCGTCAGCGAGGTGGGATTCGAGGTCGCGCCGGGCGAGACCTACGGGCTTCTCGGCCCCAACGGCGCCGGCAAGACCACCACGATCTCGCTGATCTGTGGCCTGCTCAAGCGCGACGCGGGGTCGGTGTGCATCAACGGCTTCGATCTGGACACCGACACCAGCCGGGCCAAGGCCACCCTCGGATACGTCCCCCAGGATCTGGCGATCTATCCCGACCTCACCGCCGCCGAGAACCTCAAGTTCTTCGGCCGGCTCTACGGGCTCGCCGGCTCACACCTCGCCCGCAGCGTCGCGGAGGTCCTCGAGACGATCGGTCTCACCGACCGGGCCGGTGAACGAACCGATGAGTTCTCCGGCGGGATGAAACGCCGACTGAACATCGGGGTCGGGCTGCTCCACCGCCCGCAGCTACTGATCCTCGACGAACCGACCGTCGGCGTCGACCCTCAGAGCCGCGATGCCATTCTGGCATCCGTCGGCCGGCTCGGCGCGGAGGGCATCGGCGTCATCTACACCACCCACTACATGGAGGAGGCCGAACGGCTCTGCGACCGGATCGGCATCATCGACGAAGGACGTCTCATCGCCGAGGGAACACGACGGGAACTCATCACCCTGATCGACGAGCACGACTGGATCCGGTTGACCATCGACGCCAAGGCGGCGCGGTTGACCGAGGACGTGGCGACCTTGCCCGGAGTCGTGTCGACCAAGTCCGTCGACCACACCCTCGCCATCGAGGTGGAGAACGGCCAGCACGCCCTGCCGGGCGTGATGCAGTTGGCCACCGCGCTCGGTATAGGGGTGTCCGGTGTGGAACTGATCGAACCGGACCTCGAGACCGTGTTCCTCCATCTCACCGGACGGGCCCTGCGCGACTGAAGAGGCGTGTGAGCGCTGCGACCGAAGGCTCAGCCCACGATCGTCCGGCGCAGCATGAATGTGGCGATGGCGAACAACACCGTTGCGAAACCGCCGAGCACCGCCAGTTCGGTCAGGATGTCAGCCACGCCGGCACCGTTCTGGACGATCTCGGTGAACGCGTCCACCGCCCACGCATGCGGTGTGATGTGGGCGACGGTGCGCAGGCCCGGGGGAAAGACCTCGAGCGGCACCATGCAGCCGCCGAGCGCTGCCAAGGCCAGACCGGCGGTGATGCCGACGGCGGTCGACTGGTTCTCGTTGTGGAGGGCCGAGCCGATCAGCACCGCGGAGGCGGTGGAGACCAAGGCGAAGGCCACGACGACGGCGGCGGTTGCGGTCCACGAACCCCATTCGACACCGAAGAGGATCGCCGTGGCGAACACGATGACCCCGGCCTGTACCGCAGCGATGACAAACCGGCCGAGGGTCACGCCGGCGAGAACCCGGGTCTCCCCCAACGGTGCTGCCAGCATTCGACGGAGAACCCCGAGTCGGCGACTCTGGATCAACGCCGCCGCCGCGGTCATCCCGGTGAGGAACATGAACAGGACCAGCTCCTGAGCGGCGACGAAGCTGAACGCCGAACCGTCCCGGTACGGGGCCCCCTCGCCGTCGACGGTGGTCACGGTCACCCCGGTGCTGGTCGTGGCGACGTCGGTGGCAAGCTCCAACGCGTCGGCGACGGTCATTCCGGTTTCCGAGGCGGTCAGGCGGGCGGTCCGGACCCGGGCCCCCTGCTCGGCGACGACCGCGCTCACGATTCCCTGATTCTCGAAGCCGGAGATGTCCAGAGCGAGATACCGGACCTCGACCGACTCACCGGCCAGCAACGCCTCGCCGTACCCTTCGGGCAGTACGACCACCGCCTCGAGGTCCGCTCGCTTGAGCATGTCGACCGCCCCGTCGACTTCGTCGAAGGTGGACACCGTCACCGCATCGTTGGCCTCGAGCCTGGAGACGAAGTCATCGGGCAGACCGGATCCGTCCTGGACGAACACCACACCGATGCGCGGTTCGAAGGTGGCGACGGCGCTGCCGAGCACCAGGATCAGGAGCAGCGGAAGGACGAACACCAAGAAGACGCCGGCCTTGTCGCGAAGCAGCCGTTGCAGGCTGTTCAGGGCGATCGCGACCACCCTCATGTGGCCAGGATCCTTCGGCTCGAAGCCCACAGCCCCGCCCCTCCGGCGATGACGATGAACACCAGTAAGACGACGATCGCCGTCACGATGTCAGCGAACCCACCGCCGAAGGACACCTCCCGCAGGGCCTCTAACAACCAGCGGTGCGGGGTTGCGAAACTGAACACGTTCAGCACCGCCGGCCCCATTCCCACCGGGAAAAACGCCCCCCCGAACAGACCCAGTACGACCGCCAGTATCGTCGCTCCCGCCGTGGCCTGTTCGGCGGTTCGCGCAAAGGCCGACACCACGAGGGCCAACGCCATCGCCGATCCGACGCCGAGGATGATTATCAAGGCCACCAGTGGCAGTGACCCCCACTCGGCCCCCATGACCATGGTGGTGGCCAGCACCATCGTGGTCATCGAGACGACACCGAGTACGAACGACGACAGGAACTTGCCCACGATCATGGCGCCGGCAGGGGTGGGCGACGCGATCAGACGACCCAGGGTGCCGATCTCCTTCTCCTCGATGAGGGACAGCACGCCGAACTGGACGGTGAAGAACACGAAGAACACCGACAGCGAGATCGCGTAGTAGCTGGTGGGATCGAACCCCCTACCCTCCTCGGCGACGGTCCCGATCGACAGAGGCGAGGCGATGCTGGCGGCCAAAACGGCGATCTGCGAGGCCTCGGCGGGATCCTGGACACCCCCGGCGGCAGCGAGGGTGGCGACCGCGACCGACACGTACTCCACCTCCGACGCGAAGCCCTGCGCGATCGCCTCGGCCACCGAGACCGAGATCGGCGCGTTGCGATTGCCGACCACCGTGATCCCGGCCTGCTCACCGGTTTCGATCCGGCCCGAGAAGTCCGGCTCGATCACGAAGCCGGCGTTCAGCTCGCCATCGCCGACCAGCCGATCGAGGGTCTCCCGATCCTCCACCGTGCGAACCCTGACCACCTCCTCCATCGACAGCTCGTCCAGGAGTCCTTCCAGCCCCTGCCCGACACGTCCCGCATCGGCGTTGACGATCCCGAACTCGAAGGCTGTCGACTCCGCCGCCGACCCGAGGGTGGCATTGAGGATGAACGCCAGGCCGAACGGAGCGATGAATGCCATGACGATTGCCGACTGGTCGCGCAGCCGTTGGCGGAGATCCTTCATACCGATGATCGCGGCGCTGGTGAGGAACCGACGGGTCCCCGTCGTC
>JAHEJO010000163.1 GCA_024638805.1 Acidimicrobiales bacterium
ACGCGACGACAACACCTTCGTAATCGCCGCCGTCAACGTCGTCTTCCCATGATCAATATGACCCATCGTCCCCACATTCACATGCGGCTTCGTGCGCTCAAACTTCTGTTTCGCCATCTGGCGTTGTTCTCCTTGTTGAGAGCCGTCGGGTGTGACGGTTTGTTTGTATTGCGGAGTAGCGACGGTGGGACTCGAACCCACGACCTCTCGATTATGAGTCGAGCACTCTCACCAGCTGAGCTACGTCGCCATGATCGCGCACCCGTGGGGCCGCGTGGGCGGAGCCTCCTGAGAGAATCGAACTCTCGACCTTTTCCTTACCATGGAAACGCTCTGCCGACTGAGCTAAGGAGGCACGACCGCGCCAAGCCGATCGGCTCGAGTAGCGGACACCGAAGTCTGCCACGGTAATCATCGACGGCCAACCATTTCCGATTCGAAGTTCGCCCTGCGACACCACCGACGGAGCGACCGCTCTCGACCGACCGGATTCGCCGATTGGGGCCGAACGCCCTAGGCATTCTTACCCAGAAGCCGAAAAGATGGGCCGAACGGCTCAAGTCGGATGGGCCGTTCGACCGAACCACTGGGTCATGAGGATCGATCGGCTCGAAACAGCAACATCCACCGACACGATGGAACTACGCCTCCACCCCAGAATCACCGTGTTGACCGGTTTGGCACCCCTCCAGCGCGACGCGCTGACCGCCGAACTCGAGAGCGTCCTGGGCGCCGGCCGGCCCGGGCTGAACGCTGAGTTGCTCGAGGAAAGCGGCCGCATTCTCATCCTCCAACGACCGATCGGCGAGCCGGACAAGGTGATCGACGCCCTCAACGGCGAGGACGTGACCGCCGAATTCCGGTTCGGCGACACCGTCAGCATCGCCGGATCAGTGGGCATCGACGGCGGTGAACTCCGCTCGTACCTCCGCCTGGGCGCAAGAAACACCGAAGCCGACGTTCGACATGACGATCTGATTCGCCGACTGGGCAAGATCGATCAGGATCGCCTGTGGTCGGCAGCCCTGGCCCTGGCCGAAGTGGAAGCCGAAGTCGCTTCCCAGTCGAACGAACCGGACGCCGACGACGACTTCGAACACTACGTCGACGCGATCGAGGATTGTCACCTCGCCGTCGAACAGGCACATGAACGGGTCGAGAACTCCCGCGCCGCCCTGACCGCCAGCTCGGCCACTCTGGCGATCCTCGCCTTCATCGCCGCGTTGCTCCTTCACCCCATCGCAGCGGCGCCGTTCGTGCTGCTCTCGATCGGATGCGCCGGCGTTTCCTTCTGGCATTTCAAGAAGCTCGAGGAAGCCACGGCCGCCGAGGTCGAAGTACTGAACGCGGCCGGGCTCCGCAGCTACCTGACCCTCCAACTCGCACAGGTCGAACGACTCACGAGAACCAAGGGAACAGATGACCCGGCGATCAGCCTGAATGAGATCCATCGGATCGCCCGAGAATGCTGGGAGCTGGCCGTCGGCGTGGTCCCCCTTGAGTGGGCTGTCAAGAACCGCAGCGCCATCCAGGCGGCGGCCCGCGGAAAGTATCCCGAACGGACCGAGGCTTCCAGCCCCGGCGACGCTGTGCAACGGATCCGCCACCATCTCGATCGCATCGGCACCCGACCCGGGGGGTCACTGCCGGCGATCCTCGACGACCCGTTCGCCATTCTCGACGACTACTCCATGGCCACGGTGCTCTCGCTCATCACCGACCACGCCCACCGCGGACAGGTCCTCATCATGACCGAGGACCAGCGGGTCATCGACTGGGCCGAACAGCTCGCCGGCCGCTCGGCGGCCACCGTTCTCCTGCTCGGAGACCGCCGCACACCAGCGCTCCGACCCTCCGTTCACCAGCACCCCGCCGCAAACATGACGAGCGTCGGGTAAACCCGGTCCTGTCGACAGGACCGAGATCGGCTCACTCACCGAAGCCGATGCCCGGCGCACCGCTCGCCGATTCTTCGCTCCTGAGGTGAACGCGCTCGCCCGCCAGGAGCGAAGGATCGGCACCAGGGGGAAGTCGGGCCCCTTCGGGCAACCGGTGAAGAGGAAGTGACGGGCCACCAGCGGCGGACGGGCGCCGGGATCGATCACTCCGAGGCACCAGGGAGCTCAGCTCTACAGAACGCGCATCGCCGGGCGGCAGCCGGGACCGTGGAGAGGCAGGCGCCACAGGTCACCGTCGGATCCGCCTGAGCAGCCAACTGCGACTCGTAGGCCCGCTTGGGTCGAACGACCGCCAGGAACACGGTCGCCGCCACGAGGAGGAAGGCGATCACATCGTTGATGAAGAGCCCGTAGAGAAACTCCCCACCCCGAACGGAGAACGAGAGCTCGGAGAAGTCGAAGTCGCCGACGACCGACATCAGTGGGCTCACCAGATTGTCGACCAGGGACTTGATCACCGTGCCGAAGGCGACGCCGATCACCACACCGATGGCCAGGTCCAGAGCCCTCGCCGTGAACAGGTAGTGCCGGAAGTCTCGCAGCAGGTCCATGTGCTCCCTCCATCCCTCGCCGAGGGCCATGTCGACTCGAGTCTACCCGGCGGGCTCTTCCTCAGGTCTCGTCGATCGAGCAGCGAAACAAACTGCGTAGCAGCGATGTTCCGCCGCTCAATCCCCGGGCGGGGCTCAGGATCAGGAGGCGTCGCCCATGACGACCACACTTCTCAGCACCGCGCCGTGTTCCATCTTGTCGAAGGCCTCCTCGACCTGATCCAGACCGATCCTCTCGGAGACGAACCCATCCAGATTCAGCCGACCCTGGAGATAGAGATCGATGAGCATCGGGAAATCGCGACTCGGAAGGCAATCGCCGTACCAGCTCGACTTCAGCGCCCCACCGCGTCCGAAGACGTCGATGAAGGGAAGCTCGATCTTCATCTCGGGGTTGGGCACGCCGACGAGCACGACGGTGCCGGCCAGATCCCGGGCGTAGAACGCCTGCTCGTACACCGATGGAAGGCCGATCGCCTCGATCACCACATCGGCACCGTTACCATCGGTGTACTCGCGGATCTTCTCCACCGGATCCTCCTGGGTCGCGTTCACGGTGTGGGTCGCACCGAAATCCCTCGCCCACCGGAGCTTCTGGTCATCGATGTCGACGGCGATGATCGTGTGCGCCCCGCCGAGCCGAGCGCCCTCGATCGCGGCGTCGCCCACACCGCCACACCCGAACACCGCCACGGAGTCGCCTCGTCCGACGTTGCCGGTGTTGATCGCTGCGCCCAGACCGGCCATCACCCCGCAGCCGAGGAGGCCCGCCACCTCAGGGGGCGCCGTGGGGTCCACCTTGGTGCACTGACCGGCGGCAACCAGGGTCTTCTGGCAGAACGCACCGATGCCGAGCGCCGGTGAGAGCTCGGTGCCGTCGGTCAGGGTCATGCGTTGGGAGGCGTTGTGGGTGGCGAAGCAGTACTGCGGACGCCCCCGGCGGCAGGCTCGGCAGTCACCGCACACCGCCCGCCAGTTGAGGATCACGAAGTCGCCGGGTTGGATCTCGGTGACCTCCGGTCCGGTCGACTCGACCACCCCGGCCGCTTCGTGGCCGAGGAGGAAGGGGAACTCGTCGTTGATGGCTCCCTCGCGATAGTGCAGATCGGTGTGGCAGACACCGCAGGCGAGCACCTTGACGATCGCCTCTCCCGGGCCCGGGTCGGGTACGACGATCGTCTCCAACGAGACGGGTTGCCCCTTCGCTCTGGCGATCACTCCCTGCACCTGCTGAGCCATGCTCGGACGGTAGTCCAGCCGTGTGCGGGGCGCATCCGCCCGCGACTGCCGGGGCGATCACAGCAGTTTCTGCATCACCGCAACATCGAGCCAGCGACCGAGTTTGCGGCCGACCTCCTTCTCGATGCCGACCAGCTCGAATCCCAGCGCCGCGTGAAGACCCATACTGGCCGGATTGGCGTCGGCGATCCGGGCCATCACGGCGTGATAGCCGTGGTCGGCGGCCAGCTCGAGAAGATGGTCCAGGAGTGTGCGACCAGCGCCATGGCGCTCGGCGCCGGGGGCGACGTAGACCGAGTCCTCCACCGTGGTCCGGTAGGCGGGCCGGTCCTTGTAGGGGCTGAGGCTGGCGAAACCGACGACCTCGTCGTCGTCATCGATGGCGACAACCGCTGCCAGCGCGCCGGAACGCTCGGCTAGCCACGCCTGTTGCTGTTCCAGCGAACGCGGCACCATGTCGAAGGTGACAATGGTGTGCTCGACGAAGTGGTTGTAGATCTGGCGTATCGGCTCGGCGTCGTCGAGCCGGGCCCGCCGGGTGTCGACCATCGGGGCGCGGTCAGTTGCGGAAGTTGATGTATTGGAGCGGCAGGTCGAGATCGGCCTCTTTGAGCGCGGCGATCACGTCTTGCAGCGCGTCCCGCTTCTTGGCGCTCACCCGGACCTGGTCACCCTGGGTCTGGGACTGGACGCCTTTCAGCTTCATGTCCTTGATCGCCGAGTTGATCTTCTTGGCCATCTCCGACGACACCCCCGCCTTCAGGTTCGCCTTCTGGCGGGAGCGACCGCCGGCGGCCGCCTCCACGTCGTCGTAGTCGACCGACTTCAGCGAGACGCTGCGGCGGACGAGCTTCTCCTCGAGAACGGTTCTGAGGGCGTTGAGCCGATCGTCGCTGGCGCTCTCCATCGTGATCACCAGGTCCTTGTCGTTGAGTTCGATCGACGAGCTCGTGTTCTTGAAATCGAATCGGTTGGCGATCTCGCGGCCCGCCTGGTCCACGGCGTTGCGCACCTCTTGCATGTCGATTTCGGATACCACGTCAAAGCTCGGCATGGAGACACGTTAGCGATCGGCTACCCTCGTCGTTCGCACTCCACGAGGGTGCGTGGTGTCTTCGCATGGGTCGGTGCCCGAGTGGCCAAAGGGAGCGGACTGTAAATCCGCCGGCTTCGCCTACGGAGGTTCGAATCCTCCCCGGCCCACGTGTGATGTCAGGCGACCATGATCGACGCGATTCGTAGCAGAGCCCGTCGACGACCGCAGCCCCTCGTGCCCACTCCACGCCTACTTTCTTGGCGTGACGGCGGCGAAACGTCGTTTCGGGCACACCTTCGGGTCGTTCTGTCGTTTCCAGGGCACCAAAAACGTGGGCTGGACACGATTCTTCGGGGG
>JAHEJO010000046.1 GCA_024638805.1 Acidimicrobiales bacterium
CGACCGCGCCCGGAGCGGTTCGCTCTGCATCGGCGTCGATCTCAGGCAACGACATCACCGTGCGGTGGAGCCGGCCCGCCGGCGACGACACCGTGACCGGCTACATCATCCGGGTGGAACCAGATTTCGAGCGCCAGGTCGGAGGCCACGTCACGTCCAACGTCCTGGAGGACTTCGATCCGGGCTTCCACGAGGTCATCATCTCAGCGGTGAATCGGTTCGGCCAGGGCCCGACCGTCGTGGTCGGAGCAACGGTCGCCGGTCCCCCGGAACGACGGGTGGGGCCATTCGGGAATGCGAATCTCTTCGTCGAGCAGCAGTACGCCGACCTCTTCGACCGTGCCTCCGACGAGGCGGGTCGGAGTTTCTGGATCGGTCAGATCAACTCGGATGGATCCAACGCGGCCCGGGTGATCGCCGCCATGATGAGCGGGCCCGAGTTCCAGCCCAACCACCAGGCGATCCGGCTCTACCTGGCGTATTTCAATCGACTTCCCGACAACGCCGGCCTCAACTACTGGGTCGACATCCTCAAGACCGAGCGTCTGACGATCTCGGGCGTCTCGGGGGTCTTCGCCACGTCGCAGGAATTCCAAAACACCTACGGGTCGCTCTCCGATCGAGACTTCGTGGCTCTCGTGTACAACAACGTGCTCCTTCGCCCCTACGATTCCGGCGGCTTCGACTACTGGGTCGGCCAGCTCGGTCGGGGGCTGACCCGGGGCAAACTGATGACCTTGTTCTCCGATTCCGAGGAATTCGTTCGCGATAGCAATGCGGCGGTGCAGACGGTGGCGATCTTCAACTCGATGCTCGATCGAGCTCCGAACAGCAGCGAGTTCCAGACCTGGGTAGCCAGGATCGGAAGCGATCCCGACAGCCGCGTCGCCCTCATCACCGAGCTGTTCAGCGGCGACGAATACCGCGTCCGTATCCGCTAACCGGGAGACATCCACCGTGCTCAAACGAATCCTGTTTCCACTCTTCACCCTCGCCCTCGTTGTCGGGCATGCCGCACCGGTGGCGGCTCTGCCGCCTGACCCGGTGACCCCGCTGTCGGCTTCGGCGACCGGCACCACGATCACCGCCACCTGGGGCGCCGCCGTCGGTGCCGTTGATTATGAGGTAACCCTTTCCGGTCCCACCCCGGGCGGCGCAATAACCACCGAGACCTCGATCTCGTTCGACAACGTTCTGGCCGGCGACTACGTCGTTGGCGTCGATGCTCGCAACGCCGACGGCTCCAGCGGCTTCGTCACACAGACGGTCACTGTTGACGCTGTAGCGCCGAGTGCTCCTCAGGGTGTGTCGGCGAGTGTGTCGGGTCAGTCGGTGGCGGTGTCGTGGTCGGTGCCGGCGAGTAATGGTGGTGATGCGGGTATCACGTACTTCGTGTCGGGGAATGGGTCGTCGGGTTCGACGTCGGGGACGTCGTTCACGTTGAACAATGTGGCTCCGGGGACGTTTACGGTGTCGGTGACGGCGACGAATTCTGGTGGTACGTCGCCGGCGGGGACGAGTAATCAGGTGACGGTGGATCCGCCGGTGTCGGCGCCGAGTGCTCCTCAGGGTGTGTCGGCGAGTGTGTCTGGTCAGTCGGTGGCGGTGTCGTGGTCGGTGCCGGCGAGTAATGGTGGTGATGCGGGTATCACGTACAACGTGTCGGGGAATGGGTCGTCGGGTTCGACGTCGGGCACTGAGTTGACGTTGTCGAATGTGGCGCCGGGGACGTTTACGGTGTCGGTGACGGCGACCAATAGTGGTGGTACGTCGCCGGCGGGGACGAGTAATCAGGTGACGGTGAATCCGCCGGTGTCGGCGCCGTCGGCTCCTCAGAACGTGGTGGCGACGGCCCTGGCCGGTCAGGCGGTTCTCGTGTCGTGGTCGGTGCCGGCTGATGTTGGTGGTGATGCGGGTATCACGTACAACGTGTCGGGGAATGGTTCGTCGGGTTCGACGGCGGGGACGTCGTTGACGTTGACGAATGTGGCGCCGGGGACGTTTACGGTGTCGGTGACGGCGACCAATAGTGGTGGTACGTCGCCGGCGGGGACGAGCAATCAGGTGACGGTGACTCCGCCGGTGACACTGCCCGGCGCACCCGGCGACGTGCAGGCCAGCGTGAGCGGCCAAACGATCACCGCCAGCTGGAGTACTCCAAACGACGGCGGCGATCCAAACCTGACCTATACCGTGCGGCTCTCCAACGGCGCTCAACAATCCGGCGTCACGGGCAACAGCACCCAGTTCACCGGCGTCGCAGCGGGGTCGTACACGGTCTCGGTGTCGGCCACGAACACGGCGGGAACCGGTCCGACGGGGACGAGTTCCAGCGTGTCGGTGTTCTCGCTGCCGTCGGTGCCCCGTTCGCTCGAAGCAGCAGCCGATGGCGCCGCGGTCGTGGCGACCTGGCTGGCTCCGGCGAGCAGCGGTAATCAGACGATCACCGGCTATGCGGTCCGGCTCGAATTGAACGGTTCGGAGGTTGCCAGCCAAACGGTCACGGCCACGGGAGCCCGGTTCGAGGGTCAGGCGCCCGGGGTGTACACGGTGGTGGTCTCGGCGATCAACGCCACCGGCACCGGACCCGGTGCTGCGGTGCAGGCCGAGGTTGGCTCGCTGGCACCGTCGGCGCCCACCGATGTGCAGGCTTCGGCCGACTTTCAGACGATCACGATCACGTGGGATCCGCCACTGGTCTCCGGGAACACCTCGCTGAGCGGTTATAGGGTCGAACTCGGCGAGCTCACCCGGTCCGTTTCGGCGGGGACCCGCTCAGCTGTGTTCGCCAATGTGCCCGTCGGCGTCTACACCGCCGAGGTACGGGCGATCAACGCCGCCGGTGCCGGTCTCCCGGGGCTGTCGGAGCAAGTCACCTCCAAGACAAAGTTCTCGCCGTTCCTGACCGCAGACGACCTCCTGACCCAGCAGTACGCCGACTTCCTGGGCCGGCCACCTGACGCTCCCGGTCTCGCGTACTGGAGAGGAATACTCGGGCCCGACCGTTCCGGCGCCCCGAAGGTCATCCAGGAGTTCATGCTGTCGCCCGAGTTCCGGCCTCGGCGGGCGATCGCTCGGCTCTACCTCGCATTCTTCGACAGGGCCCCCGATCGGGCCGGCTTCGACTACTGGGCCGGACGGGTCCGCCGCGGCGCCAAGCTCAACAACATCGCCGCCGAGTTCGCCAAATCCGAAGAGTTCCAGAACACCTACGGCAACCTGAACGACGCCCAGTTCATCGCCCTGGTCTACAACAACGTTCTGCTGCGATCGCCCGATATCGACGGATTCGTCTTCTGGGTCGAGAGGATGAAGCGGCCCGGGGTCACGAGGGGTGATCTGATGGTCGCGTTCTCCGAATCGTTGGAGTTCATTCGGAACTCGACACCGGCGGTGGATGTCATCATGACCTACCGGGGCATGCTCGACCGGGCCCCGGATCCGGCCGGCTTCGCCTTCTGGGTCGGCGAGGTCGCCGGTGCACGGGGTGACTCGCTCCAGGCGCTCATTCGTAACTTCCTTGTCAGCGTGGAGTACTCCAACCGGGTCGATTGAGGGGGTACCCTCGCTCCGTGAGTTCCATAGCGCAAATACACGCCCGCGAAGTCATGGACTCGCGGGGAAACCCCACCGTCGAGGTCGAAGCCGTACTCTCCTCGGGTTCGTTCGGACGGGCCATCGTTCCCTCCGGCGCATCGACGGGCCAATTCGAAGCGGTCGAACTTCGCGACGGCGGCGATCGCTACGGCGGCAAAGGGGTGCTGCAAGCGGTCGACAACGTCAACACCATGATCGCCGAGGCCGTCCTCGGGACCGATGCCTACGATCAGCGAGCGCTCGACACCCTACTGCGCGATGTCGATGGCACGCCGAACAAGGCCAGCCTCGGTGCAAACGCAGCGCTCGGGGTGTCACTGGCAGTCGCCCGGGCAGCCGCTGACGATCTCCTGCTACCGCTGTACCGGTATGTCGGCGGAGTCAACGCCCACGTCCTACCCGTGCCGATGATGAACGTCCTCAATGGAGGCGAGCACGCCGACAACAACGTCGACTTCCAGGAGTTCATGATCATGCCGGTCGGGGCGGCGTCGTTCTCCGAAGCGCTGCGGTGGGGGATCGAGACCTATCACGCACTGGCCAGAGTGCTGCACGATCGCGGCCTCAGCACCGGCATCGGCGACGAGGGCGGTTTTGCACCGAACCTGGCGAGCAACGAAGATGCCCTCAAGCTCCTCCTCGAGGCGATCGAGGCCGCCGGGCGGGTTCCGGGCACCGACATCGCCTTGGCGATGGATGTTGCATCGACCGAGTTCTTCGTCGACGGCAACTACGTGCTCGCCGGTGAGGGGCGCACCCTCAGCCCCGCCGAGATGAGTGGCATGCTCGACGACCTCATCGATCGGTACCCGATCGTCTCGGTCGAAGACGGTATGGCCGAGGACGACTGGGACGGTTGGGCTCAGCACACCGCGGCGGCGGGTGCCAAATGCCAGCTTGTCGGCGACGATCTGTTCGTCACCAACACCGAGCGATTGGCGCGAGGCATCGAAACCAACGTCGCCAACTCCGTACTCGTCAAGGTCAACCAGATCGGTACTCTCACCGAAACCCTGGAGACTGTAGCGATGGCCGGGAGAGCTCGTTACACATCGGTGATCAGTCACCGCTCGGGTGAGACCGAGGACTCCACGATCGCCGATCTGGCCGTTGCGACCAACTGTGGGCAGATCAAGACCGGGGCCCCGGCCCGCTCGGATCGGGTGGCCAAATACAACCAGCTGCTGCGCATCGAAGAGGACCTCGGCGATGCGGCATTCTTCCCAGGTCACGCCACCTTCAACCAGTAATGGCTGCTCGCGCCTCGGCTGCGCACCAGCGGGAGGTGCTGTCCACACTGGCGTTCTGCGTCGTGTGTCTGGTGCTGATCGTCGCTCTTGCGGTGCTGCCGGCGCGCACCTGGTGGAGTCAGCGTCAGACACTCAACCGCGCCGAGGACCTGAGAGCCGATCTTCTCTACGAACGGGCCCAGCTCGAGGCACAGCTGGCGGTCCTGCAGACCGATGCCGAGGTCGAGCGCCTCGCTCGGGCCAACTACGATCTCGTGTACCCCGGGGAGGAGAGCTTCAGGATCCTGCCCGCCGGCGAGTAGCTCGCTGCTGCCGTTGACGAGCTTGCGGCTCGCATCGACTGTGACTCCCAACCGGTTCAGAGAAGCGCGAAGCGGACTCGCCGGTTGTCGGAGAGTTCGGGGCCGAACTCGGTCGTCTCGCCAAACCCCCGCGAGGTCAGGACCTCAGGATCGACCCCGCCCTCGACGAGGTAGTCCCGCACAGCGGCTGCTCGTCGTTCGCTCAGTCGCTGGTTGGCCTCGTTGCCGCCGGTGGTGTCGGTGTAACCCTGGACCTCCAGACGGATGTCCGCACTCGCCTGACGGAGAATCGCCACCGCCTGATCCAGGGTCGGGAGGCTCTCGTCGAGGATCACGTCGGATCCCGACCGGAACTGAATCGGGTTGAGGTCGAAGAGTACGTTGAGATCGGTGGTGACGTCGACGTCCGAGGCGCCGACAACCTCGAGGCGATTGTCCACCGCGGTGACGCCGTCGACTGCCCCGGCCGCCGTCTCCGCCGCCTCGGCATCCTGATCGGATTTCACGTTCCCGGTCAGAATCACCACCCGCCCGACCGGATCGGAGGAGTCGAGGGTCTCCACGACGGTCTCCCCGTCCTCGACCACGCTGAGAGCTGCCACGGCAGCCTCGACCTCGGGTTGGAGCACACGAAGCTCGTTGACCACCGGGGCGGTGACGCCGTCGACCGACTCGGCCGCATCGATCGCGGCCGCCGCTTCGAGTTCGGTGCTCACCAGCCCGCGTATCGTGGCGCTCGTCCCGTCCATCTCGATTGAGGGATCGCCCACGTTGACTCCGGCCACGGCTGCGAGCACGGCGGATTCCAGGACGTTGAGCCGGTTGTCTACGCCCGTGATTCCCTCGACGGCCGCGGCCGCCGACTCGGCCCGCTCCGATTCGGCGACCGTGCCGACGAAACCGTCCAAGGTGGCGATGGTCCCGTTGGCTGCACCGGTGACCCCGTCGAATCCACTGACGGCGGCGGCAACGCTGGGACTCAGGTCTTGTTCGGCGGGGTCCGGCTCCGTTGTGGTCGTCGCACCGTCAGGATTCTCCGAGTCCACCGAGTTGGCGGCCTCGTCGAGGTCGAGCTCGTCCACCGCAGCCGACACGGGTCGCGTCACCTCCGAGGAGATCTCGGTTGCGGGGGAGTCCTCACCGAACAACGCCGGCCACAACAGGAGGCTCGTCAGAATGACGACGAGAACGGTCAACCCCACGACGATGATCTGATTGTCGGCGGACAGGGACCAACCAGGGATCAGTTTTTTGTCATCACCATCCCGATCTCTCCGGGACGAACTGGGTGTATTCGCCACGACTCTCCAAACGATCGCCTTGCCTGGCGTCGACAGTAGCCGTGTGCGAAGGTAGACATCGTGATTCCTGTTGCCTTTGATTATCAACGGGCCAGCAGCGTCGAAGGCGCCCTCGAAGCTCTGGCCGAGCACGGTGACGAGGCGAAACTCATGGCCGGCGGCCACTCTCTCCTGCCCATGATGAAGTTGAGGTTGGCCTATCCGTCGGTGATCGTCGACATCGGTCGGCTCGAGGACCTTTCCTATGTCCGAGATGCGGGTGACCATCTCGCCATCGGTGCCCTGACCCGGCACCGCGATGTGGAAACCGCTTCCCTGATCGCCGAACACGCGCCGCTCCTGGCCACGGCGACCGCCAACGTGGGCGACCCTCAGGTTCGCCACCGGGGCACGATCGGTGGTTCGATCGCCCATGCCGATGCGGCTGCGGACACCCCGTCGGCTCTGTTGGCCCACGGAGGCTCAGTCGTCGTACGAGCTGCCGGCGGTGGCGAGCGGGTGGTCGACGCCACCGACCTGTTCACCGGTTTCCTCGAGTCGGCGCTGGAGGAAGGTGAGATGATCACCGAGGTTCGTATCCCCAAGGCAACCGGCATGGGCTGGGGGTTCGAGAAATTCAACCGCCGTGCCCAGGATTGGGCCATCGTCGGCGTGTCGGCCCAGCGGGCCAACGGCTCGGCCAGGGTCGCTCTGGTCAACATGGGGCCCACCCCGCTGCGGGCGAGCGAAGTCGAGAATGCGTTGGCACAGGGAGCGAATGCCACCGAAGCAGCCGAATATGCTGCGGACGGGACCGCGCCGTCGTCGGATCTGAACGCCAGCGTCGAGTACCGCAAACATCTCGCCCGAGTGCTCGTCAAACGGGCGTTGATGGCCGCAGGGTTCTAGCGGAGCCGGCGGTGAAAGAACTCCTCTCGGACCTCGAGCGATGGCGTCGCCAGGGAAAGCGGGTTGCGATCGCCCGCGTCGTCGACATCGAGGGTTCCGGACCACGGCTTCCCGGCGCCGCGATGGCCGTCAACGAGGATGGTGACGTCTCCGGATCTGTGAGCGGTGGCTGCGTCGAGGGTGCGGTCGTCACCGAGGCGCTCGAGTGCCTCGAGGAGCAATCGCGTCGGATCGTCACGTTCGGCTACTCCGATGACGAAGCGTTCGCAGTCGGTCTGACCTGCGGGGGCACCATCCACTTGTTCCTCGAACCGCTCGACTGGTGAGCCTTTTCGAGACCCTCAGCGAGGCCCTGAAGGCCGAACGTCCGGTGGCTCTGGCGACGGTCGTCGAAGGCCCGAACGTCGGTGCCAAGTTGCTTGTACGCCCCGATGCCGATCCCCTCGGGTCCCTGGGTCAACCCGACCTCGATCGGGTGGTGGCCAGGGACGCGGTCGGCGAGCTGGCAGCGGGCATCACGTCGGTCCGCAATTACGGTCCCAGTGGCGAAGCCCGTCAAGAGGATGTAAAGGTCTTCATCGAGAGTTTTGCCGCTCCACCTCGGATGCTCATCTTCGGGGCCGTCGATTTCACCGCCGCCCTCTGCCGGGTCGCCAAAGTGCTCGGCTACCGGGTGACCGTCTGTGATGCCCGCCCCGTGTTCGCGACGCCGCAGCGTTTCCCGCGCGCCGACGAAGTGGTGGTGGACTGGCCTCATCGCCTGCTCGAAAAGATCGGCCCCGAACTGGGTCCGCGAGATGCGGTCTGTGTTCTCACCCACGACCCCAAGTTCGACGTGCCCGCCGTCATCGGTGCTCTCGCCACCGATGCCGGCTACATCGGGGCGATGGGGTCTCGGCGCACAACTGCGGACCGGGAACGCCGGCTCGTCGATGAAGGGGTCGCACCCGAACAACTGGAACGGGTGTACGCCCCGATCGGGCTTGATCTCGGGGCCAGAACCCCGGAGGAGACGGCGATCTCGGTGTGTGCGGAGATCATTGCCCTGCGCTCGGGTCGCCAAGCCCCGTTCCTGCGGGGGTCCACCGGCGACATCCATCGAAGGGTTGATTAGGGTGATTCGGCTCGGAAAGCACCGATCATGAGCGTGGCCGGTGTCGTTCTGGCGGCGGGCGGCGGATCTCGATTCAGCGGCGACACTCACAAACTCCTGGCTCAGTTACGGGGACGCCCCGTGATCGCATGGTCGCTCGAGGCGGCGGTTGCCGCAGGCTTCAGCGAGGTGCTCCTGGTCACCGGAGCGGTCGACGTCGGCACCGGCACTGCCGACGTGATTCAGGACTCGCCCGTTCCGGTTCGCGAGATCCACAACCCGGAATGGGCAAGCGGCCAAGCATCGAGCCTGCAGGCCGCGGTCAGGGCGGCGGTCGCCGCCGGCCACAGCGCTATCGTCGTCGGCTTGGGTGATCAGCCCGACGTCGGACCGAGTGCGTGGCGTGCGGTCGGTGCGTCACATGGCTCGATCGTTACTGCAACCTTCGGCGGCGATCGGCGTCCACCGGTCAAACTGGATCGGTCGGTGTGGCAGCTCCTGCCCACCACCGGCGACGATGGTGCGAGATTCCTCATGCGGGACTACCCGGGCCTCGTTTCGGAGCTACCGTGCCCGGGAGATCCCCTGGACATTGACACTCAACACGATCTACTGAGCGCCGGCGGCACCGGTCGGGGGGACCGAGCAGCACACTGACGCAGCGAAAGGGCTTTGGCCGATGGAAATCTCCAACTCATTCGAGGTCGAGCGGCCGGTAGAGGAGACGTGGAAGATTCTGACCGACCTCGAGTTCGTCGCCCCCTGTTTCCCGGGCGCGCAGCTCACCGAGATCGAGGGTGAAGAACACCGAGGCATCGTCAAGATCAAGGTCGGCCCCATCTCGGCCAAGTACAGCGGCAAGGCCATCTTCCTCGAGCAGGATTCGGACAACCACCGCGCTCGTCTCAAGGCCGAGGGTCGCGATCCGCGACAGGGAAACGCCAATGCGCTCGTGACCGCCACGATGGAGTCGAGTTCGCAGGACGCGACCGTGGTCACCGTCCACACCGACCTGACTCTGAGCGGGAAGATCGCCAGCTTCGGCCGCGGCGCCATCGAAGACATCTCGGGTAAGATCCTCGGCCAGTTCGTCGAGAACCTACGCGACAAACTGGCCCAGACCGACGACTCCAGTGTTCCTGAGGGGCCAGACCAGACGTTTGTGCCACCGGAGTCGACGGCGAGATCGAACTCTGTCGACGGATCACCGACGATCCGCAAGATCGACTCGCCCGAGGCCACGCCGGTCGATCTCCTCGCCGTGAGCGGCAACACGATCGGGAAACGTCTCGCACCGGTCATCGGTGTCATTCTGGCGGTCGTTGTGCTCCGCTGGCTGTTCCGGCGTCGTGGCTGATCGGCCCGCCACACTCCGATCCGACGAGGAGATGGTCGCAGAACTCCTCCGGCGGGCTCCGATGGGGACCTACCAGGTGGCCCTGCGCCGTTACGACCGGAGTCCGGTCGTCCTGTCCAATGCGCCGTTTTTTGACGACGACACCCCGATGCCCACTCGCTTCTGGCTGTGCGACCCTCGACTTGTTCGTGACATCAGCCAAATCGAATCCGACGGGGGAGTGAAGCGGGCCGAAGCCGAGATCAGTTCCGACCAGCTCAGCGCCACACACGAGCTGGCGGCCGCTGAGCGCAACGCCCTGATCGGGTCGGACCATCGGGGGCCCCGACCACATGGTGGCGTGGGCGGCACACGCCGGGGAATCAAGTGCCTCCACTCCCACTTCGCCAACTATTTGGCAGGAGCACCCGATGCGGTCGGGGAGTGGGTGCAGCGTGAGCTGGTCTCTCGCAACACGCCCTATGACGCGTGCCAGCCGGGGATCTCGTCCCGATGATGGCGCCCACGATCACGATCGATCCGCAGTCGCATCGGACGACGTTCTCGATCAGCGGTGTCGACCCGGCCCCGACGACGTCAATGCTGCACATCGATCTCGGCTACCAGAACACAACCGACACGTTCCTCGGGACCGACCCGCCGCGACCCGAGGAACTCTCGGCGGCTCTTTCGGTAATCGAACTGCACCTCGACGATGTCGCCCGGGAGTTGACCGCCGACAGAAGTCCCGACGACGGGACCACCCCTTTCGATAAGACGGTGCGGGGAGGGATGGTCTCCGGTGGCGGCCCGATCTTCGCAACCCTGGCCGCTGTGGAGATCGGGCTCGTCCCGTTCGACCCGGAACGGGTCGACGGTTTCGTACTCACCCGGGCCGCAGTCGAGGACGTGTTCAGGACGATCGCCACCGAACCTCTCCTCGACCGGCTGCACAATCCGGGGCTGACGCCCGAGTGGGCTGATGTCATCGTCGGCGGCGCCTGCGTGATCGTCGAGGCGTACCGATGTTGGGATCTCAGCTCGATCACCGTGTCCGCCCCGGCGGGGGTGACCCTCCGATGACCACCACAGCGGCCCGACCGCCGTCGCCGCAAATCAATCTTCTCGGGCGCCGGGTCCTCTTGCGCAGACTTCGGCCCGACGATTTTGCCCAGTGGGCAGCAGTCCGGCGACGCAACCACGACTGGCTCACGGTGTGGGAGCCCTCCAGCCTGCCCAATGCCCCGGACCTCACCGCCGATCGGGGCGCGTTCGCATTGCGGTGCCACAGTCGCGATCGCACGTGGCAGATGGGCACCGGCTACGGCTTCGGCATGTTCGTCGGCGGACACTTCATCGGGGAGATCAATCTCAACTCGGTCCAGCGAGGGGCCTATCAGAACGCATATCTGGGCTATTGGGTCGACCAGGCTCGGGCCGGCAACGGCTATGTTCCCGAAGCGGTCGTACTGGTCCTGCAGTTCGCCTTCGAGGCCCTGGCCCTTCATCGGGTGCAGATCGCCGTCGTACCGCGCAACCACCGGTCATTGCGGGTCGTGGAGAAACTCAGCATCAGGGAAGAGGGGATCGCCGAGAGGTATCTGGAGATCAATGGCATCTGGGAAGATCACATACGGTTCGCCATGACCAGCGAAGACTGGGAGGAACGCTCGGTCGATCTGACCGCAGCGTGGCTCTAGTTGGGTGGTCGGAAACACTTGCCGGTCTCAGGACGACGATCCATCCGCCCACACTGCGTCCTCGATTCCGTCATTCCGCGCACAAGGAGTGCCGAAATCTGCGTCCTTGTGTGAACTGCGTCTCGCCGCCCTGAGCCTCAACGGCATTCCCGACCACCCAACTAGCGATCTGCCGATACTAGGGTTCGGTCGAACCCAGGTCGCGGTGGTCGGTAAGGTCGATGCCTGCGGCCGGCGCATAGTTGGGGGCAACATTGGCCTTGGCTGCTGAGATCGCCAGCAACACGACTTCGCCGAGATCGCGTAGCGTCTCGTCCAGTGAATATGTCACACGAGGGTCCGGCGGTAGGGCTGGCCGCATCGCCCATGTTGTCACCCGCTCCTCGAGGCGTTCGACTTCATCGATGGGGACGCTGAAGAAACGATGCGACAGTTCGTACGCGAACCCGTTTTCATTGAGGAAGTTCTTGAGCAGCGCCGTACTCACAGGATCGATCGCTGCCACGGGAATGTCGACCCATGCTGCGCTCTGATGGGCATTCTCTGCCATGAGAACAAGATCGGCGAATACGCCCCCCGAGTGAACAGTTTTCTTACAGTGGGTGCATGTTTTCCACGCCGAAGCGACTGGTGCTGGCTTCGGCGTCGACCCGGCGGGCCGATCTGTTGGCCCAGATCGGAGTTTTTCCCGAGATTGCAGCGCCCGACGTGGACGAGTCACCACTGGACGGTGAGTCGGCAGCGGCGATGGTCGAACGGCTCTGTCTCGACAAGGCACGGTCCATCGCAGCAGCACTGGATATCGACGACCGGGAAACCTTTGTCATCGGCGGCGACACGACGGTGCTCGTAGATCACGAAATCCTCGGCAAACCCGCCGACGTCGCCGATGCCGGCGGGATGCTCCGGCGGCTCAGCGGCCGAGACCATCATGTCGTCAGTGGGGTTGCGGTGGTGCAGGCCGGCGTCGGCTTCGCATCCGCGATCGACGTCACGACCGTGACGATACGGACACTGAGCGAGGACGACATAGCCTGGTATCTCGATACCGAAGAACCGATGGGCAAAGCCGGGGGCTACGCCATCCAGGGTTTTGGCTCCTATCTCGTCGAACGTCTTGAAGGTGGCTATCCCACCGTCGTCGGACTGCCCCTCACCGTCGTCGATGATCTGCTCACCGGTTTCGGCGTACCACTGCGGGCCTTCACCCGCCAGCGACCATGACCGGGATCTCGGGCGAGCTGTTCCAAGGGACTGCTCTACTTCGGCGGGCGATTCTTCTGTTCGTCGGGATGCTGTCGCTCTACTATTTCGCACCGAACATCCTCGAACTGGTGAACTCCGCCCCCGAATTGATCAAGATCAGTCACTGGTGGTTTCTGTTGATGATCCTGTTCGAGGCCATCAGTTTCGGTTTCCTGTGGTGGATGATGCGGCTCGTTCTGCCCGGGCTGTCGTGGTTCGTTGCGGCCACGAGCCAACTCGCATCCAACGCCGCCAGTCGGATTGTGCCGGGGGGAGCGGCGGTCGGCGGCGCCGTGCTCTACCGGATGCTGTCGGTCAGCGGCGTTTCTTCGGGCCAGGCCGGCGCCGCGCTCGCTGCCACCAGCGGGGTCTCCACCACCGCGCTCACCGCCTTTCCGCTGGTGGGTTTGTTGCTGGCGGTCCTGGGGGCGCCGGTGCCGGAGAGCCTTCTTCCGGCGGTCCTGGTGAGCGGCGCCCTTTTCCCATTGCTGGTCAGCATCGGTGTCCTGTCGGTTCGGACCACTCGCCCGCTGCTGCGCTTCGGCCTGGGTATATCGAGAATGCTGGCTGCCCTGAGCGTCCTCACCCGGACAGACCTTCGGATGGATCCCCGTCGTCTGGTTCGCGAGCGTGACCGAATGGTGGAGTCGGTTGGGTCCAACTGGCTCAAGGTCGTTGTGGCCGCAGCCTTCAACTGGGTCTTCGACTACCTCGTTCTGGTCACCGCTCTCGTTGCGGTCGGTGCCGACCCGCGGCTGTCGCTGGTCTTGCTCGCCTACTCCGTCGGCGCGGTCCTGGCGATGATTCCGTTCACGCCCGGAGGTTTCGGCTTCGTCGAGACGGGCATGACCTACATGCTCGTGCTGTCCGGTATCACCAAGGGCGACGCTCTGCTCGCCACGCTCGCCTATCGGATCGCCTCGTTGTGGCTTCCCATATTGGTCGGAGCGATCGCATGGTTTGTGTTCGCCCGAAAGTACTCCATCACTGACGACGCTGAGATCACATCGGCCGACCGACTAGTGGACGGTACTCACTAGCCGATTGTGATCAACCCCGTTGACGATCGGCCATGAACTCCCGGCCCGGTCCGCACTCGTCGTTGATCGGACAGAACGTGCACGACGCGCTCGGGGTGCGCGACGGCGTCACCGACGGGGCCTGCAGTTCACAGATCTTGGCGACGGCTTCGGCGGTTCGCCGAGCTGCGGTCCACAGGAGTTCTTCGGTCACCGCTTCGGTGTGGGGTGTTCCGGCGTCGAGGTAGTACGAGACGAGCAGGCGGGGTGGCGTTCCCGACTTCAACGTGTCGAGTAACGCATAGAAGCGAAGATCATCGACGTGGGAATGGTGGGACCGGCCGGTCTTGAGATCGATGGTGACCTTACCTGCCTCGACACCCCGGGCGTAGCCAAGCTGAAGGTCGACCTTCCCGTAGAGCTGGATGAGCCCATCGCCGAACTCGGCCCGCACGCTGGCCTCGGCGACCGGTCGCCACTGCCGTTGAAGTGGCGGGAACGTCTCGAGAAACGTGGTGACGAGATCGTTGGCCGTGCCGATGAGCTCGGCCCGCTCACCTTCGTCGAGTCCGAGCAGGAAATCGCCGATCTGTGATCGATCCGTCTCCAATCGGGCCATGGCAGCATCGATCAGATCGAGCGGTGTCGGGTGACCTCGGTGACCGATCAGGAGCTCAATGGCCTTGTGGGCAACCCGCCCTCGAGCCGTGGGTATGGTCCACGAGAAGTCGAGGGCGGCATCGGACACATAGTGTTGCTCGCACGAATGCACCAGTCCGATCGTGCGTTTGGACACGAACAGCGGCTGGGCCGGATCGACTGTTGCCAGCATGGGTTGGAATGCCTTTTCGAGCTCGTGTCGTAGGTCGATGCGCAGTTCGGTGCGGAAAGGGGGTCGGTCTCGCGAGCCCAACTGCTCGAGTACCTGCTGCTGGGCGGGATTGACGACCTGGCCAGTGGTCTCCATCGGCCCAGCCTAGGACCGCGGTCAGGGTGGGCCGATCAGGCGGCCGCCCCGAGGACTGAGGGCGGCCGGGTGGCGGTGAACAGTCGCTCCTGAGCAGCCTGCCAGAGCGAGTCGTGAAGCTGGCGCGCCTCGGGTCCGCCGGCACCGGAGGCGAGGACAACGCCATCGATCATGTCGGCCAGGACGGCGCCCATCGGGCGATCACGAACCAGGACAGCCACGGTGATCGTGTGATCGTCATTGCGCAGGACCGAGCGGCGCACTCCTTGTAAGCGAGGGGGGCTGCGGAAGCTGGGCACCGAGAAGCCCAACGTTGACGCCCGTTCGGCGAGAATCCTTCCGGCGGCGGCGAAATCCACCGATGTTGTCGCCCCGTTCGCTACTGGGTCCATCTGACGCTCCTCCAGGTCACTCCTGACCAGTATGACGAGGAGGTCCGACAGCGTTAGTTGGCTCGGTACTCGGCGGAATCGGAGAAGTAGAAGAGCAGCCCGTGTTTGCTGAGCCCGGCGTTCATCTTTCCCATCCAGTAATCGAATCCGGCCTGGTCCGGCGCCCGGCCGAGCACATTGCGGTAGATCCGATCGAGGAAGCCGGCGTTGTCGAGGCGGCCGTACCGGTTCCGGAACTCCTCGCTGACAGAGAACGCATGGGCGATGTCGAGCCCGCGGGCGTTGCTGTCCACCCAGTAGTCGAGGCCGACTTGGTCAGGTGGCCTGAGGAACGCAGCGCTGTAGAGCCGGCCGATCATGTCGACCCGGTCCGCAGTGGGCACCGGCTGGGGTCGCGGCGAAGGTGGGGCCTGACCGGAGGGCGGCGTCAGGGTGCTCGCCCAGGGCCAGCTGGCGTTCGCTGCGGCGCTTCGCTCGACGGCGCCGGCGTCAGCGGCTCCGCCCGCCCGGCGCTCGTTGCCGACGAAGTCGACGGTGAGCGCGGATGCAAAGCCGCCGAGGCCCGAGTCGAGGGCAGCGCTGGTGGCGGTCGGGGTGAAGTTGGCGGCGGTCAGGGCGTTCTCGGCGGTGGAGACATTCACCAACACCGAGGACCCCGCCGGCAGGTGACGGTCGCTCGGATCCTTCTGGGGATCTTTCGTACCGACGGTCAGGTTGTTCTTGTACTGCACATTGGCGGTGATACCTGAGGTGAGGGGCAGGACGCCGGGGCGGGAGATGATCAGATTGTTGGCAAAGCGTACGTTCTGGGAGTCGTAGGCCATCACCTCAGAGCCGATCGCGGCCACGTCGGGGGACTTCATGTTGTAGTAGAAGGTGTTGTTGACGACGTCGACGTCGGCGCTCTTGTACACCTGCACGCCGCGACCACCGTTGTCGACGCAGATGTTGCTGCCAAACAGGGTGGTGCCGTTGTAGAACGATTCGAGGGTGACGTCGACCACGAAACAGTTGCCGTCGGTGATCCGGGTGCCTTGGCCGAACTGGTCGGTCTTGACTTTCACTTCGTTGGCATAGATCAGGTTACCGACCACGTAGTTGTTATAGGTGCCGCCCGACCCCGTGCCGTCGTCGACGAGGCCCAGCAACGACACGCCGGAATGCTGGCTTTCGTTCCAGTTGGCGTTGTGGTGGATGGTGTTGTGGTAGATCTCCAGGTGATCGCCGCTCTGGTAGGTCACGAGCCCGCCGGAGCCGAAGTTGTGGATCTCGTTCTGGACGAACCGGAGGTGGTGGGACGTTCCTGTGACGAGTATCCCGATGCCGAGGGATTCCCGGTCGGTGTCGGCATCTCCTCGGATCTCGAGGCCTCGTAGTTCGACGTACGCTGCGTCGGCGATGAGGATGCCGGTCTTGTCGCCGGCGTCGAGGATCGGGCTGTCACCGGGGTAGGCGGCGATGCGGATGTACGCACCGGCGGACCCCGATGTCGTGATGTTGAATGAGTCGTACGTACCGTCGAGGACCCACAACGTGTCCCCTGCTCGGAGTTGAGCGGCCCCATGTTGGAGGGTGGCCCATGCGGCATCGGTCGAGGTTCCGGTGTTGGTGTCCCGTCCGGCCGGGCCGACGAACAGGTTTCGACCGGACTGAGCCGAGACCGATCCCGCCGTACTCGCTATCAAACCGGTCGACACGAGAGCGAACGCGAACAGCACCCGCCAGATGAGAGATTTCATGATGTTCTTTGCCCTTGAAGGTGTGAGAGTTTCCGCTTGGTACCGAGCCGAACCTAGCAAGTGCCGGTTGGCCGGGCTCCTGCCGACACCAACAACCGTTGGGTGATTCGCCTCAGTCCGTCAAGAATCAGTGCGTTGAGTGGTCGTCAGACCACCGAAGGCGTCGGTCTGCCTGCGAGTGGACGGTGGGGAACGTCAGGGAGTGACGATGGGGAGCAGATTGCGGGCGAGGTCTGCTTCCTGGGCGCCACCGTCGGGGAAGAGGGCGTCGATCACTCGGGTGTCACCTTTGGCCGAATCACCCCCGCCGAAGGTCCAACGGGACGGGGCTGGAGTGATATCCCGGATTCGACGTACCCCGGGGCTGGGGAATCCCTCCTGACTCAGCACGGCCACTCCGATCCCGACGGTCTCGAAGTCCAGCCCGGGCGGCAAGGACGCCTTGGGTACTCTGATGGTCACGAGGCCCTGCTCGGACAGAACCGACATGGCGATGCCGGTGTCGTTTTCGGAGTACGTGCCGTCGCTCTTGGGCACGGCGATCGCCCGATCCCACCCCTCGATCGCCAGGGCGACCTCCCACCCCCGACCACCGGCCAGTTCTGCGTTACGACCGTCGAGCAGTGCACGGCGACCCGATGAGGCATCAGGGTCGTAGTCGAGGTACACGTCGATGGCCTGCACGCTCAGGCCGGTCGGCGAGTTCCATGGGTTGAGGATGGGGGCGTCGAACAGGAACGAGAAGATGTAGTCGCCGTCGTCGGTCCCGCTGTCACCGACCACGACCTCGAGCAGGTCATAACTCCCTTCGGCGAACACGACATCGGTGGGATACGTGTAGTTCCCTGGGCCGTGATCGTCGTTCTTGGGATCGGCGAAGACACCGATCTCGTCGAATCCGGCGATGTCAGGGATGGGTGATTCGGCCGGCCCGGCCGACGGGCTGAGCGTCGATCCGGTCTGAATCCGGATCCGAAGATTGTCCCCGACGGTCAAACCGCCCAGCTTCGCGACCGGGAGCGCCATCTCCAGCCCGGCCGCCGACAAGGCGGACTCGATCGGTTCGCACACGCGGGGATAGGTGTCGACCACCGATTCGGGAGGGAGTATTCCTGAAATACAAGCACCATCGGCCTCGTTCCAGCGGACGAGGTGGGTGGCGTTGAAGCCGAGTATGAAGCGGTCATCGATCGTCGTGCCCCGGGCGCTGGCCCCGCGGGGGGTTCCGAGGTAGATGTCCATGCCGTTCTCGAAACCACCGTCGACCAGAAGGCCGAGCGTTTGGGTGTCCACCGCCACGGCCAACGAGGAGATGATGTCGCCGTCGCCGGTGAAGTCGAAGGTGGTTGCGTCGGCGAAGTCTGCAGGGTTCCCGTCGATCGTCACCGTTACCGGTTCGCCGGTGGAACGAACCGGAACCACCCGAGGGTCGGGGATGATCGGTATCGATACCCAGCGAGGGCGGAGCTCTCCCAGAGCATCGTGAACCTGACCAAGGAGCTCGCGGTAGGCGTTGTCGAAGTATCGATCGTCCCCTGAGTCCTGGTCCGATCCGTACCACCAGAACCAGTCGGAACCCTCGGCGGCGAGCATGAGGCCGGTGGCCTCAGCAAGTTGGCTCGCACTCGCCGTGCCCCTGCGTTCTGCGGTTCGTACCGCCTGTCGGGTGGCACGAAGCAACTCCCATGCCCGCGCCTCCTCGGGCTCCCCGATCCAGGTGGCGAGATTCGGTGAGAACTTCGATGCGGGGAAGACCTCGTCCAGGCTCCCGGCATCGTTCGGGTGGTTCAGCAAGTACTCCGAAGGGGTCGTCGTGGTCAGCCACCCGGTGGTCGTCATGCGGTCATACACCGCTCGCAGGAAGTCCCTCCCGTCGTTGGGATAGAACTCCCAGGCGTTTTCGCCGTCGATGACCAGTGTGATCAACGGTGTCACGCCGCCTCCGGCTTTGATGCCGTTCCGGGCGAGTTGTCGGCGAGCGTCCTCGATCCGGTTGATGAGATCGTCGGCCGCTTCGTCGGCGTCGATGCCCGAATACTCGAATCCGATCAGGTCTCCCATCCGGATGTCAGCGAAGAACAT